>NZ_PQTC01000008.1:0-214299 GCF_003850715.1 Enterobacter sp. 301B
TGATTACATCGAAATGTTTTATAACAGTAAGCGTCGGCATGGTTCCAGCGATCAGATGTCACCGACAGAATATGAAAACCAGTATTATCAACGGCTAGGAAGTGTCTAGATTATCCGTGGCGATTCAGGCAATATTGTTAAGCCAGTAAAACGAGAAGCCATAATGAGTGTGATGTTTGATCCCGAAACCGCAATCTATCCCTTCCCGCCGAAGCCAGCTCCGCTAAGCCGGGATGAGAAGCAGTTCTATCGTGAAAAAATCAAGCGCCTCCTTAAAGAGCGTGATGCGGTGATGGTGGCGCATTACTACACCGACCCGGAAATTCAGCAGCTGGCGGAAGAGACGGGTGGCTGTATCTCAGACTCCCTGGAGATGGCGCGTTTCGGTGCTAAGCATTCAGCCTCCACGCTGCTGGTCGCGGGGGTTCGTTTTATGGGTGAAACGGCAAAAATCCTCAGCCCGGAAAAAACGATTCTGATGCCTACGCTGAATGCCGAATGTTCTCTTGACCTCGGTTGCCCGATTGATGAGTTCACTGCCTTCTGTGATGCCCACCCTGACCGTACCGTGGTGGTCTATGCCAATACGTCTGCGGCGGTGAAAGCCCGGGCAGACTGGGTAGTAACGTCCAGTATCGCCGTTGAGCTGATTGAACATCTGGACAGCCTGGGGGAGAAAATCATCTGGGCGCCCGATCGTCACCTGGGAAACTACGTACAAAAACAGACCGGTGCGGATGTACTGTGCTGGCAGGGCGCCTGTATCGTTCACGACGAGTTTAAGACCCAGGCACTGACCAGGATGAAACGCTTATACCCGCAGGCCGCAATTCTGGTGCATCCGGAGTCGCCGCAGTCGATTGTTGAGATGGCGGACGCCGTCGGCTCAACCAGCCAGTTGATAAACGCGGCAAAAACCCTGCCGCACAAGCAGCTCATCGTGGCGACCGATCGCGGTATCTTCTATAAAATGCAGCAGGCCGTACCAGAAAAAGAGCTGCTCGAAGCGCCAACCGCCGGAGAAGGGGCGACCTGTCGAAGCTGCGCGCACTGCCCGTGGATGGCGATGAATGGACTTAAGGCGATAGCGGAGGGGCTGGAGATCGGGGGCGCAGCGCATGAGATCCACGTAGACGCCGCCCTGCGCGAAGGCGCGTTAATTCCGCTTAACCGTATGCTGGATTTTGCGGCTACACTACGTACTTAACTTATTACGCCCCGGAGAAAAAATGGATTTTTTTAGCACACAGAACATCCTGGTTCATATCCCGATTGGTGCGGGCGGCTATGACCTGTCGTGGATTGAAGCGGTAGGTACGCTGGCCGGTTTACTCTGTATCTGGCTGGCCAGCCTTGAGAAGATCAGTAACTATGCGTTCGGGCTGATAAACGTCACGCTGTTTGCGATCATCTTCTTCCAGATCCAGCTCTACGCCAGCCTGCTTCTGCAGCTGTTCTTCTTCGCGGCCAATATCTATGGCTGGTACGCCTGGTCGCGGCAAAACAGTCAGCAGGAGGCGGAGCTGCAAATCCGCTGGCTGCCGTTGCCAAAAGCCATTGCCTGGCTCGCGGCCTGCGTGGTGGCAATCGGCTTTATGACCATCTTTATTGACCCGGTATTTGCCTTCCTGACGCGCGTGGCGGTCTCGGTCATGTCGGGTCTGGGATTAAACGTGACGATGCCTGAGCTTCAGCCTGATGCCTTCCCGTTCTGGGATTCCTGCATGATGGTGCTGTCGATTGCCGCAATGATCCTGATGACCCGTAAATACGTTGAAAACTGGCTGCTGTGGGTGGTCATCAACGTGATTAGCGTGGTGATTTTTGCCCGTCAGGGCGTTTATGCCATGTCGCTGGAGTATATGCTGCTGACCGTCATTGCCCTGAACGGTAGCCGCATGTGGATCAACAGCGCGCGTGAGCGTGGCTCTCGCGCGCTTTCCCACTAATGGTGATGCTCGTGTGAGTGGCCGGACTGCGCCTCGTTCAGGTGACAGTCTGGCCCGTTACAGGGCTGATACTCCATCTGGATGGTGGAGTGCGCAATTTCGTAGTGATGCTCAAGGAAGTGCCGAATACGTTCAAGCAACGCATCGTGATCGTGGGGCGGAATAACCTGAACGTGCAGCGTCATAAGCGGTTTCTCACCCACCAGCCAGACGTGAACGTGGTGAACGTTACGGACTTCAGGAATGGAACGACACAGATTGCGTTTTAGCTCGCCAATATCCAGCGACGTGGGAGCGCCTTCCAGCAGTTCATTCACGCTCTCTTTCAACAGCCGCCAGGCACTGCGTAATACAAGGCACGATACCAGCACGGAAAGAATCGGGTCGATGGGGGTCCAGCCCGTACCCATAATGATCAGCGCGGCGACGATGGCACCTACGGAACCCAGCAGATCGCCCAGCACGTGAAGCGCCGCGGCCCGTACGTTCAGATTTTTTTCGCTGCTGCCGCGGTGCAATATCCAGAATGCCAGAATATTGGCGACCAACCCGGCAATAGCAATCACCATCATCGTCGTTCCGGCTACCGGTTGTGGATGACGAAAGCGCTGAAACGCCTCCCAGACGATAAGAATGGTAATAACCACCAGTGCAATCGCATTCACGAACGCAGCAAGTGTGGTGAGTCTGAGCCAGCCAAAGGTGTGGCGGGCATTGGGAGGGCGACGGGCAAACTGCACGGCCAGCAGAGCAAACAGGAGCGCGGCAGCGTCGGTCAGCATATGCCCGGCATCGGCCAGCAGCGCCAGCGATCCGGAGATCAGTCCGCCTGTCACCTCAATAATCATAAAGGTGGCAGTGACGCCAAAAGCCAGCAGAAGCCGTTTGGCATTTTCATCGCCAGTGGAGTGGGAATGGGAGTGGGAGTGCGCCATGGTATCGTTCCTGATTTATTATTATTTTTAGTGTAGCGTTTTTAAGAGCTTAAATAAAAAAGGAGAGCATTCGCTCTCCCTCTTTTACCTTACGGAAGATTACTGGGTAGTACCGTCCGTTTTGGTATTGGCATCGCTGCCCACTTTGTCATTCGGGTCCGGGCATTTCCCGTCTTTACACATTGAGTTTTTGTGAACTTTGTCAGTGCTCATACCGTCATGGTTCATCGTGCCGGTATTCGTACCGCCGGTGTTGGTATTGCCCGTGTTGATATTACTGTTATCAACATTATTTGGCGCGATATTCTGTTTTGCATCCGGCGCAACCTGGCCCGCTTCGGCAGCGGCATTCGCGTCGCCGTTGCTGCCGGAGGAGCCTGTATCGGCTGCCAGTACGCTACCGCTTGCCAGGGTAAGGGTTGCCGTCAGGAAAAGCGTAGTCAGTTTCGTCATTTTCATCATGGTGCTCCTGTTCTTATCGTTACGCTGGATAACATTCTCCAACAGTGCATCTTGTTCAGTGGCGAAAGATCCCAGATTCCTGAATTATGTCAGGATGGAATCGCGTATAAATATTTAAAAACAGTCGTTACAAGTAAAAAGCTTAGGCGAGATCTCATTTTTCGCTATTTTGTTGCGTATTTTAGGCGAATTCCAGGAATTATCTGCGCGAAGTGTAAAATCCCGTTTACACTTCGTGACCGACAAGTTAGATTGAAAGCATTGCTTTCATTACTAAAGATATGGCAGAGCCGGAAAGAAGATGAATTATCAGAACGACGATTTACGCATTAAAGAGATCAATGAGTTATTACCTCCCGTAGCGCTCCTTGAAAAATTCCCCGCCACCGAAAATGCCGCCAACACGGTGTCTCATGCCCGCAAGGCGATCCACAAGATCCTGAAAGGTAGCGACGATCGTCTTCTGGTGGTCATCGGACCGTGCTCCATTCACGATCCTGCTGCGGCCAAAGAGTACGCGTCACGTCTGCTCACCCTGCGCGAAGAGCTGAAGGGCGAACTGGAAATTGTGATGCGCGTTTATTTCGAAAAACCGCGTACCACCGTGGGCTGGAAAGGGTTGATCAACGATCCGCACATGGACAACAGTTTCCAGATCAACGACGGCCTGCGTATTGCGCGTAAGCTGCTGCTGGAGATTAACGACAGCGGGCTGCCTGCTGCCGGAGAATTCCTCGATATGATCACGCCGCAGTATCTGGCTGACCTGATGAGCTGGGGCGCTATTGGTGCGCGTACGACTGAATCGCAGGTTCACCGTGAGCTGGCGTCTGGCCTGTCATGCCCGGTGGGTTTCAAAAACGGCACTGATGGCACCATCAAAGTCGCTATTGATGCCATCAATGCGGCTGGCGCGCCGCACTGCTTCCTGTCGGTGACTAAGTGGGGCCACTCGGCTATCGTGAATACCAGCGGTAATGGCGATTGCCATATCATTCTGCGCGGCGGTAAAGAGCCTAACTACAGCGCAAAACACGTGGCGGAAGTGAAGGCGGGTCTGGAGAAAGCGGGACTGGCGCCGCAGATCATGATCGATTTCAGCCATGCGAACTCAAGCAAACAGTTCAAAAAGCAGATGGAAGTTGGTGCAGACGTTTGTCAGCAAATCGCCAACGGTGAACGCGCAGTGATTGGGGTGATGATTGAGAGCCATCTGGTGGAAGGCAATCAGAACCTGGAGGGCAGCGAGCCGCTGGTCTACGGTAAGAGCGTGACGGATGCCTGCATTGGCTGGGATGATACCGATGCGATCCTGCGTCAGCTGGCGGATGCGGTAAAAGCGCGTCGCGGTTAAGTTTATCGCGGGCAATAAAAAAGCGTGGATTGCTCCACGCTTTTTTTATGTCCGGCGAAAATTACTTCGCTTTACCCTGGTTCGCCACGGCCGCCGCTTTTGCAGCGATTTCGTCGGCGTTACCCAGGTAGTAATGTTTAACTGGCTTGAAGTTTTCGTCGAACTCGTACACCAGCGGCACGCCGGTAGGGATGTTCAGCTCGAGAATTTCATCTTCACCCATGTTGTCCAGGTATTTCACCAGCGCACGCAGGGAGTTACCGTGAGCAGCGATAATGACGCGCTCGCCGCTTTTCAGGCGTGGCAGAATGGTTTCGTTCCAGTAAGGCACAACACGGTCGATGGTCAGCGCCAGGCTTTCGGTCTGCGGCAGTTCAGCCTCAGTCAGCTTCGCGTAACGCGGATCGTGGCCCGGGTAGCGCTCGTCATCTTTGCTCAGCTCTGGAGGCGTGACCGCAAAACCACGACGCCACTGCTTAACCTGCTCGTCACCGTATTTTTCTGCGGTTTCTGCTTTGTTCAGACCTTGCAGCGCACCGTAGTGACGCTCGTTCAGTTTCCAGGATTTCTCAACCGGCAGCCAGGCCTGATCCAGCTCGTCCAGAATGTTCCACAGGGTATGGATGGCACGTTTCAGCACAGAGGTGTAAGCAAAGTCAAAGGTGAAGCCTTCTTCTTTCAGCAGTTTACCTGCCGCTTTTGCTTCGCTCACGCCTTTCTCGGACAGATCAACGTCATACCAACCGGTGAAGCGGTTTTCGTTGTTCCACTGGCTTTCG
The DNA here is from genome assembly GCF_003850715.1 of Enterobacter sp. 301B. Classification (NCBI taxonomy): domain Bacteria; kingdom Pseudomonadati; phylum Pseudomonadota; class Gammaproteobacteria; order Enterobacterales; family Enterobacteriaceae; genus Enterobacter; species Enterobacter sp. 301B. The sequence continues at coordinate 5,480 of NZ_PQTC01000008.1, forward strand.
CCGTGGCGCACCAGGACAAGCTTAGTATTAGCCATTTCTTACTCCTCAAGCATTTTGAATGATAACAATTCTCATTATATTGCCGTGACTGTGCCAGCAGCAACGCTTAACCCTAACCATAGCGAAAATAGTTCGAGAGTGTAAGATGCATGTGAATCCAGGGTTATGATTTTGTCTGCGATCGCCGCTATTTTCAGCAAGCTGAGCGGAAAAAAGCCCTCGCGGTGAGGGCCAGGCTTTTTGCCGGATGGCGCTTCGCTTATCCGGCCTTCATTCGTAGGCCCGTGCACGCGTAGCGCCGCCGGACATTATGCGCGCGGAATGAAATGATACTCTGTGACGCTTACGTACTCTTCACCCGGACGCAGCACACAGTCAGGCTGCGGCCATTCAGGATGGTTAGGACTGTCCGGCAGGAACTCGCTCTCCAGCGCCAGACCTTGCCAGGCGGCGTAGTCGTTATGTTCACGTGCCGTGGTCCCCTCCAGGTAGTTACCGGAGTAGAACTGCAGGGCAGGGGCGGTGGTGTAGACCGTCATCTGTAACTTCTCATCCGCAGACCAGACCTGTGCGGCAGGTTGAGAAAGATCGCCTTTCGCCTGCAACAGGAAAGCGTGGTCGTAGCCTTTCACCTTGCGCTGATCGTCATCACTCAGGAAATCCTGGGCGATGGTTTTCGGCTGACGGAAATCAAGGCTATTACCGCTTACCGGTTTCAGCCCCTGATAAGGGATCCCCATCTCATCGACCGGCAGATACGCGTCCGCCAGGATCTGGAGTTTGTGGCTGCGGACATCGGTCTGATTGCCGTCAAGGTTGAAATAGGCGTGGTTAGTCAGGTTGACCGGGCACGGCTTGTCGACGATCGCGCGGTACTCAATGGCGATACGATTATCTTCGGTCAGGGTAAAGCGTGCGGTTGCGGTGAGATTGCCCGGGAAGCCCTGGTCTCCGTCGAGGGAGTCCAGAGAGAACCAGACCTCACCGTCATTTTGCTGCACAATCTTCCAGCGACGTTTATCAAACCCTTCCGGGCCGCCGTGCAGCTGATTTTCACCCTGGCTGGCAAGCAGGGAATAGGTTACGCCGTCCAGCGTAAACCGGCTTCTGGCGATGCGGTTGGCGTAGCGGCCTATGGATGCGCCCAGAAAAGCGGTCTGCTCGATATATTGCTCGGGCGATGCGCAGCCGAGCAGGGTTTCGCGCACGCTGCCGTCAGGCATTGGTACGCGGGCAGAAAGTAACGTTGCGCCCCAGTCCATCAGCGTAACCACCATCCCGGCGCTGTTGCGCAGGGTTAACAGGCGATACGGCAGACCATCCGGTGCGAGAGTAGGTGTTTCGTTTAGCACTGTCCGGCTCCTTGTGATGCTTTGCAGACATAGAAAGTTTCTTTGATGCCCGTTTTGGCTTCGTACTGTTTAGCCACCGCGTCCTGAATGGCAGGGACCAGCTCTTCCGGCACCAGGGCGACGACACAGCCGCCAAATCCCCCCCCGGTCATACGCACGCCGCCTTTGTCGCCAATCGTGGCTTTCACAATTTCAACCAGGGTGTCGATTTGTGGCACGGTGATTTCGAAATCGTCGCGCATGGAGGCATGCGATTCGGCCATCAGCTCGCCCATCCGTTTCAGGTCACCTTTCGCCAGCGCGGAGGCGGCTTCTACGGTACGGGCATTTTCCGTCAGCACGTGACGCACGCGCTTCGTGACAACCGGATCCAGTTCGTGGGCAACCTTGTTAAATTCGTCAAGTGAGACATCACGCAGGGCTGGCTGCTGGAAGAAGCGCGCGCCGGTTTCACACTGCTCGCGGCGGGTGTTGTACTCGCTCCCCACCAGTGTGCGTTTGAAGTTGCTGTTGATGATCACCACAGCCGCACCTTTTGGCAGTGGAACCGCTTTGGTCCCGAGGGAGCGGCAGTCAATCAGCAAAGCATGTTCTTTCTTGCCCAGCGCGGAAATCAGCTGATCCATAATGCCGCAGTTGCAGCCCACGAACTGGTTTTCCGCTTCCTGACCGTTGAGGGCGATTTGCGCCCCGTCCAGCGGCAGATGATAAAGCTGCTGGAACACGGTGCCGACCGCCACTTCCAGCGATGCGGAAGAGCTTAATCCCGCCCCTTGCGGCACGTTGCCGCTGATCACCAGATCGGCCCCGCCGAAATTCTTGTTACGCTTCAGAAGATGCTTCACCACGCCGCGAACATAGTTCGACCACTGCTGGCTGTCGTGGGTCACGATCGGCGCATCAAGGGAAAATTCGTCAATTTCGTTGCCGTAATCCGCGGCGATCACTCGCACGTTACGATCTGAACGTTTCGTGCAGGCGATCACCGTCTGGTAGTCGATGGCACACGGCAGGACAAAACCGTCGTTATAGTCGGTGTGCTCGCCGATCAGATTAACGCGGCCTGGCGCCTGGATAATATGGGTGGCAGGGTAGCCAAATTTTTCAGCAAACAGGGATTGTGTTTTATCTTTCAGACTCATTTTTAAACTCCTGATTCGCGGTAATGGACGTCGCTAACGGCACGCAGGCGTTCTGCCGCCTGTTCCGCCGTCAGGTCGCGCTGGGTTTCCGCCAGCATTTCATAGCCCACCATGAATTTACGTACCGTCGCAGAACGCAGCAGCGGCGGATAGAAGTGTGCATGTAACCGCCAGTGTTGATTCTCTTCGCCGTTAAACGGCGCACCGTGCCAGCCCATGGAGTAGGGGAAGGAACACTGGAACAGGTTGTCGTAGCGGCTGGTCAGTTTTTTCAGCGCCAGGGCAAGGTCGTCTCGCTGGGCGTCGCTGAGGTCCGTAATACGCTGAACATGGGCCTTTGGCAGCAGCAGCGTTTCAAACGGCCACGCCGCCCAGTAAGGGACTACCGCAAGCCAGTGCTCGGTTTCCACCACAGTGCGGCTGCCGTCCGCCAGTTCACGCTGGGTGTAATCCACCAGCATCGGCGAACCGTTCTGGGCGAAATAGGCTTTTTGCAGCCGGTCTTCACGTTCGGCTTCGTTCGGCAGGAAGCTGTTCGCCCAGATCTGGCCGTGCGGATGCGGGTTAGAGCAGCCCATCGCCGCGCCTTTATTTTCAAATACCTGCACCCACGGATAGGTCTGGCCCAGCTCCGCCGTTTGCGCCTGCCAGGTGCTGACCACCTCTTTCAGCGCCTCAACGCTCAGCTCCGGCAGCGTTTTGCTGTGATCGGGAGAGAAGCAGATCACGCGGCTGGTGCCGCGGGCGCTTTCACAGCGCATCAGCGGGTCGTGGTTTTCCGGCGCGTCCGGCGTGTCGGTCATCAGCGCCGCAAAATCGTTAGTGAAAACGAAGGTGCCTTTGTAGTTCGGGTTTGTATCGCCCGTCACGCGCGTGTTGCCCGGACAGAGGAAGCAGTCCGGATCGTGCTGCGGCAGCGACTGTTTGGCAGGCGTCTCTTGCGCCCCCTGCCAGGGGCGCTTGGCGCGATGCGGTGAAACTAAAATCCATTGCCCGCTGAGCGGGTTAAAACGACGATGCGGGTGATCGACGGGATTGAATTGTGTCATGACAAATCCTTAATCCGGATAACCCTGCGGATGGCGTGACTGCCAGTGCCAGGTATCCTGTGCCATTTCATCAAGCGTGCGGGTAACACGCCAGTTAAGCTCTTTATCCGCTTTGGTGGCATCGGCCCAGTAAGCCGGGAGGTCGCCATCACGACGCGGCGCAAAGTGATACTTCACTGGCTTGCCGCAGGCTTTACTGAAGGCATTCACCACATCCAGCACGCTGCTGCCGACGCCGGCGCCGAGGTTGTAAATATGCACGCCCGGTTTATCCGCCAGCTGCTGCATCGCCGCCACGTGGCCGTCGGCCAGATCCATCACGTGAATGTAATCGCGCACGCCGGTGCCGTCTTCGGTGGGATAATCGTTACCAAAAATCGCCAGGGAGTCGCGACGCCCTACGGCAACCTGCGCGATATACGGCATCAGGTTATTTGGAATGCCCTGCGGATCTTCACCCATGTCGCCTGACGGATGCGCGCCAACCGGGTTGAAGTAGCGCAGCAGCGCGATGCTCCACTCAGGCTGGGCTTTTTGCAGGTCGGTCAGGATCTGCTCGACCATCAGCTTGCTTTTGCCATACGGGCTTTGCGGCGTACCGGTCGGGAAGCTTTCAACGTAAGGAATTTTTGGCTGATCGCCGTAGACGGTCGCGGAAGAGCTGAAGATAAAGTTTTTAACGTTCGCCGCACGCATGGCGGAGATCAGACGCAGGGTACCGTTGACGTTGTTGTCGTAGTACTCAAGCGGTTTTGCTACCGATTCGCCCACCGCTTTCAGGCCCGCGAAGTGGATAACGGTTTCAATCGCGTGATCGTGAAGGATTTCAGTCATCAATGCTTCATTGCGGATATCGCCTTCCACGAAAGTCGGCTGTTTACCCGCAAGGCGTTCAATGACCGGCAGCACGCTGCGCTTACTGTTGCACAGGTTATCAAGAATGACGACATCGTGGCCGCTTTGCAGAAGTTGTACGCAGGTATGACTTCCTATGTAACCGCTACCACCTGTTACCAGAACTCGCATATTTCGCTCCATTAGGCTTATGGTATGAATTAACCATAGCATATCAGAGACGCGAAAAGTGTGACATGGGATAAAATAGTGGTATCGTTTACACTGGTTTTCACAGGCGCTTTTTCACAGACTGAGTGCATTGTAGATCAAAGAGATAGAGATGTATTGTTGCAGGTTGTCTGAAAAGCGGAGGGCAGCGCCCTCCACGCGTTAATCGATTTTGCTCAGCAGGTAGCGGTAATGCTCGCCGTCAGGCACAAATTCCAGCCGATGGGTGATGCAGGATGGGGCATCCTCAGCATGGTGGGAGACAAACAGCAGCTGGGTTTCACCTTCGCTAATCAGGACATCCACAAAGCGGCGGATCAGCTGACGGTTGAGGGGATCCAGCCCCTGCAACGGTTCATCAAGAATCAGCAGAGTAGGATGCTTAACCAGCGCGCGGACGATCAATGCCAGCCGCTGCTGCCCCCACGACAGGCTGTGGAATGGCGCATCGGCTACCCGGTTGTCCATACCCAGAATATCCAGCCACTGCTGCGCCAGCTTGTGCTGCTTGTCGGATACCGCCTGATAAATACCAATGGAATCGAAGAAGCCAGAGAGGATCACGTTTCGCACCGTAGTGCTCACCCGGTAGTCCAGATGCAGGCTGCTGCTGACATAACCGATATGCTTTTTGATATCCCAGATGGTTTCCCCGCTGCCGCGGCGGCGGCCGAAGAGGGTCAAATCGTTGCTGTAACCCTGCGGGTGATCGCCAGTGATCAGGCTTAGCAGCGTGGATTTACCCGCCCCGTTGGGGCCGACGATCTGCCAGTGCTCACCAGGATTAACCGTCCAGCTGAGATGATTAAGAATAGGGCGATCGTCGTAAGCAACCACCCCATCGCGCAGCACAATGCGCGGCTGGTCAGGTTCCAGCCCGTGGCGTGCCGAAGGGGCATCCGGCTCCGGCAGCGCAATACCGTCCAGTTTCTCGCTGTGGGCCAGCTGTGCAATTAGCGCCTGCCGGAGCAGTACGGCTTTCTCGCCGGTTTCGGTCAGGCTACAGTCCGCCAGCACGCCCGCGTAATGTACGAAATCCGGGATCTCATCAAAGCGGTTAAGGACCAGCACAAGGGTGTATCCCTGCTGGTTAAGCGACGCCAGCAACGCTGCCAGCTGCGCGCGGGACTGCACATCCAGTCCGTCAAACGGTTCATCCAGAATCAGGAGTTCCGGCTCGCTCATCAGCGCCTGACACAGCAGCGTTTTGCGCGTCTCGCCGGTAGAGAGATATTTAAAGCGGCGGTTAAGCAGGGCGGTAATGCCAAATTGCTCCGCCAGCTGCTGACAGCGGGCAGGATCTTTTATCTCATCCTGGATAATGTCCGCCGTCGTGCGGCCGGTATCTTCTTCGCCGGGGCTGAGCAAATCGGTATTGTTACGCTGCCACTCATCGCTGACCAGCTTTTGCAGCTGTTCAAAGGAAAGGCGCGTAAGCCGGGTAAAGGTGCACTGACGCTCACCCTTCAGCTGGGTTAATTCGCCTGCCAGAGCGCGGGCCAGCGCGGATTTTCCGCTGCCATTCGTGCCTACAAACGCCCAGCTTTCTCCGGCGCGAAGGGTTAACTCTGGCAGCGATAAGGTACGGGTATCGCTAAGACGAAACGTGCCTTGCGAAATATGCAATGATGACATGTGTTATCCCATTTTTTGCAGCAACAGATGTCAGGGATACTCAGTGTTGGTGAGGTTGTCAATGCGCTTAGCACAATGTGGCGATAATTACCCGGTCTGCATTGAAATATGCGGTCACCACAGCACCTTCATCTAATTCGGTCGCGTCGTTCACCGGAACGGTGGCGCAGAGCGACTGTCCATCCGGCAGGGTCATCAGCACTTCACACTGTTCTGCGCCGCGCTCGATGTGGCTGATACGCCCGCATAGCTGGTTGTCGGCCTCGGCGGCCTGCTCAGGGTTAAGCGTGATGCTGATCCAGGGCGCTTTGAGTAATACCAGCACCTCCTGACCTTCGTTCAGCCCGAGGCGTTGACCGCTTTGCGCGGTGATGGCGGCTTTCAGGCGCGTTGTGCCGTCCGCGAGCAGGATCTCAATATGCTCCTGCACCTGCGAATGATCGCGCCCCGTCACCGTACCAAACCATTGGTTGCGGGCGCTGGTCTGCAAAGAGAAACGGGAGATGGCGCCCAGCAGGCTGTCCAGCGGCAGGTTGTCGTCATCGCTCAGCACATCAAATGCTTTTTGCTGGATCTGCGCCAGTAAGTCATAGAGCTGGATCAGGCGTTGCCCGTAACGCGTCAACACGGCGCCGCCGCCGCCTTTTCCGCCGGTGGCGCGCTCTACCAGCGTTTGTTCGCTCAGGGTGTTCATGTCGTTAATCGCATCCCAGGCGCTTTTATAGCTGATGCCGGCGTTTTTGGCTCCCTGGCTAATCGAGCCAGTTTGTTCTATTTGTTTTAACAGGGCGATGCGTCGCGGATCGGCGAAAAGCTTCTGCTGAAGTCGTAGGGTGAGGAGAATTTCGGCCTGCATAACAATGTCCCGGCAAAAAGGTTATTGTGACCCAAATGTCCGGGTGCGGAAAGCGCACCGCACAAAAGGGGATGTTTTTCTTACTTTTCAGGGTAGAATAAGCCGTTCACAAGATCTGGAGAAAACCATGTTAGAGTTGTTGAAAAGTCTGGTATTCGCGGTAATCATGGTGCCAGTAGTGATGGCTATCATCCTCGGTGCCATCTACGGCCTGGGTGAAGTGTTCAACGTCTTTTCGAACATTGGTCATCGTCGTGACCAGCCTAAAAAGCAGCAATGATTTCCTCCAAAACGCCCGGCCAGCCCGGGCGTTTTGCTCTCAAGTTTATTCCTCTCCCGCCGATATCTTTTACAACGTTCCTTGAGTTTACGCATTAATGGGTACGATTTAGCGCTAGGAACGCCTGCGATATGTCGTTATATTTGTTTGTATATAACGATATGCACAGGAGCTTCAAATGGCACGTTCATGGGTACGCCTTTTCGCAGGGGCAACACTGACTCTCTCACTCACCGGCCACGCGCTGGCGGATGAAGGAAAAATCACGGTCTTTGCGGCGGCGTCGCTGACTAACGCGATGCAGGATATTGCTGCGGTATACAAAAAAGAGAAAAACGTCGAGGTCGTTTCGTCGTTTGCCTCCTCGTCCACGCTGGCCCGCCAGATCGAAGCGGGGGCTCCGGCTGATCTGTTCATCTCTGCCGATCAGAAATGGATGGACTACGCGGTGGAGAAAAAATCTGTTGATACGGCTAGCCGCGAAACCCTGCTGGGAAATAGCCTGGTGGTGGTCGCGCCCGCAAACAGCAAGCAGGGCGACATCGCCATCAACAAACAGACGGACTGGACCCGTCTGCTCAACGGTGGCCGTCTGGCGGTGGGCGATCCGGAGCATGTTCCTGCCGGGATTTATGCGAAAGAAGCGCTGCAAAAACTGGGCGCATGGGAGACCTTATCACCGAAGCTGGCTCCCGCAGAAGATGTGCGCGGCGCGCTGGCGCTGGTGGAGCGTAACGAAGCCCCACTCGGGATCGTTTACGGCTCCGACGCCGTCGCCAGTAAAGGTGTGAAGGTGGTCGGTACCTTCCCGGAAGACTCGCATAAGAAAGTAGAATATCCTGTTGCGATAGTTGATGGACATAAAAATGCGACCGTGACGGCCTTCGTTGACTACCTGAAGGGGCCTGAAGCGTCCGCTATCTTTAAACGTTACGGATTTACGACTCACGAATGATATTGACCGAACCTGAATGGCAGGCCGTGCTGCTGAGCCTGAAAGTCTCTTCCCTGGCGGTTGCGCTGAGTTTGCCCTTTGGGGTGTTCTTTGCCTGGTTACTGGTTCGCGTGAAGTTTCCAGGCAAAGCCCTGCTCGACAGTGTTCTCCATCTTCCGCTTGTCTTACCGCCTGTGGTGGTCGGCTATCTGCTGCTGATCTCCATGGGGCGACGCGGTTTTATCGGCGAATGGCTGTACGACTGGTTCGGCCTGACCTTTGCTTTCAGCTGGCGCGGCGCGGTTCTGGCCGCGGCAGTAATGTCCTTCCCGCTAATGGTGCGCGCTATCCGCCTGGCGCTGGAAGGGGTGGATATCCGGCTAGAGCAGGCCGCCCGCACGTTGGGTGCAGGCCGCTGGCGGGTATTCCTGACCATTACGCTTCCGCTCACCTTACCGGGCATTATCGTCGGTACGGTGTTAGCCTTCGCCCGCTCACTGGGTGAGTTCGGCGCGACCATCACCTTTGTGTCCAACATTCCCGGCGAGACGCGGACCATCCCGTCGGCCATGTATACCCTGATTCAAACCCCGGGTGGCGAAGGTGCGGCGGCCCGGCTGTGTATTATTTCGATTGTACTCGCCCTGGTCTCGCTGCTGGTGTCTGAATGGCTGGCGCGCCTCAGCCGTGAACGGATGGGGAAACCGTGATGCTGGAACTCAACTTTACGCAAACCCTGGGCAGCCACACTCTGACGCTTAACGAAACGCTGCCTGCCAGCGGTATCACCGCCATTTTTGGCGTTTCCGGGGCAGGGAAAACGTCGCTGATTAATGCGATTAGCGGCCTGACGCGTCCCCAGTCTGGCAGAATTGTGTTAAATAACCGCGTCTTAAACGACGCGGAGAAGAAGGTCTGCCTGTCACCGGATAAGCGCCGCATCGGCTATGTGTTTCAGGATGCGCGCCTGTTTCCGCACTACAGCGTGCGCGGAAATCTGCGCTATGGCATGGTAAAAAGCATGGCCGGACAGTTCGATAAGCTGGTGGCGCTGCTGGGCATCGAACCGCTGCTCGATCGTCTCCCGTCTTCGCTGTCGGGTGGTGAAAAACAGCGCGTGGCAATTGGCCGCGCCCTGTTAACCGCGCCGGAATTGTTGCTGCTGGATGAGCCGCTGGCCTCGCTGGATATTCCGCGCAAGCGCGAGTTGCTGCCGTATCTGCAACGTCTGGCGCGGGAAATCAACGTGCCCATGCTGTACGTCAGCCATTCGCTGGATGAGATCTTACATCTGGCCGACAAAGTGCTGGTGCTGGAGGCGGGCAGGGTGAAGGCATTCGGCAATCTGGAAGAGGTATGGGGCAGCAGCGTTATGCATCCGTGGCTGCCAAAGGAGCAGCAGAGCAGCATTCTGAAGGTGAGCGTGCTGGAGCACCATCCACATTATGCGATGACCGCGCTGGCGCTGGGTGACCAGCATTTGTGGGTGAATAAAATCGATACGCCGATTCAGTCCACGTTACGGATCCGCATTCAGGCGTCGGATGTCTCCCTGGTGCTGCAACCGCCGCTGCAAACCAGTATCCGCAATATTTTGCGCGCAAAAGTGGCGCAGTGTTTTGATGATAACGGCCAGGTAGAAGTGCAACTGGAAGTGGGCAACAGAACGCTGTGGGCGCGCATCAGCCCGTGGGCCAGGGATGAGTTAGGCATCAAGCCTGGCCTGTGGCTTTACGCGCAAATCAAGAGCGTCTCTATCACCGCCTGATTACAGCAGGTGGGTATAAATATACTGCGCGATGCTGTCGGTGGTGTTATCGCCAATCACCACGTTAGCACGCGCTTTCACCGCATCATCGGCGTTGCCCATCGCCACGCCCGTTCCGGCCGCTTCCAGCATGCTGATGTCGTTATAGTTATCGCCGAAGGCAATCACGTCCTGCATTGACCAGCCCTGTGACTCAACGAACTGGGTCAGACGCTTTCCTTTGCTGTTGCCTTTGCGGGCGATATCCACCTGATCGTGCCAGGACCATTCACATTCCAGACCCAGCGTATGCTCGACATGTTTTGCGAAAGTATTCAGTTTGGCGGTGTCTTCATCGGTCAGGGCAAATTTCCAGATTGCCTGGACGTCTTCCGCCGCCTGGCGCAGGGAGGAAACCTGAGTGAACACCGGACGCTGCGCTTCCGGCAAAGACAGGGCCCAGTTGCTGGTGCGGATCACATGGCCGGTAGGGCGTTCATACAGCATGGCGTTATCCACATACATCAGGCCGTGAATCGCGTGCTCATCCAGTAAATCAATCAATTGCAGCGCCTGCGGAACGGGAAGCGGATCAGAGGTTAAAACCTTTTTTGCCTGATAATCATACAAATAAGTGCCATTACAACAAATTGCAGGTGTATCTAAGCCCAGTGCCTGATAAAAAGGATGAATGGCTACGTGATGTCGACCCGTTACGATGAGAAGTTGATACCCCGCTTCCCGGGCTCGTTTGAGGGCCTCAAGAGAAGAGGGGAGCAGGGTTTTCTGAGGGGTAAGCAGTGTTCCGTCTAAATCCAGGGCAATCACTCGCGAGGTCATTTTTTCTTCCGGGTTAATGTTGAATTTAAGGTCTGTCGGGATGGTACACCGAGAGCGGAACCCTGCAAAATCCCGGACTACAATTCAGCATTCACCGTTAAAAATAATCAGGAGTATTCATGAAACAAACCGTTTATACCGCCAGTCCTGAAAGTCAGCAGATCCATGTCTGGCGTTTGAATACAGAAGGTTCGCTTACGCTGGTTCAGGTTGTTGATGTGCCAGGCCAGGTGCAGCCGATGGTCGTCAGCCCGGATAAACGTTTTCTTTATGTCGGGGTACGCCCGGAATTCCGCGTACTCGCATACCGCATCTCCCCGGATGACGGCGCGCTGACCTATACCGCAGAAGCGCCGCTGCCGGGCAGCCCGACCCATATTTCTACCGACCATAAAGGCAACTTTATCTTCAGCGGCTCCTACAATGCAGGCTGCGTGAGCGTCACCCGCCTGGAAGACGGTATTCCCGTTGAAACCGTCGACGTGGTAGAAGGGCTTGAGGGTTGCCACTCCGCCAACATTTCGCCGGATAACCGCACGCTGTGGGTGCCAGCGCTGAAGCAGGATCGCATCTGCCTGTTTACCCTGAGCGATGACGGTCATCTGGTCGCGCAGAGCCCGGCGGAAGTCACCACCGTGGAAGGCGCAGGCCCGCGCCATATGGTCTTCCACCCGAATCAGCAGTATGCCTATGTCGTTAACGAGCTGAACAGCTCGGTAGATGTCTGGGAGCTGAACGATCCTAACGGGCAGATCGAGTGCGTACAGACGCTGGACATGATGCCAGCTGATTTCTCCGACACACGCTGGGCGGCAGACATTCACATCACGCCGGATGGCCGCCACCTGTATGCCTGTGACCGTACCTCCAGTCTGATCACCGTCTTCAGCGTCTCAGAAGACGGCAGCGTTCTGGCAGTTGAGGGCTTCCAGCCGACAGAAACCCAGCCGCGCGGCTTTAATGTCGACCACAGCGGCAAATACCTGATTGCGGCGGGGCAGAAATCCCACCACATCGCGCTCTATGAAATCAAAGGCGTGCAGGGTCTACTGGAAGAGAAAGGACGCTATGCGGTCGGACAAGGGCCGATGTGGGTTGTAATTAACGCTCACTGATCCGTAGACGAAAAAAAACCTCGCACATGCGAGGTTTTTTTATGCGTGGTTAATGCATGAGGTAGGCCGGGTAAGGCGTAGCCGCCACCCGGCAGCAGGCATTTTACTGCTTCGGTTCAGCAACCACTTTGCTACCCAGACCGCGGTTGTTGTATTCCCACATGCGGTTGAAGTTAGCGTCGTTCAGGTTACGCTGCACGTTGTCTTTATCATCCACCGTGCCGGTGTTGCCGGAGAAAGGACGTTTCGAGATCGCCGCATCCGCCCACGGTTTCGCCATGTTAAAGCCTTCGTTAATCACGCTGTCGCGGATCACGACCTGGCCGTTAGTGGCGGAGTCCACGTCCAGAGAGCGGCCAAGCTGCGCCACGCCATCGCCAGCAGCAGTAAAGCGGCTATTCACGGCCAGGAAGCCATAGAACAGATTGGACTGCGTGGCCGGGGCAAAGACGTAACCTTCCTGCTGCGTACGTGAATTCACCACGCGGAAGTCGGTGTTATCAAACACCACCGCGCCGCGACCGGAGACCATATCCACGTCGCCTTCAATGTAGCTGTTGGTGACCAGAGTACGCGTCAGACGATTGTTCTGAAGGGTATTCTGCACGCCGCTGTTGGTCACGAAGAAGGTATTCTGGCGGCCCAGGATATTGACGTTGTTAATCTGTACCTTGTCGCCATCGCTACGCAGCGCCACGGCCTGGTGATTACCTGCGTCAACGCTGTCGCCCAGGGTGTTCTGAATGGTCAGATTCTGCAATTGCAGGCCATTGTTCTGTGACCAGAATACCGCCGAGCACATCACGCCAATGGTGGCGGCACGTTTGCGCTGGCAGTTATCAAACATATACCACGCCGGTTTACCTGGCATGTATTTACCGGCCGGGTTCACCAGATGGCGCCAGGTGGTGCTGTCGATCTCTGAATCAATCGCCAGGCCAATTTTCACGTCGACCGCTTTTTCGCCAAGTCCGTAAAGCGTAATGCTTCCCGGTGCAGCCGGAACATAAACGGTTCCTTCGTATTCACCCGGCAGGATGGCAATGTACTGACGAGATGCGCTGTGTTTGGTGATTGCGGCATCAACAGCTGCCTGAATTGAGGTGTGCGTAACCCCCTGCGCCCCGGCCGGGCCGACAACGAAGTCTGGCTGTTTCGGCAGGTTAATAGAAGAAGGCGTCCACGGGGCTGCATTGGGATCCATCGCCGAGAAATAGTGCGCACGGGTGAAGTTCTTCGCTTCAGCCGCTGACAGGATCGGACGGGAAGCGGTGCCCGGAGCAACCTGCTCAGAAGGTTGCTGATCCGGTGGTGTTGAACTGCAAGCGGATAAAGTCACGCCAAAGGCGAGTGCCAACGCCAGACGGGAAATCCTGGAAATATTCAAGGTAATGCTCCTGGGTATGCAAGTCTTATCTGAATAGACGAAATAGCCTGCTTTTTTATACTAAGTTGAGCGAAACGGGAAGATAAAAACGGGAAAAGTTGCATTTTTGCCCGCAGGCGACGGGAAAGTCATCACAAATAAATAACATTTTGCTGCAAGGCGGTTGACAGCAGGTGACAGATGAAAATAAATGTCTATACAACCCATGACAAGCGGAAGGCACATGCAGCAGCTTCATCCCGATGATGTGATATGGCGAAATGCGCGACTGGCGACCCTGGCGACAGGTGAGCCGGAACCCTACGGCCTGAAAGAACAACATGCCCTCGTCGTGCGCGGCCAGACGATTGCGGCCGTTATTCCTGAAGCCGAGATCCCCTCCGGGCATCGTCAGTGTGTCGATCTCGACGGGCGTCTGGTTACTCCCGGCCTGATCGATTGCCACACCCATCTGGTGTTCGGCGGCGATCGCGCAGCGGAATGGGAGCAACGGCTTAACGGCGTGTCGTATCAGACCATTAGCGCGCAGGGCGGCGGTATTAACGCCACGGTCACGGCGACCCGCAACAGTTCGCCGGAAATGCTCCTGACGGTGGCACAGCAGCGGCTCCAGCGGCTGATGAATGAAGGCGTAACGACCATTGAAATTAAATCGGGATACGGGCTGAATGCCCAGGCCGAAGAGAAAATGCTGCTGGTTGCCCGCCAGCTCAGCCTGAACAATCTGGTCGATATCAGCCCGACGCTGCTGGCCGCGCACGCCGTTCCTGCCGAGTACCGACAGGATCCGGATGCCTATCTCACGCTGGTCTGTGAGCAGATCATGCCCACGCTGTGGCAAAAAGAGTTATTTGAAGCGGTGGACGTATTTTGTGAAAACGTCGGCTTTACCCCGGCGCAAACCGAGCGCCTGTTCCAGGCCGCCGCCGCGCTCGGGATACCGGTTAAAGGGCATGTAGAGCAACTGTCGAATCTGGGCGGCGCGGCGCTGGTCAGCCAGTATAAGGGGCTGTCGGCCGATCATATTGAGTATCTCGATGATGCAGGTATTCAGGCGATGGCGCAAAGCGGCACGGTGGCGGTATTGCTCCCCGGCGCGTTCTATTTTCTTCAGGAGCGCCAGCGTCCACCGGTGGCGCAGCTCAGAGAGCAGGGCGTGCCGATGGCGGTGGCTACCGACTACAACCCGGGCACCAGCCCGTTTGCCAGCCTGCATCTGGCAATGAACATGGCCTGCGTCCAGTTTGGCCTCACGCCGGAAGAGGCCTGGGCTGGCGTGACGCGGCATGCGGCGCAGGCGCTAGGTCGTGGCGCGACGCACGGGCAATTAAAGCCCGGTTATGTGGCTGATTTCGTCGTCTGGGAGGCGAATCATCCGGTTGAGATGGTTTACGAGCCGGGGCGGAATCCTTTATATCAACGCGTGTTTCGGGGGCAGGTAGCATGAAATTGTGGCATCCCGTTTCCCGGCAGGTCTGGCAGGGTCGTGACGACAGCGCCGAATCCAGCACCGCGAAACGTCTCTTCCAGACCATACAGCAGCGCGAACACTTTGCACCCGTGCCGTCAGGCATCGCCCTGCTGGGCTTTGAATGTGATGAAGGGGTTAAGCGTAACCAGGGCAGGCCCGGTGCTGCACAGGCTCCCGATGTGCTGCGCGGCGCGCTGGCGAATATGGCGAGCCATCAGGGGCATGCGCGCCTCGTGGATATGGGCTCCATTTTTGTTGAAGGCAATGCGCTGGAGGCGGCACAGCAGGCGCTGAGCGAGGCCATTACCGCGTGCCAGCAATCCGGGATGCGTACTCTGGTTTTCGGCGGTGGACATGAAACCGCCTGGGCGCACGGGCGCGGCGTGCTGGATGCCTTTCCGAACGATCGCATTGCGGTGATCAACCTGGATGCGCACCTCGATTTACGTAAGGCTGAACGGGCTACGTCCGGCACGCCGTTCCGCAAGCTGGCGCACTACTGCGCGTCGCAGTCGCGGGCGTTTCACTATGCCTGCCTGGGGGTAAGCCGTGCGGCGAATACCCAGGCGCTGTGGGAGGAAGCTGAACGGTTGAACGTGATGCTGGTTGAAGATCTCGATTTTCGCCGGGATGCGCTATCCGCGCTGGATAGCGTGCTTGCGCAGGCAGACCGGGTTTATCTCACCATTGACCTCGATGTGCTGCCCGCCGCAGAAATGCCCGCCGTATCCGCCCCTGCGGCGTTGGGGATCCCGGCGCTGGATCTGTTCCCGGTGATTGAGCGTATCTGCCGAAGCGGTAAACTACAGGCGGCGGATCTGGTGGAATATAATCCGCACTACGACCGGGACGGTCAGGGGGCGAAGCTTGCCGCCCGACTGGCCTGGCAAATTGCTCACTGGTGGGCATAACCACATTACAGGAGTCAGCATGTTTTCACGCTCACCGCAGCAACCCTCCAGCCCACCCGCACCTTTTTATGAGAAGGTGAAAAAGGCGATCTGCGAAAAAATTGCTGCCGGCGTCTGGCGTCCGCACGACCGTATTCCCTCCGAAGCTGAACTGGTCGCGCAGTTTGGCTTTAGTCGAATGACCATTAACCGGGCGCTGCGGGAACTGACCGATGAAGGGTTGCTGGTGCGTTTGCAGGGTGTCGGAACCTTTGTCGCCGAGCCAAAAGGACAGTCGGCGCTGTTTGAAATCCGCAGCATTGCCGATGAAATTGCCGCCCGCAACCATCAGCACCACTGCGAAGTGCTGGTGCTTGAAGAGACGCAGGCCAGCGCCGAACAGGCCATCGAGCTGAACGTTAAAGAGGGCACCCGGATCTTCCATTCGGTGATGGTGCATTATGAGAACGATATTCCGGTCCAGATTGAAGATCGCTGCGTCAACGCGGAGCGGATCCCGGACTACCTGAACCAGGATTACACCCAAACCACACCGCATGCGTATCTCTCGCTCGTCGCCCCGCTGACGGAAGGGGAGCATATCGTGGAGGCCGTGCGCGCCACGCCTCAGGAGTGCGAGTTGTTGCGTATTAAAGAGCACGATCCCTGCCTGCTGATCCGCCGTCGTACCTGGTCGTCCTCGCAAATTGTGTCGCATGCGAAGCTGCTGTTCCCGGGGAATCGTTACCGGTTGCAGGGCCACTTTATGTCATAAGTTTTATAAGCGTGATCGCTAACGCAATATAGCAAAATTGTATCTTTTTTGTTAAATCCGACCTTGTGTGTGCTTGTCTATACAAGTATATCTAAATGCATCACCTGTCCCTTATGAGGAACACACAATGTCGTCAGATAAATACCGCAAGCAGGATGTCCGCGCCGCGCGCGGCACCACGCTCACCGCAAAAAGCTGGCTCACCGAAGCACCGCTGCGCATGTTGATGAACAACCTTGATCCTGAGGTAGCAGAGAATCCCCATGAGCTGGTGGTCTACGGCGGCATTGGCCGCGCCGCGCGCAACTGGGCGTGCTATGACGCGATTGTTGAGTCTTTGACGAATCTCGAAAACGACGAAACGCTGCTGGTGCAATCCGGCAAACCGGTTGGCGTATTCAAAACCCATAAAAATGCGCCCCGTGTGCTGATTGCCAACTCCAACCTGGTGCCGCACTGGGCGACGTGGGAACACTTCAACGAGCTGGACGCAAAAGGGCTGGCCATGTATGGCCAGATGACCGCGGGCAGCTGGATCTATATCGGCAGCCAGGGGATTGTGCAGGGCACCTATGAAACCTTCGTGGAAGCGGGCCGACAGCACTATAACGGCTCACTGAAAGGCCGCTGGGTGCTCACCGCCGGACTGGGCGGCATGGGCGGCGCGCAGCCGCTGGCCGCGACGCTGGCGGGCGCGTGCTCCCTGAACATTGAGTGCCAGCAGAGCCGCATCGATTTCCGTCTGCGTACCCGCTATGTTGATGAACAGGCCGACAACCTCGATGACGCGCTGGCGCGCATCAAAAAGTACACCGCTGAAGGCAAAGCCGTGTCGGTTGCCCTGTGCGGCAACGCGGCGGATATTCTACCGGAACTGGTGGCGCGCGGCGTGCGTCCGGATCTGGTCACCGATCAGACCAGCGCTCACGATCCGCTCCACGGCTATCTGCCAAAAGGCTGGACGTGGGAAGATTACCAGCAAAAAGCGGAAACCGATCCTGAGGGCACGGTACTGGCGGCTAAACGCGCCATGGCGGAACACGTCTCCGCGATGCTGGCCTTCAGTAAGATGGGTATTCCGACCTTTGATTACGGGAATAACATCCGCCAGATGGCGAAAGAGATGGGGGTGAATAACGCCTTTGATTTCCCCGGCTTCGTGCCCGCCTATATTCGTCCGCTGTTCTGCCGCGGCATCGGGCCGTTCCGCTGGGTTGCCCTCTCCGGCGACCCGGAGGATATCTACAAAACCGACGCCAGAGTAAAAGAGATTGTCGCCGACGACGAACACCTGCATCGCTGGCTGGATATGGCGCGCGAGCGCATTAACTTCCAGGGCCTGCCGGCGCGTATCTGCTGGGTCGGGCTGGAGTGGCGGCAAAAACTCGGCCTCGCCTTTAACGAAATGGTGCGCAGCGGCGAAGTCTCCGCGCCGATCGTCATTGGCCGCGACCACCTGGACTCCGGCTCTGTCGCCAGTCCGAACCGTGAAACCGAAGCCATGCGCGACGGCTCGGGTGCGGTCTCCGACTGGCCGCTGCTGAATGCCCTGCTGAACACCGCCAGTGGCGCAACCTGGGTGTCGCTGCACCACGGCGGCGGCGTCGGGATGGGCTTCTCCCAGCACTCCGGGATGGTCATCGTCTGTGACGGTACCGACGAAGCGGCGGCACGTATTGCTCGCGTGCTGCATAACGACCCGGCAACCGGCGTGATGCGCCACGCGGATGCGGGTTACGAGATTGCCATTGATTGTGCCAAAGAGCAGGGCCTGAACCTGCCGATGATCCCCGCCACACAAGGAAAGCCTGCATGAACGCGTTAACACTTACTCCCGGCTCTTTGTCGCTCAAACAGCTGCGTCACGTCTGGCGTCAGCCGGTGACACTCGCCCTTGATGAAAGCGCCCACCGTGCCATTAATGACAGCGTGGCCTGCGTGGAGGCGATTGTAGCGGAGGGGCGCACCGCCTACGGCATCAATACCGGGTTTGGCCTGCTGGCGCAGACCCGCATTGCCACGCACGATCTGGAGAATTTACAACGTTCGCTGGTGTTGTCGCACGCGGCGGGGGTTGGCCAGCCGCTGGACGATGAGATCGTCCGCCTGATGATGGTGTTGAAAATCAACAGCCTGGCGCGTGGGTTTTCCGGCATTCGTCTGAGCGTGATCCAGGCGCTGATGGCGCTGGTGAATGCTGAAGTTTATCCGTGGATCCCGGCGAAGGGCTCCGTCGGAGCTTCCGGCGATCTGGCACCGCTGGCGCATATGTCGCTGCTCCTGCTGGGTGAAGGCAAGGCGCGCTGGCAAGGGGAGTGGCTGCCTGCGAAAGAGGCGCTGAAAAAAGCCGGCTTAGCGCCGATCACCCTCGCGGCAAAAGAAGGGCTGGCGCTGCTCAACGGTACGCAGGCGTCGACGGCCTTTGCGCTGCGCGGCCTGTTTGAAGCGGAAGATCTGTTCGCCTCCGCGGTGGTGTGTGGTGCGCTGACCACTGAAGCGGTGCTCGGCTCGCGTCGTCCGTTCGATGCCCGCATCCACGAGGTGCGCGGCCAGCGTGGTCAGATTGATGCCGCAGCCATGTACCGCCACGTACTTACCGATACCAGCGACATTGCCGATTCGCATCACAACTGCGAGAAGGTGCAGGATCCGTATTCTCTGCGCTGCCAGCCGCAGGTGATGGGCGCATGCCTGACACAGCTTCGCCAGGCGGCAGAAGTGCTGCTGGTGGAGGCCAATGCGGTGTCCGACAACCCACTGGTGTTTGCTCAGGAAAACGAGGTGGTCTCCGGCGGCAACTTCCACGCCGAGCCGGTGGCGATGGCCGCAGATAATATCGCGCTGGCGATTGCCGAAATCGGAGCGTTGTCCGAGCGTCGAATCGCACTAATGATGGATAAACACATGTCCCAGCTGCCGCCATTCCTGGTGCGCAACGGTGGGGTGAACTCGGGCTTTATGATCGCCCAGGTCACCGCCGCAGCACTGGCAAGCGAAAACAAAGCCCTGTCGCATCCGCACAGCGTGGACAGCCTGCCAACGTCAGCAAATCAGGAAGATCACGTTTCGATGGCCCCGGCTGCCGGGCGTCGACTGTGGGAGATGGCCTCCAACACCCGCGGCGTGCTGGCGGTGGAATGGCTGGCGGCGTGTCAGGGTATTGATTTGCGCGAAGGGCTAAAATCCAGCCCGCTGCTGGAGCAGGCGCGTCATACGCTGCGCGAGCACGTTACGCACTACGATGAGGACCGCTTCTTTGCGCCGGATATTGATAAGGCGATACAGCTTCTGGAAGAAGAAACCCTTGCAGGACTGCTACCTTCCGTGCTGTGATTTTTTTGCCCGGTGGCGCTGCGCTTACCGGGCCTACGAATACGAAATGTAGTCCGGGTAAGGCGTAGCCGCCACCCGGCTTTTTTTATGAATACATCGCCGTAATCGACGCGCTGCCCAGCGAATGGAAATGGACGTTAAAGCCTACCATTGCCCCGCTCGCCCCTTCGTCAACCTCAATCTTGTCCACATCCAGCGCGTGCACCGTGAAGATATAGCGGTGCGTTTCCCCTTTTGGCGGCGCCGCGCCGCCGTAGCCCGCTTTGCCAAAGTCCGTGCGGGTCTGAATCGCACCGTCGGGCAGGGCAACCAGATCGGAACCGGAACCCTGCGGCAGCACGCGGGTGTCGGCGGGCAGGTTTGCCACGATCCAGTGCCACCAGCCCGAGCCGGTTGGCGCATCCGGATCGTAGCAGGTCACGACAAAACTTTTGGTTCCCGCTGGTACATCGTCCCACGCCAGATGGGGAGAGATATTATCTCCCTGATAACCCATCCCGTTAAACACGTGACGTTCCGGCAGCTTTTCGCCGTCGCGCAAATCTTTACTGATGATTTTCATCCTATTTCCCTCGTTACTCACTCATTCAGAAAGTGTAACGCATGGGGTTAAATCGTGAAATGCGCTGATATGTTAACGGCTTTAACCACTGCCCCGGTCAGCTTGTGGAGCTGATCCGGAGAAATGCTGTACGGCGGCATGAGGTAAATCAGCTTACCGAAAGGTCGCACCCAAACGCCCTGGTCAACGAAGAAGCGCTGCAACGCGGCCATGTTCACCGGATGCGTTGTCTCGATCACCCCGATGGCGCCCAGCACGCGGACGTCCGCGACGTATTCCGCCTCCACCGCTGCGCTTAGCTGCTGCTTCAGCTGCGCCTCAATCGCCGCCACCTGCGTCTGCCACTCGCCGCTCTCCAGAATGGCGAGGCTTTCGCTTGCCACGGCGCAGGCCAGCGGGTTGCCCATAAACGTCGGGCCGTGCATAAAGCAGCCCGCGTCGCCGTCGCTGATGGTGTCGGCAACCTGGCGGGTAGTGAGCGTGGCGGAGAGCGTCATGGTGCCGCCGGTGAGCGCTTTCCCCAGGCACAGAATATCCGGCGCGATCCCCGCATGCTCGCAGGCAAACAGCTTCCCGGTACGGCCAAAGCCGGTGGCGATCTCATCGGCAATCAGCAAAATTCCTTCGCGGTCGCACATCTTCCGAATGCGCTTCAGCCACTCGGGGTGATACATCCGCATTCCGCCCGCGCCCTGCACAATCGGTTCGAGAATAACGGCGGCAATCTCGTGGCGATGGGCCGCCATCAACCGCGCGAAGCCCACCATGTCCATCTCGTCCCATTCGCCGTCGAAGCGGCTCTGCGGGGCTGGCGCAAACAGGTTTTCCGGCAGGTAGCCTTTCCACAGGCTGTGCATGGAGTTGTCCGGATCGCACACCGACATCGCCCCGAAGGTGTCGCCGTGATAGCCGTTGCGGAAGGTGAGGAACCGCTGGCGCGTTTCGCCCTTCGCATGCCAGTACTGCAACGCCATTTTCATCGCCACTTCCACGGCCACCGAGCCGGAATCAGCCAGGAAAACACACTCCAGCGATTCAGGCGTCATCGCTACCAGGCGACGGCATAAATCCACCGCGGGCTGATGCGTGATCCCGCCAAACATCACGTGTGACATCTGGTCAATCTGCGCTTTCATCGCCGCGTTCAGACGCGGGTGGTTGTAGCCATGGATCGCCGCCCACCAGGAGGACATCCCGTCAACAAGCCGCTCGCCGCTGGCGAGATGCAGCTCGCAGCCGTGGGCCGAGGCTACCGGATAGACGGGAAGGGGGCGGGTCGTGGAGGTGTAAGGGTGCCAGATATGCTGCTTGTCGAAGGCGAGATCGTCCTGGGTCATAATCGACTTGTAAACCATTTTGAAAAGTTTTAGGTTTACAAGTATAAACCGAACCGACAATTAACAAAACCCTTTGGAGAAGCCCGATGGCTCACCACGCACGCTGGACGATGTCGCAAGTCACTGAATTATTCAACAAACCTTTCCTGGAGCTGATGTTTGAGGCGCAACAGGTGCACCGCCAGCACTTCGATCCGCGTCATGTTCAGGTCAGCACGCTGCTGTCGATTAAAACCGGGGCTTGCCCGGAAGACTGCAAATATTGCCCGCAAAGCGCGCGCTATAAAACCGGTCTCGAATCCGAGCGCCTGATGGAAGTCGAGCAGGTGCTCGACTCAGCGCGCAAGGCCAAAAACGCTGGCTCAACCCGCTTCTGCATGGGCGCGGCGTGGAAAAACCCCCATGAGCGCGACATGCCCTATCTGGAGCAGATGGTGAAGGGGGTGAAGGAGATGGGGCTTGAAGCCTGCATGACACTGGGTACGCTGAACGAGGAGCAGGCGCAGCGCCTCTCGGCGGCAGGGCTGGATTACTACAATCACAACCTCGATACCTCGCCGGAATTCTACGGCAACATCATCACCACGCGCACCTATCAGGAGCGTCTGGACACGCTGGATAAAGTGCGTGATGCGGGGATCAAGGTCTGTTCCGGCGGGATCGTGGGACTGGGCGAAACGGTAAAAGATCGTGCCGGCCTGCTATTACAGCTGGCGAACCTGCCGACCCCGCCGGAAAGTGTGCCCATCAACATGCTGGTGAAGGTAAAAGGTACGCCGCTGGCGGATAATGAGGACGTGGATGCCTTCGATTTCATCCGCACCATCGCGGTGGCGCGCATCATGATGCCAACCTCTTACGTTCGCCTCTCTGCCGGTCGCGAGCAGATGAGCGAGCAGACCCAGGCGATGTGCTTTATGGCCGGGGCCAACTCCATCTTCTACGGTTGCAAACTGCTGACCACACCAAACCCGGAAGAGGACAAAGACGTTCAGCTGTTCCGCAAGCTGGGGCTGAACCCACACCAGACCGGGGTACAGGCGGGGGATAACGAGCAACAGCAGCAGCTGGAGCAGCAGATTTTCAACGCCGACACTGACCAGTTCTACAACGCGGCAGCCGTATGACCTGGCAGGCACGTATCAGGACCGCGCTCGACGAGCGGCGGGCGGCGGATGCATTTCGGGTACGCAGGGTAGTGGAAAACGGTGCAGGCCGTTTTCTCACCCGGGAAGGAGAGCGGTTCTGTAATTTCTCCAGCAACGATTATCTGGGCCTGAGCCAGCACCCGCAGATCGTTCGTGCCTGGCAGCAGGGCGCGGATCGTTACGGCGTGGGCAGCGGTGGCTCCGGGCACGTCAGCGGCTACACCACGGCCCATCAGGCGCTGGAGGAAGCGTTGGCCGACTGGCTGGGCTACCCGCGGGCGCTACTGTTTATCTCCGGTTTTGCCGCGAATCAGGCGGTGATTGCCGCCCTGATGGGCAAAGACGACCGCATCATCGCGGACCGCCTGAGCCACGCCTCCCTGCTTGAAGCCGCCAGTCTCAGCCCGGCACAGCTGCGGCGTTTTGCCCATAACGATGCCTCTCAGCTGAACGTCCTGCTGGGTAAACCCTGTTCAGGGCTTCAGCTGGCGGTCACGGAAGGGGTATTTAGCATGGACGGCGACAGCGCGCCCCTGGCCGCGTTGCACGACGCCGCAAAACAACAGAACGCCTGGCTGCTGGTCGACGATGCCCACGGCATTGGCGTCATCGGCGAGGAGGGGCGCGGAAGCGCTTATCAGCAGGGCGTCAGGCCGGAACTGCTGGTGGTCACCTTCGGCAAAGGCTTCGGCGTCAGCGGTGCCGCGGTGTTGTGCAGCGAGCCGGTGGCCGACTACCTGGTACAGTTCGCCCGGCACCTGATCTACAGCACCAGCATGCCCCCGGCGCAGGCCGTGGCACTCTCTGCGTCGCTTGCGGTGATCCGCGGCGAAGACGGCGCTGAACGCCGGGCTCGCCTGGCCGACCATATTCAGCGTTTTCGCCGGGGGGTAAGCGAACTGCCTTACCGGCTTACCGGCTCCCGCAGCGCCATTCAGCCCGTGATTGTGGGTGAAAACCATCGGGCGCTGATGCTGGCACAGGCGCTACGAGAACGCGGGCAGTGGATCACGGCGATCCGCCCACCCACCGTGCCGCCAGGCACCGCGCGCTTGCGTCTGACGCTTACGGCAGCGCACGAGCCGCAGGATATCGATACGCTTCTGGAGGCACTGTATGTCTCCCGTCAATAAACAGGCCGTTGCCGCCGCGTTTGGCCGGGCAGCGCAAAGCTATTCACAGCACGATGAGCTGCAACGCCTGAGCGCGCGCGGGCTGCTGGCCGCGCTCGGTGAGGGGCATTTTATGCAGGTGCTGGACGCGGGCTGCGGGCCAGGCGGCAATAGCCGCTACTGGCGCGCAACGGGCAGCCGGGTCACGGCGCTGGATTTATCCGCGCAGATGCTGGATGAAGCCCGCCAGCAGCAGTCAGCAGACCGTTATCTGGTGGCCGATATCGAGGCCATCCCGTTGGAGGATGCCCTGTTTGACCTCGTCTGGAGCCATCTGGCGGTGCAGTGGTGCACCAGCCTGTCGCAGGCGCTACGCGAGCTTTACCGCGTGGCACGGCCCGGCGGAGCGGTGGCCTTTACCACCCTGCTGGAAAGTTCGTTGCCGGAGCTGAATCAGGCGTGGAGGGCGGTGGATGCGCAGCCGCACGCCAACCGGTTTCTCTCGCACGAACAGGTCACTCAGGCGCTGGCAGGCTGGCGCTATCGCAGTGAGGTCCAGACCGTCACCCTCGAATTTAGCGATGCGTTAAGCGCCATGCGCTCTCTTAAGGGCATAGGCGCGACGCACCTGCACGCCGGTCGGGAGAAGAAACCCCTTACCCGCGGACAACTCCAGCGTCTCGGGCTGGCCTGGCCGCAGGATCGGGGCCGGTTCCCGCTCTCTTATCATCTTTTTCATGGGATTATTGAACGTGACTGAACGTTATTTTGTTACCGGTACGGACACTGAGGTCGGTAAAACGGTTGCCAGCGCTGCGCTGTTGCAGGCGGCGCGTCTGCTGGGGAAAACAACGGCCGGGTATAAGCCCGTAGCCTCCGGCAGCGAGATGACGCCGGAAGGCTTACGCAATACTGATGCGCTGGCGCTACAGCGTAACAGCAGCCTTGCGCTTGCCTATTCTGCGGTGAACCCCTATACCTTTGCTGAACCCACCTCGCCGCACATCGTTAGCGCCGATGAAGATCGTCCGATTGATTTTTCGGTGCTCTCTTCCGGATTACGCGACCTGGAAACGCAGGCCGACTGGGTGCTGGTGGAGGGGGCTGGCGGCTGGTTTACCCCGCTGTCCGACGAGCAGACATTTGCTGACTGGGTGCAGGCCGAACAGCTTCCGGGCATTCTGGTGGTCGGCGTGAAGCTTGGCTGTATCAATCACGCCATGCTGACCGCTCATGCCGTGCAGCAGGCCGGGTTGCGTCTGGCAGGGTGGATTGCCAATGACGTGGTTGCGCCGGGTAAACGTCATGCTGAGTATCTGGCGACGCTGAAGCGGGTGCTGCCTGCGCCGTTTCTCGGCGAGATCCCGTGGCTTGCCGACGGCGCAGAGCAGGCGGAAACCGGACGCTATCTTGACCTCAGCGCCTTATGTCCCGCGCCATCCAGTGCGCAATAAGGTCGTCATCCAGCTCGTTAACGTGGCCCTGTGCCACGTTACGCCCGCGATAAAGCATGCAGAAGCGATCCGCGACCCGGCGGATGAACGACAGCTGTTGCTCCGCTAACAGCACCGTCATTCCCAGCTCCCGATTCAACCGTACCAGCAGTTGACCCAGCCTGCGGGCGAAGCCTTGCCCTGCGCCATACATGGGCTCATCCAGAATCAACACGCGCGGGCGATTAACCAGCGCACTGGCGAGGGCCAGCTGATACTGGTCGTCGGGGGACAGCGCAGAGGCACGCATTTGTCGCAGCGGATAGAGTTCCGGAAACAGGGCGTACACGTCATTTTTTGATGTCGGGTCGGATTTCCCCGTCGCCCGCATAGCGATATGCAGATTTTCATCGACGGTCAGCTGGGAAAATATCCGCCGATCCTGCGGGACGTAGCCTATCGTTGGCGGCGCCGTGAATGCTGACGCAGGGCTGAGCAAATTACGCGGCGGCGCGCCAGCCTCATGCCATATGATGGTGCCGCTCTCAACGGGCACCTTTCCGGTAATGCAGTTCATGAGCGTGGATTTACCCATGCCAGGCAGGCCAACAATGCCCGTACAGATGCCTTGCGGGAAATCGATATTCACGTTCCATAGCGTATGTTGGCTTCCGTAAAACTGATTTACAGCACGCAGACTCAACATCTTTCTCTCCTTAAAAATGTGTGGGGTAATGCTCAGGCTGATATCTGCAAAACGCCTGCCAGAAACAAAATAATGATTAAAAAAGAGCCATTTTTA
Organism: Enterobacter sp. 301B; assembly: GCF_003850715.1. Taxonomy (NCBI): domain Bacteria; kingdom Pseudomonadati; phylum Pseudomonadota; class Gammaproteobacteria; order Enterobacterales; family Enterobacteriaceae; genus Enterobacter; species Enterobacter sp. 301B. The sequence continues at coordinate 31,745 of NZ_PQTC01000008.1, forward strand.
GGAATAACCCACTGCTAAAAGCTTAACGTTTGTTCGAATTGCACGCTCCCGGTGCCGTGCGTGTCGAATCGTGGTGCAGGGAAAATGACGGAATTGTGATTAAGATCTCGCCGGTTACTTATGAAAAAATGAACGTTTTCCAGGCAAAAAAGAGTGATAAAAATTTTTTACTGCCGCTTCGTGGGAAAAACCGGGAATTTGCTGGAGTGCATGCTGTACGGGCTGGAGGCAGTTATCCACTATTCCTGTGGATAACCTTGTGCATTAGAGTTAGAAAACACGCGATAAGCGAGAGAACACGCGGGTTACGCCCAAATTGATGCGAAACGCGGCTTTAGGAAATAGTCTATATTTTTTAACGAATTAGATAAAAGCAATTCCCTCAGCGCCAGCGACACCTGTTGCCATAAAACTTTCATAACCGCCCTTGACAAATGTTAAAAAAGTAATAGTTCTGGGGATAACCCCCTGAGGCTGGTGTTTTATATTGTCACAGTTGAAATTTAGCTCGCGAACGCACTAATCCTCTCTGCGCTACGCTAAATATCCTGACACGCTACTGGTTTTCCATCCAGTGTTTTTTACTGGCAATCCTGGCCACAACGAGTAAAATTACTCACCTGCCGCTTATTCTGTCATCAGGTCGTCGCCCATGAGTAAACCGTTCAAATTGAATTCTGCTTTCCGTCCTTCCGGGGATCAGCCCGAGGCCATTCGTCGCCTGGAAGAGGGGCTGGAAGACGGGCTGGCGCACCAGACCCTGCTGGGGGTAACCGGTTCGGGTAAAACCTTCACTATTGCCAACGTCATTGCCGATCTCCAGCGTCCTACGATGGTTCTCGCGCCGAACAAAACGCTGGCGGCGCAGCTGTATGGTGAGATGAAAGAGTTCTTCCCGGAAAATGCGGTGGAGTATTTCGTCTCCTACTACGACTACTACCAGCCGGAAGCCTACGTTCCCAGCTCCGACACGTTTATCGAGAAAGATGCCTCGGTGAACGAACATATCGAGCAGATGCGTTTGTCGGCGACCAAGGCGCTGCTGGAGCGTCGTGATGTGGTGGTGGTGGCCTCGGTGTCGGCGATTTACGGCCTGGGCGATCCGGATCTCTATCTCAAGATGATGCTGCACCTGACGCAGGGGATGATCATTGATCAGCGGGCGATTTTGCGCCGTCTGGCGGAGCTGCAGTACACCCGTAACGATCAGGCGTTCCAGCGCGGGACCTTCCGCGTACGTGGTGAGGTGATTGATATCTTCCCGGCGGAATCGGACGACATGGCGCTGCGCGTGGAGCTGTTCGATGAAGAGGTTGAACGCCTGTCGCTGTTCGATCCGCTGACCGGTCATGTGGAGTCGGTGATCCAGCGCTTCACCATCTACCCAAAAACGCACTACGTGACGCCACGCGAGCGTATCGTACAGGCGATGGAAGAGATTAAAATTGAGCTGGCAGACCGCCGCAAGGTGCTGCTGGCGAACAACAAGCTGCTGGAAGAGCAGCGCCTGAGCCAGCGTACCCAGTTCGATCTGGAGATGATGAACGAGCTGGGCTACTGCTCCGGCATCGAAAACTACTCGCGCTACCTCTCCGGACGCGGGCCGGGCGAAGCGCCGCCGACGCTGTTTGACTACCTTCCGGCGGACGGCCTGCTGGTGATCGACGAATCCCACGTTACGATCCCCCAGATCGGCGGGATGTACCGTGGTGACCGCGCGCGTAAAGAGACGCTGGTGGAGTACGGGTTCCGACTGCCATCAGCGCTGGACAACCGTCCGATGAAGTTTGAAGAATTTGAGGCGCTTGCTCCGCAGACCATCTACGTATCGGCGACGCCGGGCAACTACGAGCTGGAGAAATCCGGTGATGACGTGGTGGACCAGGTTGTGCGTCCGACCGGGCTGCTGGATCCGATTATCGAGGTGCGTCCGGTGGCGACGCAGGTGGACGATCTGCTCTCGGAAATACGTGCCCGTTCCGCCATCAACGAGCGTGTACTGGTGACCACGCTCACCAAACGTATGGCGGAGGATTTGACGGAGTATCTGGAAGAACACGGCGAGAAGGTGCGGTATCTGCACTCGGATATTGATACCGTGGAGCGTATGGAGATCATCCGCGACCTGCGCCTGGGCGAGTTCGACGTGCTGGTGGGTATCAACCTTCTGCGAGAAGGTCTGGATATGCCGGAAGTGTCGCTGGTGGCGATTCTGGACGCGGACAAAGAGGGCTTCCTGCGTTCCGAGCGCTCGCTGATCCAGACCATTGGCCGTGCCGCGCGTAACGTCAACGGGAAGGCGATTCTGTACGGGGATAAAATCACCCCGTCGATGGCCAAAGCGATTGGCGAAACGGAACGTCGTCGCGAGAAGCAGCAGCGCTATAACGAAGAGCACGGCATCACGCCGCAGGGGTTGAACAAGAAAGTGGTGGATATCCTGGCGCTGGGTCAGAACATTGCGAAGACCAAAGCGAAAGGGCGCGGCAAGGCCCGTTCAGTGGTGGAAGAGGATACCGTCGCGCTGACCCCGAAAGCGTTGCAGCAAAAGATCCACGAGCTGGAAGGGCAGATGATGCAGCACGCGCAGAATCTGGAGTTCGAAGAGGCGGCGCAAATCCGCGATCAGCTTCATCAACTGCGGGATCTGTTTATTGCGGCATCGTAGTTTTTTGCCCGGTGGGGTTTTCTCCCTCTCCCTGTGGGCTGAGGGATCCCCAGTAATTTTTTTATGCAGAAGCAATAAAGTTGCTTTCTAAATGACTGAGGGCTGTCAGCGATGCCCTGGTCCGGCTGTAAATCGCTGAGGCGTTTGCCTTCCGGCCGGGGCGAGGCGCAGGGATGCGCCGAGAGGGCGGCTTTACAGGGACGTTGCCTCCGCCCGTACCCGATAAGCCGGAAGGAATAAGCCGAGGGCACCGCGAAGCGGCGATTTACCGCCGGGAGCCCGGGTCGCCAGGGGGGTGGCGACTGAGCCACCCTGGCACGTTCACCGGTCATGTCGTTACAGAGTAGCAAGGAACATAAAGTGAACGGAATGACCACACCGCCGTATGTTCCCCTCACCCTAACCCTCTCCCCGGAGGGGCGAGGGGATTGCTCAGTGCTCGCATTAATTTGTGGGGAACCCTCAGCCCTGTGGGAGAGGGCCGGGGTGAGGGCATCAGGCCGCACAAAACGAACCTAACCTAATGCCTGAATCGCCTTCTCCAGCGCCTCGCGCAGCAGATGGCGGTCGTGGCGATATTTAATATCGCTGGCTTCCAGCGGCTCCTGCACCACCACGCGATCGCCAATCCCCGACACATCTACTTTTGGCCCGACCACGACACCATCGATAATTTTCTTACCAACATACTGTTCCATCAGGTCCAGCTTATCCGCCAGCGACAGGCTTGCCGCCGCCGGACTGAGTTCGCGGCCTAAATTACCGATATAGACCATGGGCGCAGGCGTTCTGCGCAGCGCCTGCGCCAGCTCTTTCACCAGCAGGATCGGCATCAGGCTGGTATAAAAACTCCCCGGCCCAATCAGGATCAGATCGGCCTCGCCAATCGCTTCAACCGCTTCACGCGTTGCGGGTACGCTGGGGTAGGTCATCAGCTCTTTTGGCGGAAGGAGAAGCTGGTCGATATTCACTTCACCATACACTTCGTGATCGTCAGCATCGATCGCCATCAAATCTACCGGCTGTTCGGACATCGGGATCAGGAACGCATCCACTTTTAGCAGGTTACGAATTAAATTGATCGCTTCCAGAGGGCGCACGCTCAGGTGATCCAGCGCCTTTAACATCAGATTTCCAAGGTTATGGCCTGAAAGTTCGCCATTTCCCCCAAAACGGTACTCAAACATCGCCGAGGCCACGCTTGGTTCAGTGATGAGCTGGTTGAGGCAGTTGCGCATATCACCCCAGGCTATCCCGCCTTCAGCACGTCGGATCCGCCCGGTTGAGCCGCCGTTGTCCGTTGTTGTCACGATGCCCGTCAGGCGTGAGCCCAGTGACGATAACGACGACATAACCCGTCCCAGACCGTGACCTCCTCCAAGAGCGACCACGCGGTCCAGATCCGCAAAAGTGCGATTGCGCATACCTATTCCTTATCCTGTTAAGCTTGCGTCACAGTAACGCAACTACTCCTAAAAGACGATGCCTCTCACAAACCATAATGACGTATATCAATGCGAAAGCGCTGTTTTTGCGTATTCTGTAGTGAAAATGCACGATAACATCGTTATGTATAAATTTATATAGCGAAAAACGACAATGGCGAAGTGGCGATTTCCACGCTACTATCGCCATAACCACGTTTTCAAAACTGAAAACATACACTCTAGCCCTGGCGCCTGTGTCGAGAGATATGGCGCCCTGGCCGTGGCGGATTTGCCACCAGGGTACAGAAAGAAATGACTGTGCCTCCCGATCTGGAAAGGTGTACATGGCTTCACAACTTACTGATGCTTTCGCGCGTAAGTTTTTCTACTTACGTTTGTCGATTACCGACGTGTGTAACTTCCGTTGCACCTACTGCCTGCCCGATGGCTACAAGCCGGGCAGCGTCACCAACAACGGCTTTCTCTCCGTGGAAGAAGTACGCCGCGTCACGCGCGCGTTCTCTGAACTCGGTACGGAAAAAGTGCGTCTTACCGGGGGAGAGCCCTCCCTGCGCCGTGATTTCCCTGACATCATTGCCGCCGTGCGTGAAAACGAACGTATCCGCCAGATAGCGGTGACCACCAACGGTTACCGCATGGCGCGTGACGTGGCGAACTGGCGCGATGCGGGGCTGACGGCGATCAACGTCAGCGTCGATAGCCTGGACGCCCGTCAGTTCCACGCCATTACCGGCCAGGATAAGTTCCAGCAGGTAATGGACGGCATCGATGCCGCGTTCACCGCCGGTTTCGACAAGGTCAAAGTCAATACCGTGTTGATGCGTGATGTGAACTACCATCAGCTGGACACCTTTCTGGCGTGGATCAAACCGCGCCGCATTCAACTGCGTTTTATTGAGCTGATGGAGACCGGGGAGGGCAGCGAGCTGTTCCGTCGCCATCACATCTCCGGCATGGTCCTGCGTGACGAACTGCTGAAACGCGGCTGGATCCACCAGATCCGCCAGCGCAGCGATGGCCCGGCGCAGGTCTTTTGTCATCCGGATTATGAAGGCGAAATCGGCCTGATCATGCCCTATGAAAAAGACTTCTGTGCCAGCTGCAACCGCCTGCGCGTCTCCTCTGTTGGCAAGCTGCACCTCTGCCTGTTCGGGGATGGCGGCGTCGATCTGCGCGATTTGCTGGAAGACGACGCCCAACAGGACGCGCTTGAAGCACGCATTTCCGAGGCGCTGACGCACAAAAAGCAGACCCATTTCCTGCATCAGGGCAACACCGGCATTACTCAGAACCTGTCCTATATCGGCGGGTAATCAGGCTTTAGAAGGAACCAGAAGATGAGTCAGGTAAGCGCGGAATTTATCCCGACACGCATTGCTATTCTTACCGTTTCCGAACGTCGTGGTGAAGAGGATGATACCTCCGGCCACTGGCTGCGCGAGGCGGCACACGAAGCCGGGCACCAGATTGTTGATAAAGCGATCGTCAAAGAGAACCGTTACGCCATTCGCGCTCAGGTTTCACAGTGGATTGCGAGTGATGACGTCCAGGTTGTACTGATCACTGGCGGCACCGGCTTTACCGCAGGCGACCAGGCGCCGGAAGCGCTGCTTCCGCTGTTCGATCGCGAAGTAGAAGGCTTCGGCGAAGTGTTCCGCATGCTCTCATTTGAAGAGATTGGCACCTCTACGCTCCAGTCCCGTGCCGTCGCGGGGGTAGCGAACAAGACGCTGATCTTCGCCATGCCGGGCTCGACCAAAGCCTGCCGCACCGCGTGGGAAAACATTATTGCCCCGCAGCTGGATGCCCGTACCCGTCCGTGTAATTTCCATCCCCATTTAAAGAAATAAGCTATGTCACAACTGACCCACATAAACGACGCTGGCGAAGCGCATATGGTGGATGTCTCCGCCAAAGCCGAAACGGTGCGCGAGGCGCGTGCTGAAGCGTTCGTCACCATGCTGCCGGAGACGCTGGCGATGATTATCGACGGTAGCCATCACAAGGGTGATGTGTTTGCCACCGCCCGCATCGCCGGTATTCAGGCCGCTAAACGCACCTGGGACCTCATCCCACTCTGCCATCCGCTGATGCTTAGCAAAGTGGAGGTAAATTTGCAGGCGCAGCCGGAGCATAACCGCGTGCGTATCGAGTCCCTGTGCCGCTTAACCGGGAAAACCGGTGTGGAGATGGAGGCGTTAACGGCAGCCTCCGTGGCGGCGCTGACCATCTACGACATGTGTAAAGCGGTGCAGAAAGATATGGTGATTGGCCCGGTGCGTCTGCTGGCAAAAAGCGGCGGCAAATCCGGTGATTTTAAGGTGGAAATCCATGATTAAGGTGCTCTTTTTTGCCCAGGTCCGTGAGCTGGTTAATACCGACAGCCTGACGCTGGACGGCTCTTTCGAAAACGTCGCCGCCCTGCGTGCGCATCTGGCGGCGCAAAGCGACCGCTGGGCGCTGGCGCTGGATGAAGGCAAACTGCTGGCCGCCGTGAATCAGACGCTGGTGGAGTTGACCCACCCGCTGGCCGATGGGGATGAAGTGGCCTTCTTCCCGCCGGTCACAGGGGGTTGAGATGACGGAAACCCGAATTCTGGTTGGCCATGAGCGTTTTAACGTGGGCACGGAATATGACTGGCTGGCCGGGCGCGACGAAGACGGCGCGGTCGTGACCTTTACCGGGAAAGTGCGTAATCATAATCTCGGCGACAGCGTAAAAGCGCTGACGCTGGAGCATTATCCGGGAATGACCGAAAAATCGCTGGCGGCCATTGTCGAAGAGGCGCGAGGCCGCTGGCCGCTGGGGCGCGTTACGGTTATCCATCGCATCGGCGAAATGTGGCCCGGCGAAGAAATTGTGTTTGTCGGCGTCACCAGCGCCCATCGCGGGAGTGCTTTTGCGGCGGGGGAGTTCATCATGGATTACCTCAAAACTAAAGCGCCGTTCTGGAAGCGTGAAGCGACGCCGGAAGGTGAGCGCTGGGTGGAATCGCGGGACAGCGACAAACAGGCTGCCAGCCGCTGGTAACAGGTTTACGTGGATGTGTTAGTCTTAACGTGTGTGTTTACTTAATCAGGAGTGAATCATGGACCGATTTCCGCGTTCCGATTCGATAGTTCAGCAGACCCGTAGCGGGCTGCAAACCTACATGGCTCAGGTATATGGCTGGATGACGGTTGGCCTGCTGCTTACCGCGTTTATCGCGTGGTATGCGGCAAACACGCCTGAACTGATGATGTTTATCTTCTCAAGCAAAATCACCTTCTTTGGGCTGATTATTGCGCAACTGGCGCTGGTATTCGTGCTCTCCGGGCTGGTGCACAAGCTCAGCGCGGGCATGGCGACCACGCTGTTTATGCTCTATTCGGCGCTGACCGGGCTGACGCTCTCCAGTATTTTCATCGTTTACACCTACTCCTCCATCGCCAGCACCTTTGTGGTGACCGGCGGGATGTTCGGTGTGATGAGCCTGTACGGTTACACCACCAAACGTGACCTGAGCGGCTTCGGCAACATGCTGTTTATGGGGCTGATAGGGATTGTGCTGGCGTCGCTGGTTAACCTGTGGCTGAAGAGTGACGCGCTGATGTGGGCGGTGACCTATATCGGGGTGGTGATCTTCGTGGGCTTAACCGCTTACGACACCCAGAAGCTGAAAAACATCGGTGAACAAATTGATGTTCGCGACAGTTCAAACCTGCGCAAATACTCGATTCTGGGCGCGCTGACGCTGTATCTGGACTTCATCAACCTGTTCCTGATGCTGCTGCGTATCTTCGGCAACCGTCGCTAGTCAGGGTGGCGCTGTCTGATGCCCTCACCCTGACCCTCTCCCACAGGGCTGAGGGTTCCCCACAAATTAATGCGAGCACTGAGCAATCCCCTCGCCTCTCCGGGGAGAGGGTTAGGGTGAGGGGAACATACGGCGGTGGTGGTCATTCCGTTCACTTTATGTTCCTTGCTACTCTGTAACGACATGACCGGTGAACGTGCCAGGGTGGCTCAGTCGCCACCACCCTGACGACCCGTGCTCCCGGCGGTAAATCGCCGCTTCGCGGTGCCCTCGGCTTATTCCTTCCGGCTTATCGGGTACGGGCGGAGGCAACGTCCCCGTAAAGCCGCCCTCTCGGCGCATCCCTGCGCCTCGCCCCGACCGGAAGGCAAACGCCTCAGCGATTTACAGCCGGACCAGGGCATCGCTGACAGCCCTCAGTCATTTAGAAAGCAACTTTATTGCTTCTGCATAAAAAAATTACTGGGGATCCTTCAGCCCACAGGGAGAGGGAACAAACCCTAAAAACGGCAACGAAGTTGCCGTTTTGCTTTTATTTTGCCATCGCCTTCTCGTTTTTGGCGCGCAACTTCTTCGCCCGACTCTCCAGCACCAGATAACAGACCGTTGCCAGCGCCAGCGGCAGGAAGTAGTAGATCATGCGGTACGCGAGCAGGGCAGCGATAATCGTCCCGTGAGACACATGCTCCCCTGCAAGCAGCGCGATAAACACCGCTTCCAGTACGCCGATCCCCGCCGGAATATGCACAATTACCCCGGCAATACTGCTTACCAGCAGCACGCCCAGCACGAAGAAGTAATTCACATCTTCGCCAATCAGCAGCCAGATAATGGCCCCCATCGCCATCCAGTTGGCGCTGGAAACCACCATTTGCAGGACGGCAAACTTCCATGACGGCAGCACCAGCTTCTGCCCTTTAATGGTCATATGACGACGTTTGGCAAAGGCGCAGGCCCAAAGGTAGGCGGCGATGATCAGCAGCAGTACGATGCCCAGAATGCGCAGGGTGGCCTCATCGATGTACCAGTGCGCAGGCAGCTGCACCACGTCAATGGTGAAGATCACCCCGCCGAGCAGGATATACCCCAGCCAGTTGGTGGTGATACTCAGCGAGAAAATACGCGTGATGGTGCCGCCCGGTAAGCCAAGGCGGGAGTACAGGCGATAGCGCATTCCAATCCCGCCCACCCAGGTGCTCAGCGTCAGGTTAAAGGCGTAGCAGATGAATGACACCAGCATAACCTGCCGTTTGGCAAGCTTATGCCCGCAGTAGGCGCGTCCCAACAGGTCATAGCAGCCGTACATCAGGTAGCTCACAATCACCAGGCCAACCGCCCCCAGCAGGACTGTCCGGTTGTAGTTGCGAATAACCTTCCACACCTCTTCCCAGTCCACCTTTTGGGCATACACCACCAGCAGGACCGCGACGGCAATGAAGAACAGCCCGGTCAGGATTTTTTTCGCCAGCCGCCAGCGAGGATGAGATTTCGACATCAGGTTTTCCCTCCATCTTCCGCCTCTACGCGGTCCTGGGTTTCCATTTCGGGTTGCACTGGCGGATCCACCAGCGCCAGTTTCGGCGTATGCGCGGGCAGCCAGCCCACCATGGCCGGGAAGTGGCGCAGGAAGTGGAACACCACCACACCGATGCCAACGTTCCACCAGCTGCGTTTCGGCACCATGGACTCATCCACACGCACGCAGTCTTTATTGATCAGACCCTGAAGGTTATCGCGCAGGGTCTGATTAAACTGGCGATCGTGGATGATCAGGTTCGCTTCCAGATTGAGCGATAAGCTCAGCGGATCGAGGTTGCTTGAGCCAACGGTCGCCCAGTGGTCATCCATCACGGCCACTTTGCCGTGCAGCGGGCGGCGGCGATATTCATAGATCTGCACGCCGCTTTTGACCAGATAGCGATAGAGCAGACGCGCGCCCACCTTCACAATCGGCATATCGGGCTCACCCTGGACGATGAGCTTCACGCTCACGCCGCGTCGGGCCGCGTTGCGCATGGCGTGCAAAATCCGGTAACCGGGGAAGAAATAGGCGTTGGCGATAATCACCTCGCGCTTCGCGTTCGCCAGCATCTTCAGGTAGTGACGTTCGATATCGTCCCGGTGCTCCTCGTTATCCCGCCAGACGAACAGCGCCTGCGCCTCGCCGGGCTTGCGGTTCTCTTCCGGGCGATGGCGGCGTCGCCACCAGCGGCGAGCGGCCTCTTTGCCGGGTAAGTTTTCCAGCACGAACAGCTGGATGTCCTGAACCACCGGTCCCTCAATGCGGATCGCGTAGTCCTGTTTCGCTTCGGGACCATAATCCGACATATGCTCGGCGGAGTAGTTAATGCCGCCCACGAAGGCCACCGTTTCGTCCACCACCACAATTTTGCGGTGCATTCGGCGGAACAGGTTGGTGCGCATCCCGAACAGACGCGGGCCGGGATCGTAATAGCGGAATACCACCCCTGCGGCGGTGAGCTCGTTAACAAATTCGTCGCTGAGATCCGGCGAACCATATCCGTCGAGCAGGACCTCGATTTTTATACCGTGACGAGCGGCTTGCAGCAGCGCGCTGTGCAACTGCCTGCCCACGTCGTCTTCAAACCAGATAAACGTTTCCAGAAAGACTTTCTGCTGTGCGTGGCTAATCGCCTCAAAGACCGCCGGATAAAAGTTATCGCCATTTTCCAGCAGCGTAATACGGTTACCTTCCTGCCATGTGCATTTCATAAGTGGATCTCCGCGCTGAGTGGGGCATGGTCGGAGAGATGTCGCCAGTTGAGTAAAGCCAGCGCCGTCGGGCTGCTGGCGTGGGCATTTTTTACGTAGATGCGGTCAAGGCGCAGCAGGGGGAAGCGCACCGGAAACGTCCGCGCGGGACGACCGCGTGAGCGGGTAAAAATCTCCTCCAGCCCCGCATTCACCTTCAGAGGATGGTTGGCCCGCTGTCGCCAGTCGTTAAAATCACCGGCCACCACCACGGGCTCGCCCTCCGGCAGCGCATTGGTCCAGTCTGCCAGCATCTGTAGCTGAGCCTGACGGTGGGCCTCACGCAGGCCAAGATGAACGCAGCCCACATGAATGGGAAAATCGAGCGCCGGTGGCGTGATGCGGCAGTATAACAACCCGCGTTTTTCGCTCTCGCCAACGGAGACGTCCCGGTTCTCATAATGCTCGATAGGAAAACGCGACAGCACTGCGTTACCGTGATGCCCCTCCGGGTAGACCGCATTGCGCCCGTAGGCGTAATCGCTCCACATGGTATCCGCCAGAAACTCGTAATGGGGCGTGTCGGGCCAGTTTTCGAAATGCATCGGGTGCACTTCGTGCGCGCCCATGACCTCCTGGAGGCAGACAATATCGGCGCTGACGGTGCGTACCGCGTCGCGCAGCTCCGGTAAAATGAAGCGGCGGTTAAATGCTGTGAAGCCCTTATGAATATTTATCGTCAGCACCTTAAGCGAGAAATGCTGCGTTCTTTTGCTCATAAACACCTTCCTGGGTGACTATCCCGATGAAAATAAAGTGTAGTAGGCGTCACAAAAAGATGCGGCGTTACGGAATTTTCCGTAAAGTGCGGTAGTCTGAATTAGCAGAGAAAAATCCTTCAGGAGAGAAGCCATGAAGTGGCAACAACGCGTTCGTGTCGCAACCGGTTTGAGTTGCTGGCAGATAATGTTGCATTTACTGGTCGTGGCCGTACTGGTGATGGGCTGGATGAGCGGCACGCTGGTGCGTGTCGGCTTAGGGTTATGCGTGGTTTACGGCGTGACCGTGCTGTCGATGCTGTTTTTACAGCGTCACCACGACGCGCGCTGGCGTGAAGTGGGTGATGTGCTCGAAGAGCTCACCACCACCTGGTATTTTGGTGCGGCAATGATCGTCCTGTGGCTGTTGTCACGCGTGCTGCAAAACAACCTGCTGCTGGCCCTGGCGGGTCTGGCTATCCTCGCAGGGCCTGCGGTGGTGTCGTTGCTCACCAAAGAGAAAAAGCTACGCGATGTTTCGTCTAAACATCGCATAGGCCACTGAGCCCGTTGTGGCCGCGATGACCAGTAGCGGCCACAAACTTCCCCACACAATATCCAGACTCGCATCCTTCAGATAGATTTGCTTGGTGATATCCGTGAAGTGACGAATCGGGTTTATCCATGTCAGATCCTGTAACCACACCGGCATGTTCTCCACTGGCGACACGTACCCTGAAAGCAAAATCGCCGGCATCATAAAGACAAACACCCCGATAAACGCCTGCTGCTGCGTTGAGCAGAGCGCGGAAATCAGCAGCCCAAACCCCACCAGCGACAGGCCGTAAATCACCATCGTGAAGTAAAACAGCGCCAGCGATCCGGCAAACGGGATCTGGTACGCCCATATTCCCACCCCCAGCACGATGGTGGCCTGGAACGTCGCGACAATCAGTGCCGGCACCGCCTTGCCGACAAATATCTGCCAGGTGGCGAGCGGCGAGACCAGCAGCTGATCCAGCGTACCTTGCTCACGTTCGCGTGCCACGGACAGCGAGGTGACAATCATCACGCCAATAGTGGTGATCATGGCGATTAACGACGGCACCACAAACCACTTGTAGTCCAGATTCGGGTTGTACCAGTTGCGCACCACCAGCTCGCTGTTGTTGGGTTTGGGTTTGTCCGCCATCAGCTCCTGCTGGTAGTCCTTCACTACCTGCTGCAAATAGTTCGCCGCTATCTGGGCGCTGTTGGAGTTACGTCCGTCGAGGATCAGCTGCATCGGCGCGGTCTGGAAGGTGTCCAGATTGCGGGAGAAATCCGCCGGGAAGCGCACCAGCAATAATGCTTTCTGCGTGTTGATGGTGGGCTGGATCGCCTGCGGGCTTTGCAGCAGCAGGACATGGGTAAAGGCTTTGGCGCGGGCGAAACGCTGCGTCAGCTCGACGGAATGCTTGCCATTATCTTCGTTGTAAATGGCGATGGTGGCGTTGGTGACCTCCAGCGTGGCGGCAAACGGAAACAGTACAACCTGAAGCAGCACCGGCAGCACCAGAATGGCGCGGGTCTGCGGCTCGCGCAGCAAGGATTGCAGCTCTTTGCGGATCAATGTCCATAAACGGTGAAACATCGCGTCGTCCTCCTGTCGGGTGGCGCTTGCGCTTTCCCGACCTACAAAATCCGATGGCTAATCTAATCTTCTTTTCGTTTTCATCCACGTCAGCCCGATAAACATCACCGCCGACGCCAGCAAAAACAGGGTGTTGATAATCAGCACTACCGGGATGTTCCCCGCCAGAAACAGGCTTTGCAGGGTGCTCACAAAGTAGCGTGCCGGAATGATGTAGGTCACGGCACGGATCACCGCTGGCATACTGTCAATCTGGAAGATAAAGCCGGAGAGCATAATCGACGGCAGGAAGGCGGCATTAAGCGCCACCTGCGCGGCGTTAAACTGGTTGCGGGTGATGGTGGAGATCAGCAGCCCCATTCCCAGCGTGCTGAGTAAAAACAGGCTGGTAATAAAGAACAGCACCACCAGCGAACCGCGGTACGGCACGCCAAGAATAAATACCGAGACCAGCATACAGAGCAGCATCGCCAGCATGCCGAGGAAGTAGTAGGGGATCAGCTTGCAGAGCAAAAGCTCGACGCGCGTCACTTCGGTGGAGAGCAGCGCCTCCATGGTGCCGCGCTCCCATTCGCGGGCGATCACCAGCGAGGTGAGGATCGCGCCAATCACCGTCATGATGATAGTGACCGCACCCGGGATAATAAAATGCTGGCTGATGGCGGCGGGGTTAAACCAGTAGCGCGTCTGCACGTCAATCAGCGGTTCAAACTTCTCCCCCCGGTCTTCGGCGCGCTGCATCTGCCAGAGCTGCCAGATCCCCTCCGCATAGCCCTGCACGAAGTTGGCGGTGTTCGGTTCGCTGCCGTCGGTGATCACCTGAATTGGCGCATCGGCGCCCGGGCGTGCCATGTTGGCGGCGAAATCGACCGGGATGACGATCAGACCGCGAATTTTACCGGCCTGCATTTTCTGGATCAGTTCCTGCCGGTTGTCGCTGATGGTGGCATCGATGTAGGGCGAGCCGGTCATGGCGTGGGTGAAGTCCAGCGCCTCTTCGCTCTGCTGCTCCAGCAGGATCCCAACCCGCAGCTTGCTGGAATCGAGGTTAATCCCGTAGCCAAAAATAAACAGCAGCAGCAGGGGGATCACCACCGCAATCAGCCAGCTGCTGGGGTCACGCACAATCTGCCGCGTCTCTTTGACGCACAGGGCGCGCACCCGGCGCCAGGAGAGGGCGTTACTGCGCATGAGGATTCTCCTTATCCCAGTCGTGGATGAGGGTGATAAACGCCTGCTCCATGGTCGGGTCCGGCTGTGCGTCGTCGGCGGCCTGCGCTTTCAGGTCGTCCGGCGTGCCGTGGGCAATCAGCTTGCCGCGATAGACCAGCCCGATGCGGTCGCAGTACTCTGCCTCGTCCATAAAGTGGGTGGTGACCATCACGGTCACGCCTTTTTCCACCATGCTATTGATATGCAACCAGAATTCACGGCGGGTGAGGGGGTCCACGCCTGACGTAGGTTCATCAAGAAAGAGGATATCGGGCTCGTGCATCAACGAACAGGCCAGCGCCAGCCGCTGTTTGAAGCCAAGCGGCAGCGCGTCGGTAGCGTGTGAGGCGATATCGGTCAGGCCAAAGGCGTCGCACATGCGGCCGATCTTCTCGTTCTGCGCCCGTCCCCGCAGGCCGTAGACGCCGGAGAAAAATCGCAGATTTTGCTCCACCGTCAGGTTGCCGTAGAGCGAAAACTTCTGCGCCATATAGCCCAGATGCTGGCGCGCCTTGCCGGAGCTGACTTTGAGATCCATGTTCAGCACCAGTGCTTTGCCGGAGGTCGGTACCAGCAGGCCGCACATCATTTTAAAGGTGGTGGATTTCCCTGCACCGTTCGGCCCGAGCAGGCCAAATATCTCGCCGCGCTTCACGGCAAAATTGACGTTATCGGTGGCAGCGAAATCGCCGAATTTTTTGGTGAGCGATTTCGCTTCAATGACCGTTTCGCCCGGCGTGCCTTCCACCGTGTGCAGAATGGCGCCAAGCGGTGATTCTGAGGTTCCCGCCCCGCCCAGCAGATCGATAAACGCATCTTCAAAGCGCGGCGCGGTCTCTGTGATGTCGATTTCAGGCATCCCCTGCGCACGCCGGATATCGTCAGCGGTGGCCTCTTTTTTGAGGATCACGCGCACCGAACGGCCCTGAATCATCCCGTCGCTCACCTGGGGCAGCTTCAGCACCCGTTGCAGCAGCTTGCGGTTGGATTCCTGCGCGCTGTGTAGCAGAAAACTGCGCCCGGCCATGGTTTGCGTCAGCTCGGTGGGCTCGCCCTGATAGAGCAGTTCGCCTTCGTTCATCAGCAGCACGTCACGGCACTGCTCTGCTTCATCAAGGTAAGAGGTACTCCAGAGGATCAGCATGCCGTCACCCGCCAGCTCGTGCACCATCTGCCACAGCTCGCGGCGGGAAATCGGGTCCACGCCGACGCCGGGTTCATCCAGCAACAGCACCTTCGGTTCGCCCACCAGCGTGCAGGCCAGCCCCAGCTTCTGCTTCATCCCGCCGGAAAGTTTGCCCGCCAGCCGATCGGTGAACGGGCCGAGGGAGGTAAACGCCAGCAGACGCTCGAAGGTTTTCTGCCGGGTTTCGCCGGTAACGCTGCGCAGATCGGCATACAGGTTGAGGTTTTCCATTACCGTCAGATCTTCATACAGACCAAACTTCTGCGGCATATAGCCGAGTATGCCGTGGAGCGCCGCGTCGTCTTTGATGGGATCGAGGCCAAGCACGCTGGCGCTGCCTTCATCCGGCTTCAGCAATCCCGCCAGCATCCGCATCAGTGTGGTTTTACCCGCGCCGTCCGGCCCCACCAGCCCGGTCACATAGCCTTTCTGAATCGTACAGTTCAGCGGCGCGACCGCCGGTTTAGCCATTCCCGGGAAGCGTTTGACCAGATTATTGAGCTGGATAACCGCATCATTCATGTTGTTCCCCGTCGTTTAAGGTCACGGTAACAGGCATGCCCTGACGCAGCGCGTTGTCCGCATCGGTGACGATGATGCGCAGGCGATACACCAGGTCGGTACGCAGATCCGGGGTTTCAACGGTTTTTGGCGTGAACTCGGCCGTTGGGGAGACGAAGCCCACTTTGCCGTGATACGGCTTGTCCGGGCGACCATCGGTGTAGAGCAGCAGTTCGCGGCCCGGCTGCATCTGGCCAAGATTCGGCTCATCAATGTAAGCGCGCACCCACACCGGACGGGTTAAGGAGAGCGTTAACACGGTGCTGCCCGCGCTGAGCATGCTGCCCGGCTCCACGGCGCGGGTCATCAGCGTACCGTCAGACGGGGCGATTAACGTGGTGTCGTGCAGATCCAGCTCCGCCTGGGCTAACTGCGCCTGCGCCTGCTCAAGGCTGGCCTTCGCCTGGGCAATGTCCTGCGCGCGGTTACCGGTGCGGTACTGGCTTAACTTATCCTGGGCAGATTTCAGCGTCGCCTGCGCCTGGTCGCGGGATGAGCGCGCATTTTCCAGGTCGTTGGCGGAAATGGTGCGGCTTTTCCATAAGCCTTGCTGACGGTTATAGAAATTCTGCGCATAGTCATAGGCGGCTTTTGCCTGCTTAACGGCAGCGGCCGCCTGGGCGATCTCTTCATCACGATAGCCCGCCAGCATCAGGTCGTACTGCGCCTGTGCGACGGCGACGCCCGCTTTTGCCTGCATCAACGCGTTTTCAAACGGGGCTTTGTCCAGCATCCCCAGCGTCTGCCCGGTTTTGATGGCATCGCCTTCGTCAACGCTCAGCGAGGCCAGCCGTCCGCCGACGCGGAAGCTCATGTTCACGGTGCGGATATCCACGTTGCCGTACAGCGTCAGGCCACGATCCTGCTGGCTCTGATACCACAGCCAGCCGCCTGTTCCCGCAGCAAGCAAGACAACAACCACCAGAATGATGGCGACAGGTTTTTTCATGACTTCTGGCTCCTTTGCGTTAAGCCTTGCAGGATCAGATCAACGTGACAGGTAATGACCTGGCTAATTTGCGCGGCTTTATCCTCATCGAATTGTGTCCAGCCCGTACGTAACAGGATGGTCTCACGCCCCAGACGGAAGGCGAGCACTTCGCCCAGCAGGGCGTGGGTATGCAAAATGGTGTCCGTATCGCTGGCGTCCCGTCCGGTATAGGCGGCAATCAGCCGGGTCAGATGGCTATGCATCGGGGCGATCACCTGATCGTGTACCAGCTGGTACGCGGCAGTGGGGGAGAGCTGCTCGCGGGAGATAAATTTGCTCAGGTTCAGCGTATCGTCGTGCGTCAGCAGGCGGATCATGTTGTGACAGGCGTTAAGGATCAGCTGGCGGATGGCAACCCGGTCCGGCTCTGGCTGGCTGAACAGCGCGGTGGCTTCTTCCACGTGCGGGCGAAAGCTGGTGCCGATAAAATCCGCGATCCACTGGGCGCAGGCGAGGTATAGATCCTCTTTTGAGCCAAAATAGTAGGTAATGGCCGCAATATTCTGCCCGGCCTGCGCGGCGATATCCCGCGTGGTGGCATGCAGACCATACTCGCCAAACTGCGCCAGCGCGGCGGCGATAAGCTGACTTTTCGCCTGTTCGCCTTTGGTTGTCGTTGGGGTTGTATTCATAGCAGCATTAAAAATTAATCAATCGATTGATTAAGATTATGCCTGATTTGCGCAAACGTCGAGTCATCGCCGGGGATATTTTATGCGCCACGTCACAAAAGCTGCTACACTCCGCTCCTTCGCGACATTGTGGTTTTTGTCCTTCTATTCGTTATATCTCCCTGAAAACTACACCTGTGATGGTCGGGGCGGTTCGGAGTTTTTATGTCTTTTGATTCCCTTGGTCTGAACCCGGAAATTCTGCGCGCCATCGCAGAGCAGGGCTACGTTGAGCCAACCCCTATTCAGCAGCAGGCTATCCCGGCCGTTTTGCAGGGCCGTGACCTGATGGCAAGCGCGCAGACCGGTACTGGTAAGACCGCGGGCTTTACCCTGCCGCTGCTGGAGCTGCTGGTAAAAAACCAGCCACACGCCAAAGGCCGTCGTCCGGTGCGTGCGCTGATCCTCACCCCAACCCGCGAGCTGGCGGCCCAGATTGGTGAGAACGTGCGTGAATACAGCCGCTATCTCAACATTCGTTCGCTGGTAGTTTTCGGCGGGGTAAGCATTAACCCGCAGATGATGAAGCTGCGCGGCGGCGTGGACGTGCTGGTGGCAACCCCGGGGCGTCTGCTGGATCTGGAACACCAGAACGCGGTGAAGCTCGATAACATCGAAATTCTGGTGCTGGACGAAGCCGACCGTATGCTGGACATGGGCTTCATCCACGACATTCGCCGCGTGCTGGCGAAGCTGCCGACGCGTCGTCAGAACCTGCTCTTCTCCGCGACCTTCTCCGACGAGATCAAGGCGCTGGCGGAAAAGCTGCTGCATAACCCGCTGGAAGTGGAAGTCGCGCGCCGCAACACCGCCTCCGAGCAGGTGACGCAGCACGTGCACTTTGTAGATAAGAAGCGCAAGCGGGAACTGCTCTCCCAGATGATCGGCCAGGGCAACTGGCAGCAGGTGCTGGTGTTTACCCGCACCAAGCACGGCGCCAATCACCTGGCGGAACAGCTGAATAAAGATGGCATCCGCAGCGCGGCCATTCACGGCAACAAGAGCCAGGGCGCGCGTACCCGCGCGCTGGCAGACTTCAAGTCCGGCGACATACGCGTGCTGGTGGCAACCGACATCGCCGCACGCGGTCTGGATATCGAAGAGCTGCCGCACGTGGTGAACTACGAGCTGCCAAACGTGCCGGAAGATTACGTTCACCGTATCGGCCGTACCGGACGCGCGGCGGCAACCGGGGAAGCGCTCTCTCTGGTTTGCGTGGATGAGCACAAGCTGCTGCGCGACATCGAACGCCTGCTGAAGAAAGAGATCCCGCGCATTGAAACCCCGGGCTATGAAGTTGACCCGTCAATCAAAGCCGAGCCAATTCAGAACGGTCGTCAGGGTGGCGGGCGCGGTCAGGGCGGCGGTGGTCGCGGTCAGCAGCCGCGTCGTGCCGAAGGCGGCGCGCCGAAATCTTCGGGCAAACCGCCGCGTCGTAATAACGACAGCAAACCGGCCGGTGAAAACCCATGGCGTAGCGGCGAAGGGAAACCGGCAGGCGAGGGGCAGCGCCGACGCCGCCCGCGTAAACCTGCTAACCCGCAGTAATCTGGAAGCCCGGTCGTAAAGCCGGGCTTTTCTTTTTGCGGCAGCGGAGAGAAAGTGCCACAATAGTGTCTGTTTATACAGTATTTCAGGTTTTCCGATGGCTTTAACCGCTGCGCTCAAGGCGCAAATTGGCGCATGGTATAAGGCGCTACAACAGCAGATCCCCGATTTTATCCCCCGAGCCCCGCAGCGGCAGATGATTGCCGACGTGGCAAAAACGCTCGCCGGGGACGACGGGCGACATCTGGCGATTGAAGCCCCGACCGGCGTCGGGAAAACCCTGTCGTATCTTATTCCCGGCATTGCCATCGCGCGGGAAGAAGATAAAACGCTGGTGGTCAGTACCGCTAACGTGGCCTTGCAGGATCAGATCTTCAGCAAAGATTTGCCGCTGCTGCGCAAAATTATCCCCGATTTACGGTTTACCGCCGCCTTTGGTCGCGGGCGCTACGTCTGTCCGCGCAATCTGGCGGCACTGGCCAGCAGTGAACCCTCCCAACAGGATCTGCTCGCGTTTCTTGATGACGAGCTGACGCCAAACAACAAGGCGGAGCAGGAGCAGTGCGCAAAGCTGAAGGCCGATCTCGACGGTTACAAGTGGGACGGCCTGCGGGATCACACCAACCAGGCGATCGGCGACGACCTGTGGCGCAGGCTCAGCACCGATAAAGCAAGCTGCCTGAACCGTAACTGTCACTACTATCGCGAGTGCCCGTTCTTTGTCGCCCGGCGTGAGATTCAGGAAGCGGAGGTGGTTGTCGCCAACCACGCGCTGGTCATGGCTGCACTGGAGAGTGAAGCGGTCCTGCCGGAGCCCAAAAACCTGCTGCTGGTGCTCGATGAAGGTCATCATCTGCCCGACGTGGCGCGAGATGCGCTGGAGATGAGCGCGGAAATTACCGCCCCGTGGTTTCGCCTGCAACTGGATCTGTTCTGCAAACTGGTGGCAACCTGCATGGAGCAGTTCCGTCCGAAAACCACGCCGCCGCTGGCGGTTCCGGAGCGGTTGAGCGAGCACTGTGAAGAGGTGTACAGCCTCATCGCCTCGCTGAATAATATTCTTAACCTGTATCTCCCCGCCACCCAGGAGGCGGAACACCGCTTTGCGATGGGTGAGTTGCCGCAGGAAGTGATGGCGATTTGCCAGCAGCTGGCGAAGCACCTGGAAAAGCTGCGCGGGCTGGCGGAGATGTTCTTAAACGATCTCAGCGAGAAAACCGGTACTCACGACGTGGTGCGTTTGCACCGCATTCTGCTGCAAATGAATCGTGCGCTGGGGATGTTTGAAGCGCAGAGCAAACTCTGGCGGCTGGCTTCGATGGCGCAGGCGTCCGGCGCGCCGGTGACTAAGTGGGCCACCCGCGAAGTACGAGACGGGCAGGGACATCTCTTCTTCCACTGCGTGGGCATCCGCGTGGCCGATCAGCTGGAAAAGCTGATCTGGCGCAGCGTGCCGCACGTGGTAGTGACGTCAGCGACTCTGCGTTCCCTGAACAGCTTTTCAAGGTTGCAGGAGATGAGCGGCCTGAAAGAGAAAGCGGGCGACCGCTTTGTGGCCCTGGACTCGCCGTTCAACCACTGTGAGCAGGGCAAGCTGGTCATTCCGCGCATGAATTATGAGCCGCTTATCGATAACGAAGAGCAGCATATTGCGGAAATGGCGGCCTACTTCCGCGAGCAGGTTGAGAGTAAAAAATACCCCGGTATGCTGGTGCTGTTTGCCAGCGGTCGGGCGATGCAACGCTTCCTGGAGCACGTCACCGATCTGCGCTTACTCCTGCTGGTGCAGGGCGATCAGCCGCGCTATCGGCTGGTGGAAACCCACCGTAAACGCATTGATAACGGCGAGCGCAGCGTGCTGGTGGGGTTACAGTCCTTTGCTGAAGGGCTTGATTTGAAAGGCGACTACCTGACGCAGGTGCATATCCATAAAATCGCCTTCCCGCCCATCGACAGCCCGGTGGTGATCACCGAAGGCGAATGGCTGAAAAGCCTTAACCGTTATCCGTTTGAAGTGCAAAGCCTGCCTGCAGCGTCGTTTAACCTGATTCAGCAGGTCGGGCGCTTGATCCGTAGCCACGGCTGCTGGGGCGAGGTGGTGATTTATGACAAACGACTGCTCACCAAAAACTACGGCCAGCGGCTGCTGAATGCGCTGCCGATCTTCCCGATTGAGCAGCCGGACGTGCCGGAAGTAAAAAAACGCCCGACAAAACTGGCTGCCGGGCGTCGAAAAAGCTTCCGTGCTAAGGGGCGCGGTCCTACTGGTAAGTGAAGGTCACCTGGATCACGCTGCTGAACGTGCCGGCAGAGATGGGCATCGAGGTGGCGTAATAGCGTGCGGCCAGCGGGAACGTGGCCGTGTGGTCTGACGGGTTTATGGCAGCGTTAAAGGCGGCCTGCGGGGCAATCATTATCTTGTCCTGACGATCTGCCAGCTCCAGTGCCAGCCCCTTTGCGCTACCGAGATTGGCAAATTTGGTGGGATGGGTGCTGTCGGCCTGACCGTAGAAAAAGGCGGTGGCAAGCGCCAGCGTGGCCGGGCAGTGCGACACCGAAAGGGAAAAGTCCTTCCACTCGCCGGTATCGCCCACGTCTTTAAAACTACCCGATGCCGCCTGGCCTAAGTCCACCGTCAGGTTGCGGCTGGCACTGTCAATGACGCACGTGTTGGCGTAAATGTTACCCGTCATCTGGATCTGTATATCATCGGCGTGGGCCTGGGCGATCAGCCCCAGCGCGAGAATCAATGCGGTTTTTTTCATGACGTTCACTTATAAGCGAGGGTGATGGTTGCCACAGTATTGGCTGGCCCGGGGGTGACTACATTACTGACCTGCTCGTAGCGAACCTCAAACGGGATCACCAGCGTTTCGTTGGCTACGGCCTGATTTTGTGTACTTACATAGGTACCGAAGGTGGCGAGATGGTCATCAAATAGCATTCTTACTCCGACGCCTGTAGCCATGCCGGTCTGCTGCGTGAGTTTGATCACCCCCTCAAATGCTGTGTCATATCCATTCGCGCTGGTGATTTTTAGCTCAGGCTGTACGGTTGTGTCACAGTTGACGGTGATATTAAATTTTTGAGCAGGGCTGGATAAAAAACCTACGCTGATGAAATCACTGACGGGAAAATCGCCCAAATTAACGGTGAGATTTTTCGGTAAAACGGAGCAGGTGACCTGATGAAGAATAACATTACCTGCATAGGCGATGTGGTTAGGGTTGCCGATCCCTTCATGGCCGAAAACGCCAATGCCAAATTCGGTTTGAGACTGCACCAGCGTACCGGATGTCACGGTGTCACTCGTTTTAACCAGCTCAAGCGTTATTTCAAAGCTAAAAGTCTGTGTTCCATCGGTAGAGACGTAGCCAACAGGCGTTCCACGTGAATCGCACTGCACGCCGCCAGCGCCGCTAATTCGCTGCCCGTGATCATTCATCAATGCTACGCCAATCCCCGGCACACCGGATTCGTATACCCCCCTGAGCCCTGGCATTTCCGCTCCGGTGCCGTAGTAGCAGGAGACAATCTCCAGGCCGCTGTCGGTACTCTGATCGCAATGCCCGGCAACATGAACGCTTTGCTCTGTACCCGGGATAGTTGCGCCAACTGCCAGCGTCGTCGGGACAGAAATGGATGCCACGTTGATCATTTTGGGGAGATCCGGCGTGGTGCAGGTCGCCTTCGCATGCGGCATGAATAACGCAGCGGTTCCCAGAATCAGTAAGAAAAAGCACTGTTTAATCATTTGCATAATGTTTTGCCTTTAGGAGAGATCAGTGACACTGCGCGGCAGCGTTAATGATGCTGGTTTTCGCTTTCTCATCCGTGAGCACATAGTCAGCGACGCAATGCTCGTTTGCCTCCTGTCCCCAGGAAACGCGGAGATGCCCTTGCTGTGGCAGACCCGAGAGATAGGTCTGGCCATCATTCCCGACGATAAATTCGCTGTCCTTGTCCTCGGTGGTAACCGTTGCGCCGAACGGCAGCGGTTTACCGTTTTGCGTGAGCGTCATCAGGACGCGATTGCCCACGCGCGTCGTGAAGCTGGCGCGCACAATGGCTCCGCGGGTTGGCGTCACAATTTGTGCCGCATGGGTGACGTCGGCGTCCTCCGGCAGCGTTTGCGTATCCAGCGCAATAGTGTTGTGGCGATACGCGGTGACGAACGGTACGACGGTGTAGCCGCGGAAGTCGGTTTCAACGCCGGTCTGGTTAGTGATATGCGTGCCGTGCGTACCCGGGGCTTTCACGAGCGCAATGGTCTCACCGAGCGGCTGGCTTAGCGTGATGCCGTTTGCATGGGCAATCACGCCTCCCTGCAAGCCGACGTTCAGTGTTTGCTGATATTTATCCTGACTGACGCCACCGCTCACTTCACCGTATGTCGCTTTGTAGTCGGCGTTAACGCTGGTGGAGTTACCGCTGCCGGTGCTGCTCAGCCCCTCCTGGAGATTCCAGTTCAGGTTGTCTTCTTTCAGGGCCGTACCGTTCAGGCCGATGTTCTGCGTGGTGCCATCTTTCGTGTTGTTCAGGTTGTACGTGGCCCAGGTGTTATGCATCCAGCGATCCAGCGGAACCGAAACGCTCAGCGAGAACTGGTTGTCGTTCGTCACCGCATTACCGTCCAGATCGCTGTCGTGGGTGTTTTTGTTCATGCTGTAGCTAAGGCTGTAGCTAACGCCGTGCCAGCTGTTGTTGTAGCTGACGCTCATGGAGGTCATGTCCTGGTTCTGGCTCCAGTAGGTTTCCTTCACCATGCTCAGCGTGACCGATCCCCAGCCTTCTGGTAGCGTCTGGTCGATGGTGGCTTCGGTACGGGCGCGGCGCTGCTGTGGCGCAGACCAGTTATCGGCGCGGGTATACGACTCCATGGTGTCGTCCAGGGTGTAAAACCCCTTGCTGTTGTAGCGATAGCCCGCAAGCGAAAAGTTGGTGCCTGAACCGGCGAAATCTTTGCTGTAGCGTACGCGCCACGATTTGCCTGTGCTGGACTGCTGTTTTTTCAGCAGGGCTCTGGCGCGAGTCACGTCAATGGAGAACGCCCCTAAATCGCCCATGTTTTTCCCGGCGCCTATCGCCTGCGACTGATAATGACTGCTCTGCTGTACGCCGCCGTAGGCCGTGAAGCCGTGGGGTAAACCATAGATGGCGCTCCCCTGAGCAAACGGGGTCTTTTCAACATCTTTGTCATAAGAACGATAACGCCCGGCAGTTACGCTGTAGCGCAGGTTTTTTTCACGCTGCAATACCGGAACGGAGGCAAACGGCACCACGAAATGACTTTCGCTGCCGTCAGTTTCTTTCACCGTGACCTGGAGGTCGCCGCTGCTGCCGGTGGGGTAGAGATCGTTAATTTCGAAGGCCCCCGGCGCGACCGTGTTCTGATAAATCACGTACCCGTTCTGGCGCACCATCACCAGCGCGTTGCTGTGGGCGGTGCCACGAATAATAGGCGCATAGCCTTTTTCGCTGTCGGGAAGCATGTCGTTATCGGATTTCAGCTCCACGCCGGTGTAAGGGACACTGTCAAAAACATCAGCAGGTGATGAGCTCTGGCCAACGGTGATATCGCTTTTCATCGCCACAATATCGCGTTGCGCATAGGTATAAACGGAGGTGAATTTCTGTTCCTCCTCATTGCCTGTGGTGCTGCGATTCCAGGTGGAATAGTTGCGAAGGCGCCATGCGCCAACGTTTAAACCCGGACGCAGGTTCACGTACTGGCTACTGCTATCCTCTTCACCCTGCTGGCGCGCATGGCTCTGGCTGGCGTTGATGCTGTAATTAAGCAAGCCCGCGTTGATCCCTTCGTCAAACTCTTTCGGGTCGATGTAACCGCGTGGCACCTGTCCGAGCGCCTTTTGCGGAATGCTTAGCAGCAGCTGCTGGTTGCGAACGTGAAAGATTGCAGATGAAGCAGGGATGACACCTAGATCGGCACACTGGCCTTTGGCCATTAGCTGAGGAAACTTTTGGGTCTTGATACCGAGGCTTTTTAACTCACCCATGCTAAAGCAAGGTTGTAACGTGTCGTTGCCCTGCGAATCTTTCTCAAGCGTAAAGGTCACGTTGCGGGTATCAATTTTATTATTATTGATAAACACCGCGACCTCATATTTCCCCGGTGCCTGGCCGGGACCTTTTTCATAGACGGACAGATCGGTTTTACCCTGCTGGGGATTATCAATATCCAGCAGGGCGGGGTTAAAATAATCATCAGCCATAACCTGCTGCGCAAAGATGGCTATTGCCAGGCCACAGAGAATGACCAGCAATGAAGACATTCGGCAGGTGAACGGCTTTTTGTGGCTGTACATGATTATTTTATTACCGGAACAATTAATGAACGGATTTCGACCAGGAATGGCTGATGCTGCCGTAATCATTAATAATGGAATACGTCACGTTTGAGCCCCCGACATTACCCGGTATGGCAAAATGTGTTTCTGATTTCGGAACAGCCCAGGTCGCTTTTGTGACTTTCTGACCGTTAAGCGTGACGGTCTGGAAATTCATATAGAAAGGCGTAGGGTTATTCACCACCAGGTCATTACCTTCGCGATGCCATTCAAGCTTATCAGCCACATCTTCTGGTCGGCCTTTTACCGCGGACGGGCGATACAGCAATTTAATGCGGGTATTAATGGCAATTTGCAGCGTATTTACTCCCTCAACGTGTTTTGAGGAAGGGATCGCTTTGATATTCAACCAGTACAGAGATTCCCTGTCTTCCGGTAAATTTCCGCCCGTGCGTACCACGCGCAGAACGTTATCTTCTTTTGCATCCAGACGGAAAAGCGGCGGGGTGATCAGGAATGGGGCTTTGGCCGGGTTTTTACCGCCAGAATCGACCCAGGACTGTACCAGATAATCCGTCGTATCCGGGTTTGACAGGCCAAGAGATGATTCCTTTTTATCTCCTTGATAGACCAGCCGGGTACCATTAATCACGACGCCCGCATGTGCAGAGGCTGCTATCAGTAAAAGAGTGCTCAGTAAATAACCGTGGCGCATAAAGATTTCTCAATAAATAGAAGAGATATTAATGCCCGCAAAAGCATTAATATCTCAGGATTGATAAGATCAGTTATAAATAACGGTGAAAGTCGATACAGAGTTGGCAGGGCCTGCGGTAATGGCGGCCTGAGTTTGAATATAACGCGCACCGAATTCCAGGTCGTTAACTGCCGTGCCGGAGGCTAAAGGATATTGCTGCGAAGGCGTATACAGAGTGACAGGCTGCCCGGAAGCATCCATCAACTGAATCGCTACACCGGTTGCCGCATCGGTATCTGGCGTTAATGCCAGCGCGGCATTATTATCCGCATCCGGCGTACCGCCGAAGTTAATCGCAGCCGAGGTCACTGTTTCCGGACAATTGGTTAACTTAATATCAAACTTCGTTGATGTGCTGGTAGAGCCTGCGCCGGTAAATACCGTTTTAGACACCTTACCCAACTGAACGTTTAATGGATTACTTAATCCATTCACGACCTGGCAAGCAGAATCGATAATTTCACCGGTGAAATTAATCTGACCTTCACCGTTAGTTGCCGCAAATGCGGATGCAGAACATCCCACCGTTGCGGCGATAAAAAAACCTAATGCAACCTTGTTCATAGTTAATCCTGATGTGATTCTGGTAAAAGCGTTGCCTGGACGTTTTTACCGTTGACCCTTAATGATTTTTCGATGTTTATTTAATCAAAAAAAGGGTCGCTGCGGATCTTTTGTCCCAATCACAAATAATGTAAATAGTACTTGAGTTTAATTTTTTTATATGAAAACAGCAGGTTGATAATGATCACAAAACACTATCGGGTCTGTGTTCATCGGGCTATATTGTTAACAAGATAATGCAGTCAGGAGAAATGTCGTGGATTACCGCAAAATTATCAAAGAGGTAGGGCGTGGGAAAAACCACGCTCGCGATCTGGACCAGGAAACAGCCCGCGCGTTGTACACGCATATGCTGAATGGCGACGTGCCGGAACTGGAAATGGGCGGCATTTTGATTGCGCTGCGTATTAAAGGGGAAGGTGAGGCGGAAATGCGCGGTTTTTATGAGGCCATGCAGTCGCAGACCATGCGCTTAACCCCGCCCGTCACGAAGCCGATGCCAGTTGTGATCCCGACCTACAACGGCGCGCGTAAGCAGGCAAACCTCACGCCGCTGCTGGCTATTCTGTTGCAGAAACTCGGTTTCCCGGTAGTAGTGCATGGCGTGAGCGAAGATCCGACGCGCGTGCTGACAGAAACCATCCTGGCGTTGTTAGGTATTGAACCGACCCTCCATGCCGGTCAGGCACAGGCAAAGCTGGAGGGGAATCAGCCGGTCTATATCCCCGTTAGCGCGCTCTGCCCACCGCTGGAAAAGCAGCTGAACATGCGCTGGCGCATGGGCGTCCGTAACAGTGCTCACACCCTGGCGAAGCTGGCGACGCCGTTTGCCGAAGACGCCGCGCTGCGTCTTTCCAGCGTCTCCCATCCGGAATACGTGACGCGAGTCGGGCAATTCTTTGCCGAAATCGGTGGACGCGCGCTGCTGATGCACGGGACAGAAGGCGAGGTTTACGCCAACCCGCAGCGTTGTCCACAGCTGATGCTGATTGAGCCCGCCGGGACGCGGGTCGTTGTTGAACGTGGGGAAGAGAACAGAGATGCGATCCTGCCTGAGTCGAAAGATCCGCAGGTCACCGCGCGCTGGATTGTGCAGTGTCTGGCCGGGAAGGTGCCGGTTCCGCAGTCAATCAAGCTGCAAATGGCCTGCTGCCTGCTGGCTGCAGGGGAAGTCGAGTCCGTGGAAGCCGGGTTGCAGCGCGTGGCGCAGTCATTTTAAGCAAAAAAAAGCCCGTCCAGTGGCGGACGGGCAAACAAGGGTAACAACAACAGGGTCAATGAGGATTGGAGCATCTCACCAGAGGGTATGGCGAGGGTGGAGCATAATTTGTTCGATTACTTGTAGATAACCGCAGTACCGCTCAGTTTGTTATTACCGTTAGTGGAAGTGATGGTGTATCCACTTGCGCCCGCGGCGGCAGCTTTTTCAGCCAGTTTTGCTTCCAGACCGTCCAGCGTGGTCGCGCCTTCAGCACTCACCACACCGATTTTGTTCAGATCCTGTGCCTGAGTAGAGGAGACTGGCTCTACAGCGAAAGCGCCGAAAGACAGAGCGGACAGGACAACAGCGGCAACAGCATATTTGATGGTTTTCATAGGTCAATTCTCGCAGGTTATTCTGTTAAGGGGACGATGTTCCGTCGATGTGATAAGTATCACGCTTTTTAGCGGAAGATAAAATCGAAGAGAATTGACGTGGTTGGTCAAAAAAATTGAATGACAAATAACTTATTGATTATTAATAAAATCAGAAGCGCAATTGACACTTCTTGCGGATACGCTTTACAGACACAATCAGAAGGGCACGTTTTGCTACGCGCTTCGCTGAAAGTCGTGAGCGTAAAGTAAACTGTTGGTGCGGTTAACTACGGTAAAGGAAAGTCAACGTAACTGGCTGTCTTTCGATCCTCTACGATTATATCCTGAATGTGAAGCATTTTTTGAATCTTTCTCCTGCTGACAGGTGATGCAAAGCCGTACTCCGGGAATGGCTTTACGTCGTGCCTCAGGAATGGGATCCCCGCACTCTTCGCATTCCGTCAAACTTTCGCCGCGCGGAATTTCACCGCGAGCACGCGCAACCGCATCTTCAATGGTACTGTTGATCTGTTCGTTAACGGCGTCGTCATTCGCCCAGCCGGAAGCCATGATGTTCTCCTGAAAGGGTCAAGTCATGCATTTTAATATGGGGTGAAAAAACGCACAGTCAAGGCGCAGGCAGAGAGAACTGCATCTGCCGGGCAGATGCAGTTTGGAAGGCGGTAAGTTATTTATAGATAGTCGCGGTACCGTACATATGGTTATCGCCACCGGCGGCGTTCACCACGAAGCCTTTAGCGCCTTCCTGACGGGCTTTTTCGGCCAGCTTGTCCTGAAGGTCATCAAGGTTGCTTGCCCGGCTGACAGAGACCGTCCCGGCCGCGCGTAGCTGGCTGGTGTCGGTACTGTCGGTCAGAGGTTGAACGGACAAGGCAGAGAATGATGCGCCTGCCAGCGCACCCGCAATAATAAAGGTCAGATACTTTTTCATAATCACATCCTCAGGGGAAACAACAGGTGATTCCTGTTAAGTTTAGAAGCCTGATGCGTGTGATTTAGCGCAAAAATTTGATGATGATCTGCTTATTTTTTGAACGATAAATTCTGACAATTTGTTGACAGATCATAGACATACAGGTCGCTGATTTTTGTCGTTTTTTTGTGCGACTCAGACAGATATTTACCCCCGCGCCGTCACAGGGTATCTTACGCGGCTGTTTAAAGGAGAATGCCATGACTTCCCACAAGCCGGGATTGCACCCGCGTAACCGCCACCGTAGCCGCTACGATATGAAAGCCCTGTGTCTGAGCTGCCCTGAATTGCAGGGTTTTATCGTTCAGACACCAGCCGGTGAACCGTCGGTAAACTTTGCCGATCCGCTGGCGGTTAAAACGCTGAACAAAGCGCTGCTGGCCCATTTTTATGGTGTGACGCACTGGGACATCCCTGATGGCTTTCTCTGCCCGCCGGTCCCGGGCCGTGCGGATTACGTCCATCATCTTGCCGATCTGCTGGCGGATGACCACGATGGCGTAGTGCCGAAACAGGCTACCGTCCTTGATATCGGTACGGGCGCGAACCTGATCTACCCCCTGATAGGCGCGCATGAGTACCAGTGGCGATTTACCGGCAGCGAGATCGGTGATGAGGCCTTCGCCAGCGCGCAGGCCATTATCAACGCTAACCCGGGGTTAAGCCGGGCCGTTCGTCTGCGTCGTCAGAAGGATGCTGCTGCTATTTTCACCGGCATTATTCATAAGAACGAACAATATGATGCCACCCTGTGCAACCCGCCATTCCACGACTCCGCCGCGTCCGCGCGTGCGGGAAGTGAACGCAAGCGGCGTAACCTGGGCCAGGCCGAAGATGGCGCGCTGAACTTTGGCGGCCAGCAGCAGGAGCTGTGGTGCGAGGGCGGGGAAGTGGCCTTTATTCTGCGCATGATTGCCGAGAGTAAAGGCTTCGGTCGTCAGGTGAAATGGTTTACCACGCTGGTCTCTCGTGGCGATAACCTGCCGCCGCTTTACCGCGCGCTGACCGAAGCCGGCGCGGTGAAGGTGGTCAAAAAAGAGATGGCGCAGGGTCAGAAGCAGAGCCGCTTTATTGCCTGGTCCTTTATGGACGATAACAAACGTCGCAAATAATCGTTTCTCGGGCCGGGTAAGGCGAAGCCGCCACCCGGCTCGGTTACAGCGTCGGCTCCTGCGGAGGGAGCGGCGAAGCGGGCGGCGACAATACCTGATACGTCTGCACCGGCGCTCTCACGTTCGCCAGATCGAAGTGTTTTTTCACCATGCTGTCGAGAGCAAAGCGCACCGTCCACTGCTTAAGCGGCTGGGTGGTGAACGACACGCGCAAGGTAAAGGCAGTGTTTGTCAGCCCGACGATGCCCGCAAACGACGGCTCACCAATTACCAGCCCGCGAATATCCTCCATCTCCATCAGTTCGCTCACCGCATCCCGCAGCGCCTGTTTCGCCTTATCTGCATCTTCGTGACGATCGACATCATAATTCGCCACCACCGAACCAATGCCGCGCACAAAGTTGGCAAAGGTGGTGATCGATGACCACGGAATAATGTGGTACGCCCCGGTATCCTGACGTACGCCGACGGAGCGAATGGACATCCTCTCCACCGTGCCGGTGAGCGGTCCGATGGTCACCAGATCCCCGGTGTTCATCCCGTTCTCAAACTGGATAAAAATGCCGGTGATAATATCCTTCACCAGCGTCTGCGAACCAAAGGAGATCGCCAGTCCCAGGGCACCGGCACCCGCCAGCAGTGGGGCGATATTTACGCCGATTTCCGACAACACAATCATGATGGTAATGGTGCTAATGATCACCGCCAGCGCGTTGCGGAACAGCGTCAGCAGCGTGCGGGCGCGGGCGCTTGGCAGGGGCCTGCCGTGGACATCCGACACCAGACGGTTTTCGATAAGGCTTGCCAGCAGCGTCCAGCCGACGGCGGAGAAGAACAGGATCAGCGCGATACGAATAAGAATATCGACGGTCTTTTCCCCGGCGCCGTTATGCAGCCAGTTCCAGAAATCAAACAGTCCCCACGCATTCAGCAGCAGCATAATTGCCACGCAGACCGTCAAAATACGCGCCACCTTCAGCGACACCGATGTCCATCCATTTACCCGTTTTTGCAGCTCGGGGTAATTACGCTGGACCTGCGGCGACAGGGTGATCGTCTTCGACAGCCAGCGGGAGAGCAGGCCAGAAACAAAGGCCGCGATGCCGATAATCGCCAGGCTTTTGAATGTCGCCCCCATCATAAATTTCAGGCTGTTGCCCGGATCGAACAGCGAGAAGAAACACAGCACAATAAAATAGGCGCTGGCCAGCCAATGCCACACCAGCGCAAAGGCGCGAATAAAGAGGCTGAAAAAGGAGAGGGAGCGATCGGCCAGGTGAAGCAGACTGTCGGTGATCGCTTTTTTATTGTGGAAGATGAGGTACAGCGCCCAGACGGTAATACAGAGCATGATCAGCACGTTCGCCAGGGCCCCGAACTGCACGTTAACCTGGTTGGAAATAATCGGGACGGCAACCAGCAGGCCATAGCCGATTAACCCACTCAGCACGCTGAGCCGAACCGCCCAGTATTTGGCGCTCCGATCCGAAATGGCGAACGGGCGAAGTTCCGGCACGCGCGGACAGAATATTAACCGCAGGAGCGCCTTAAAGAACTCGATCAGGGCAAAGGCGTTCAGGAACAGCCCCTGCTGAAAGGCGATGGTTTTGTTCCCGGTATTAAGACGGTCGGCCAGCATCTGGCCGACAAACAGCGTCAGCGCCAGCAGCAGCAAATCGATGATAAAGGCCCCGGTAATCATTGCCGGAAGATGCAGCCAGCTGCTTTTATGCTGATTCTTTTTACGTCCCCAGAGGCCCATCTTCCGGTAAAGCGGCCAGACAGACAGGCGCAACAGCCAGTAAAAAATGAATACCGCGGCGGCCAGAATAGAAAACTGGGTCGCGGCTGCAGAAAAGGTGTGGGGATTAAAAGGCTTATGCGAGGTGCCAACAAGGTTGCGATAGAGCTGGGCAAAACGCGACGACAGGGCTTCCCCGTAGCGGCGACTGATATCGGTGACGTTTTCCAGTACCGTCTTTTCGTCTTCGACTTCCGGCGGCGCGATAGTCGGAACCGGATCCTGAGGCGGTGTGGCGGCCACTTTCCTCAGCTGATCGATAAGCTCCTGCCGGGACGTGTCGTTCTCAAGCACGTCGGCAAGTGCGCTGTAAGCGGCTTTTTTCTTTTCAGCGTCGGGTTCTGGCGGCGCATTTTGCTGGGTGGCGGTGGCTCCGGTGGTGACGCCGGGAATGGTTACAGCAAGTGATGGCGCGCTAAACAGGGTAAACAGTAGCAACAGGATCCACGGCACGGCGTCCTCCGACAAAAATATCGTGCAAAATGATAAGTATAGAGCGCGCGGAGCGGAGGGGAGTTTTTGGGAACAATCCGGCATAAAAAAGCCGGGCATGCCCGGCTCTGTGTATGGCTATCAGGAGACGTGTTGCAGGAACTCCTGGAGGCGCTGGCTAGGTGGGTTCACAATCAGCGCCTGCGGATTACCGTCTTCCGCGATGCGGCCCTTATCAATGAAGATCAGACGGGACGCCACTTTTTCGGCAAAGCCGATTTCGTGGGTAACGATCACCATCGTCATGCCTTCTTCTGCCAGATCCTGCATCACTTTCAGCACCTCGTGACGCAGCTCCGGGTCGAGTGCGGACGTTGGCTCATCAAACAGCATCATCTTTGGCTTCACCGCCAGCGCACGGGCAATGGCCACGCGCTGCTGCTGGCCACCGGACAGCTCGGAAGGATAGTGGTGTGCACGCTCCGCCAGACCCACTTTCGCCAGCAGATCTTTTGCCAGCGTTTCTGCCGCCGCTTTGCTGGCCCCACGCACGCGCAAAGGACCGAACATCACGTTTTCCAGCGCCGTTAGGTGCGGGAACAGGTAGAACTGCTGGAACACCATGCCCGCTTCCTGGCGGATCAGGCGCTCGTCCACTTTCGGATCGTTCACCTTCAGACCATCGACGATCAAATCGCCGCTGGTGATCTCCTCGAGCTTGTTAATACAGCGCAGCAGGGTGGATTTTCCGGAACCCGACGGCCCGATGATCACCACCACTTCACCCTGCCTGATGTTCAAATCGATATTGTGCAGCACCTGGGTTGGACCAAAGTGCTTGGAAACATTTTTAAATTCAATCACAGGATTTTCATCCTTCTTTCAAGACGACGCAGAACAAAGCTCAGGACAAGCGTGATAATCAGGTAGACAACGGCGACCGCACTCCAGATTTCCAGGGCGCGGAAGTTACCCGCGATGATCTCCTGGCCCTGACGGGTCAGCTCTGCCACGCCGATAACAATAAACAGCGAGGTGTCTTTAATGCTGATGATCCACTGGTTGCCCAGCGGCGGCAGCATGCGGCGCAGCGCCAGCGGCAGGATCACGTGACGGATCGTTTCGCGACGGGAAAGACCTAACGCCAGGCCAGCTTCGCTGAAGCCTTTATGAATCGACAGCACCGCACCGCGGGTGATTTCCGCAATGTAGGCGCCGGAGTTGATCATAATGGTGACGACAGCTGCGCTGAACGGGTCAATGCGCAGATCGTTGAAGGCCATCGGCAGGGCGAAGTAGATAAACATGACCTGCACCACAATGGGGGTGCCGCGGATCACTTCGATGAAAACCAGTGCGATGTGGTTTGCAATCCAGCCGCCGTAGGTGCGGGCGAAACCGGCCACCAGACCGATAATTAACCCGCCAACCAGACCGAGGACCGAAATCCACAAGGTCATTTTAGCGCCTTCAAGCAAGAGAGGAATGGCAGGCCAGATGGCGCTCCAGTCAAACTGCATGATGTATTCCTGTATACCGTGGTGAAAAACGAAAAACGTAGGCCCGGTAAGCGGTAGCGCCACCGGGCGTTACAAACCTGAAGTCAGGTGAAATTATTTAGGCTCGGTACCGAACCATTTTTTGTAGATTTCGTTATAGGTGCCGTTCTCTTTCAGGGTTTTCAGCGCGCCGTTAACTTTATTACGCAGGTCGTCGCTGCCTTTCGGGAACGCAATACCGTACTGCTGAGCTTCCAGGGAATCACCTACCGCTTTGAACTTGCCGTTACCGGCGGTTTTGATGAAGTAAAGGATGTTAGGCGTGTCGTGCAGCACCGCGTCTGCGCGGTTGGTGCCCAGTTCCATGTAAGCGTTGTCGATGTTCGGGAACTGACGCAGGTCTTTGGTTTTGATATTGGCTTTCGCGTAATCAACGGAACCGGTGCCGCTCTTCACGGCGACCACTTTACCGTCGAGATCTTTCACGCTTTTCACGTCGTTGTTATCCGCTTTCACCATCACCAGCAGGCCGCTTTTGTAGTAGCCATCAGAGAAATCGATCGCTTTTTTACGCTCTTCGGTAATGGTGATGCCCGCCAGCGCCAGGTCAACGTTTTTGGTTTGCAGTGCCGGGATAATGCCGCTGAAATCCATTGGCTTCAGGGTGTAATCCAGTTTGAGTTCTTTTGCGACAGCGGCCCACAGATCAACGTCAAAACCAACGTATTTATCACCCTGTTTGAATTCAAACGGTACGAACGCCGTGTCAGTCGCCACAACCAGTTTGTCGGCAGCCTGCGAGGACACCGCAAACGCCAGGGTAAGTGCAGCCAGTGAAACTTTTAATACAGACTTCATAGCATTTCCTTTTATATCCACGGGGCGATCCCCTGCGAGAACCTCAGGCACAATGAAAAAATCGTGCCAGTTTTACAAGCTGTTGTTTTGCAAAGGGGATAATGTCACGCATTGCACAAAAAGCGTGGCAATTCTGTCAGGCTGCACCAGAATGGAGCACCGTTTTGGTGCGCTTCGTTAAGGTCTTCTGACAGGGGGATATTTAGCGCAGAATCTGACGAAAAAACAATCTTCCGTTAACGGTTGTGTGAAGTGATTATTACATTTTATTCACTTTTGCGGCCGTTGCGGACAAAAGTGTGCACCATAAATGTGCAAAACCCCCGCCAGGGGCGAGGGTTATTCAGACAATCCGCAGGGATTATTCGATGTTTGACTCAATGAACCACAGGAACTGATCCAGGTCGCGTGACGCGGCAGTGAAGATATCAGCGGTGTCTTCATCTTTTGCTTCGCCAATCGCTTTACGAACATCGTTCGCGACAATCGCATAACGGTCCGCCAGCTCTTTCAGGTGATCCTGAACGGTATGGATATCCAGCGGATAGCTTTTCAGTGGCGTTTTGCTGTTGATCACCTGCGTGGTACCCAGAGCCACACCGCCCAGCTGTACGGCGCGTTCGGCCATGGTATCCAGATGAGTCACCAGTGCTGTGCGGAAGCCATCCAGCATTTCATGAACGGCAATAAAGTTTGCACCGCGCATATTCCAGTGGGCCTGTTTGGTGATCAGCGAAAGATCGATGAACTGGACCACCTGGCGATTCAGCAGCTCAATGGTCGCTTTTTTATCGCTATCCGATACATCGTTACGGGTATAAAGCAGATTAGACGCTTTCGTTTTCACCAGTTTAGCGGTACTCATAATCTCATATCCTCTTGATGTTTGTGTCCCAGGTAATTACGGGATTAAGTATAGCACCGGATTTTTTCTCTGCGGTTTGGCGCTGCCTATCGGTTTAATAGCGAAAGGATGGTTGAAGTTTTAACTTAATGATTTTAAAGTTTTTTATATAAATTGATGCAGATCAATCTTAATTCGTTAAGTGACAAGGCGGGCAGGTGAAATATTTTGGCAATATAAGAGAGTTTGTAAGAAATTATTTGAAGGGCTGACGAGACCTATATTCTGCATGGCCGGTATGCCATGCAGAATTTAAGGGCTAGTTGAGGTCAATCTTATGTACTTTTGGTTCCGGGCGCATGGTCAATGTAGAGCCCATTGACGCCGCGATAATGGAACAGAGCGCCAGCGTCTGCACCAGTGTCAGGGTTTCGCCGAGGAACATCATTCCAGAGATGGCAGCCAGCGCGGGCTCCATGCTCATGAGCGTACCAAAAATACGCGTAGGCAGACGCGTCAGGGCGATCATCTCCAGAGAGTAGGGCAGCGCCGTGGAAAGAATGGCGACCGCCAGCCCAACCGGCAGGATTGACCACTGCCATATTGAGTCCGTTGCTTGTGCCATGCCGATCGGGACAAAGATAACCGCGGCAATCAGCGAGCCTAAGGCGACCGTCGCGGGGCCGTGCTCTTCGCCCGCACGCTGGCCAGTGAGAATATACACCGCCCAGCACGCCCCTGCGCCCAGCGCCAGAGCGGCCCCTGTCAAATCGATTTGTGAAACGCTTTGGCCGAGCGGCAGAAGGAACCATAGCCCCAGCACGGCCAGTATGACCCAGATAAAGTCTACCGGGCGACGAGAAGAAAAGAGGGCCACCGCCAGCGGGCCGGTAAATTCAAGCGCGACCGCGATCCCCAGCGGGATAGTCTGAATAGAGAGGTAGAACATGTAGTTCATCCCTCCCAGCGCCAGCCCATAAAAAAGCAGAGGCAGTCGCTGCTCCTTTTTAAACCGTAGCCGCCAGGGTTTAAAGACAACCACGAGGATCAGGGTGCCTAATGCGATACGCAGCGCCGTGACGCCGGGCGCACCAATCAGCGGAAACAGCGATTTTGCCAGCGACGCGCCGCTTTGTATGGACATCATCGCGATAAGTATGACTGCCACCGGCATCCAGACCGACGATTTACGAGGTAAACCTGGCATCCTTTCTCCTGTCAATTTTTGTCAAAAGAGGTAAAAGTCGCAGTGTAATGGAAATAACCTGCAACGGTTGAGCTACTGTTGAAAAAAAATCCAGGGAAAATCCGTAAAATGAGAAAACGTTGCTGATTTTATCGCCTGAAAGATTAGGAATAATCTGGATTTACTAAATGGCGATGACGCGCACTATTAGCATTTACAGGTGAAAATCTGGAGTTATTTGAACGAGATAGCTGATGCTGGAAATGTTCTGTTACAGGAAAGGTCGCATTAGACATCGTGAATGACAAAGAGTTTCACAGATTTTTTTGATATATTTAAAACTTACGGACTTACTTGAAGCACATTTGAGGTGGTTATGAAAAAAATTGCATGTCTTTCAGCACTGGCAGCTGTTCTGGCTGTTTCCGCAGGTACCGCTGTAGCGGCAACTTCTACTGTAACTGGTGGTTACGCTCAGAGCGATATGCAGGGCGTGATGAACAAAACCAACGGTTTCAACCTGAAGTACCGTTACGAGCAAGACAACAACCCGCTGGGTGTGATCGGTTCTTTCACTTACACCGAGAAAGATCGTACTGAAAATGGCTCTTACAATAAAGGTCAGTACTACGGCATCACCGCGGGTCCTGCTTACCGCCTGAATGACTGGGCAAGCATCTACGGTGTTGTAGGTGTTGGCTACGGTAAATTCCAGCAGACCGAAAACCAGGGTCTGAACCGTACTGCAAGCAACAGCGACTACGGTTTCTCCTATGGCGCAGGTATGCAGTTCAACCCAATCGAAAACGTTGCTCTGGACTTCTCCTATGAGCAGAGCCGTATCCGCAACGTTGACGTTGGCACCTGGATCGCGGGCGTAGGTTACCGCTTCTAATCACTTCGGTGAGCCAGTAAAAAATCCGCCCAATGTGGCGGATTTTTTTTGTTTGTACCCTCTCCCCGTGGGAGAGGGCCAGGGTGAGGGCATCAGCCTGCACGAGACGGCAGAGATCACTTACTCTTAATATCGAAAATATCCGTCCCCAGATGGTTATAGTCAACTTTCTGTAACCTGAAGTTGGTAATGTAAACTGGCGGGCCCTTCTTCCCGGAGATAAACGGGTAATCATTTTTTATCTCTTTCGCCTTAATCCCCGTCCACTGTGAGAAGAATTTCAGGAAATCGTTCGCGGAACGGCGCGCTTTGATGATGCGATGCGTTTTATCATCACTCGACAGCACCATAAACGGTACCTGGAAGTTCTGCTGAAACTTGTCATCGTGAGCCAGATACTGCACTTCTTTACCGCGCTCCTTAAACGCCAGACCGTGGTCAGAGAAATAGACCATCGAGAAGCTATCGCCGCTGTTGCGCAGCTGCGCGTACAGCTTGCTGAGCAGATCGTCGGTTTGCGTCATGGTGTACAGATAACACGAGGTCTCTTTGGATTGCACAAACTCCGCATATTTTCCCCCGGTACGATCGCATGCCTGCGGGTGTGACCCCATCAGGTGCAGGACGATCAGCTGCGGCTGGGTGCGCTGAGTGGCAAAGACCTGCGCGGTCATTTTTAGCAACGCTTCATCTTTTGTGTTTTTATCGGCTTCGAAATCACCGCTTTTCAGGAACTGTACCTCGTCGGCACGCTTCGCGATGCTGGCAATGGCGGTATCATACTCGCCGATCTGCCCCTGGTTGGAGAACCACCACGTCTGAAAACCTGCCCGGTTGGCCAGGGTGACAAAATTATCCTGAAACTGCGGTTTTCCATCCACGACACGGTTGAGCGTCAGACCGAGAGATTTCTGCGTCGAACCGCTGGCCGCCACGTAATCGGTAAACAGCGTACCGTTAACGGAGCTGGCAAACGGCGTGTTATCCCAGTGACCGCCAAACGCGCCGAGCGCATCGCGACGCGCGCTTTCACCGATCACCACTACATAGGTGTGATACTTCGGTTTCACCGCCAGCACGTTCCAGGTATCTTTCATGGTGGAAAGCTCGGCCATACGCGCCTGCTCGTCGAGCACTTCCTCGTTATTCACTACCACGTCTTTAACGAAGCGAAACACCGGATACCCGGTATCTTTAAGCTTAAACACGCCGCCCCAGGCCAGATTTTGTACCGGCGCAACAAAAAACGTCACTACGCTAAAGGCCAGGCACAGGCTTTCAATTTTACCCCATGTTTTTTTCCCGACCTGCTTACGGCGAACCGCAATCACGCCGAGAGCAAAAATGAAAAGGCCAACCACGTAGTTGTACCACGGGAAGATCGTCAGGATCTCTGTAGACTCTTCCATATTGGTGGAGTGGAGCGCCAGCAGGGTATTAAAGTTCGGCGCGCCATAGGCCTGGCCGAACGGGAAATAGGCGGCAGCCACCAGAGAACAGATCCCGATAAGCACTTTCTGCATGCGCGGTGCGCTTCGCCATAGCAGGTGAAGAATGCAGGTGAACCCGACGGCATAAAGCAGGCTAAAGGGGTAGCCAAGAGCAAAGTTAATCAACAGCGATTGCAAAAAATAAAATCCCGTCCACGGGCTTAGGGCCCGGCTGCGGGTAACAAGTGTATCAATCAGGGTTACGTTCATAGATCACTATCACGAAAACGCCATGTGCTCACCCTGGCGTCAAGGGTCAAAGCCTGCCGGACAGTGCGTGGAAAGGGAATGGAGGTCCGCTTCAGCGAGCCGCAAATTGTGCAGGGCTGCAAGAAGATAGTGCGAGCGTGAATTAAGGTCAACAGTTGCTAAACAGATGTTTTGCGAAGGGGGCTGCAAATCCGCAAAAATAATCAGGAAAAAGCGAGTTTACAACGAAAGTGTGACAGGAAAATGAAGCGGCGTGCCGCGACGCCGCTTAGTGAGAAGATTTGTCGTCCTGATGCGGTTTGGCGTTAAACATATCGCACAACATGTTCAACAGCATTAGACGCACTTTAAAAGGAGAGTGGGTAAACACGTTCATACACCTCTTGAATTCATTCATAAGACCTCCTGATTCATGATCCCTTCGATCCGTGAAGGGTGACTGCATTACATACAGATATAGCACAGGCTATATTGTATAGCTATGGCTAATTCGTTAATTTTTTGTGCTTGTAGAGCTATGGTTTACAATGTGCGCTCCGTTACAGGGCGCTGGAAGCGTCAACCCATTGAGGAAGCACAATGAACCGTCGCGCAGGTAAGCCAACAACAAAAAAAACGACGCAACTGGTGAACGTTGAAGAGCATGTGGAAGGCTTCCGTCAGGTGCGTGAGGCGCACCGCCGGGAGCTGATTGATGATTATGTCGAACTGATCTCCGATCTGATTCGTGAAGTTGGAGAAGCGCGCCAGGTGGATATGGCCGCACGCCTGGGGGTGTCGCAGCCAACCGTTGCCAAAATGTTAAAACGTCTGGCGTCGGTCGGGCTGATCGAGATGATCCCCTGGCGCGGGGTGTTTCTCACCGCTGAAGGCGAAAAGCTGGCGCAGGAGAGCCGCGAGCGCCATCAGATCGTCGAGAATTTTTTACTGGTGCTGGGCGTCAGCCCGGAAATTGCCCGTCGGGATGCCGAAGGTATGGAACACCACGTCAGCGAAGAGACGCTGGTGAAGTTCCGCGAATTTACGCTCAAATATGGCCCCGCCGCTGAATGAACATCCCCGGCTTGCAGGCCCTGAAACGCGATCGTTTTTTCCATCTTTTACTTATCACTGGCGTTGGGCTCAGCGTCTTTGTGCCCTTCACGCCGCACACCTGGCCGGCGGCCATAGACTGGCGCACCATTATTACCCTGAGCGGTTTGATGATGCTCACCAAAGGCGTAGAGCTGAGCGGCTATTTTGACGTGCTGGGGCGCAAAATGGTGCGCCGCTTCGCCACCGAGCGCAAACTGGCTCTGTTCATGGTCTTTTCGGCGGCGCTGCTGTCGACGTTCCTCACTAATGACGTAGCGCTGTTTATCGTGGTGCCGCTTACGCTCACGCTGCGTAAGCTGTGCGAAATACCGGTTACCCGTCTGATTATCTTTGAAGCGCTCGCCGTCAATGCAGGCTCGCTGCTCACGCCGATCGGTAACCCGCAGAACATTCTGCTGTGGGGACGCTCCGGCCTGTCGTTTACCGCATTTACCTGGCAGATGGCGCCGCTGGCGCTGGCGATCGTGGCGACGCTGCTGGTGGTGGGCTGGTTTGCTTTCCCGAATAAATCGTTGCAGTACCACAGCGGTACCACCGGCCCCCAGTGGCAGCCGCGTCTCGTCTGGAGCTGCCTGGGACTGTATATCGTTTTCATTACCGCGCTGGAGTTAAACCAGGCGCTGGCGGGCGCGCTGCTGGTGGCGTGTGGCTTCCTGTTCCTCGCCCGGCGGGTGCTGGTGAGCGTTGACTGGACGCTGCTGCTGGTGTTTATGGCGATGTTTATTGACGTGCATCTGCTGATCCAGCTCCCGGTATTGCAGACCGTTCTCCATAGCGTCAGCGGTCTGTCGCAACCGGGACTATGGCTGACGGCCATTGGTCTCTCGCAGGTGATCAGTAACGTGCCGTCCACCATTTTGCTGCTTAACTATGTTCCCCCAACGGTACTGCTGGCGTGGGCGGTCAACGTCGGCGGCTTTGGGCTGCTGCCCGGCTCGCTGGCCAACCTCATCGCCCTGCGGATGGCCAACGATCGCCGCATCTGGTGGCGCTTCCATTTATGGTCAATCCCAATGCTGCTCTGGTCTGCGGCGGTCGGTTTCGGACTATTCCTTCTCATATAGTGCGCAATTTGTCAGTTTTTTCTGGCAAATGTATAGCAACGTCCTAGCTTTAGTGAACGGCATAGTGTGATGCCGCTCACTGACAGGACCGTTGCTGAACTATGGCAGAAGATCAAAATCCACCTGCTGACGGGCAGGATCAAAACAATAACGAGCGCAAGCGCCCGGGCAAAAAACCGTTAATTATCCTTGGCATCGTGGTCATCGTGATGGTGATTGTGGCGCTGGTCTGGTGGTTTTTGACCCGTAACGAAGAGACCACCGACGACGCCTTCACCGACGGCGACGTAGTGACCATTGCCCCAAAAACGGCAGGCTACGTTACCGAACTTCGCGTGCGGGATAACCAGCGTGTAAAGAAAGGGGATGTGCTGGTGGTGATCGATCCGCGTGATACCACCGCCCAGCGCGATCAGGCTCAGGCCCAGCTTGGGCTGGCGGTTGCGCAGTTGCATCAGGCGCAGGCGCAGCTGGCGCTCTCGAAGGTGCAATATCCCGCCCAGCGTGATGAAGCCAAAGCCCAGGTACTGAAAGCCCAGGCGGATATGGCCAACGCTCAGGCGGAGTACCGCCGTCAGCGCGGCGTTGACCCCCGCGCGACCACACAACAAAGCATCGATGCCGCGAACGCTCAACTGCGGAGTGCACAGGCGGGTCTGGCCAGCGCGCAGGCGCAGCTGGAGGTGGCGGAGCAGGTCCAGCTGCAAATCCGCCAGCAGGAGACTAACGTCGAAGCCCGCGAACGGCAGGTCGATCAGGCCAGAGCGCAGTTGGAAACCGCCAACCTGAACCTCTCTTATACCGAAGTCCGCGCCCCGTTCGACGGTTTTGTCACCAAACGCAACGTCCAGCCTGGTACGCTGGTGCAGGCAGGCACGGCACTGTTCTCGCTGGTTTCCCCGAACGTGTGGGTGGTGGCGAACTTCAAGGAGTCGCAGCTTGAACGTATGAAGCCGGGCGACAAAGTGACCGTGTCCGTCGATGCCTGGCCGGATATGGCGCTCGAAGGCCATATTGACAGCATCCAGCAGGGCAGCGGCTCGCGCTTCTCCGCCTTCCCGTCGGAAAACGCCACCGGTAACTTTGTGAAGATCGTTCAGCGCGTGCCGGTGAAAATCGTCATTGATAAGGGGCTGGATCCGAACAAACCGCTGCCGCTGGGGCTGTCGGTTGAACCGAAGGTCACCGTGGAATGACGGACAGCAGCCACGAAAACTGGAAGCCCGCCAGTAACCCGTGGGCGGTGGCGATTGTGGTCACCCTGGCGGTGTTTATGGAAATTCTGGACACCACCATCGTCAACGTGGCGCTGCCCCACGTCGCGGGATCGCTCTCGGCCAGCTATGACGAATCTACCTGGGTGCTCACCAGCTACCTGGTGGCGAACGGCATCGTGCTGCCGATCTCGGCCTTCCTGAGCCGGCTGTTTGGCCGCAAGCAGTTCTTCCTGATCTGCATTGTGATGTTCACCATCTGTTCGTTCCTGTGCGGCATCGCCACCGAGCTTTGGCAAATCATCCTGTTCCGTGTGATGCAGGGCTTTTTTGGCGGCGGGTTGCAGCCCACGCAGCAATCGGTGCTGCTCGATTACTTCAAGCCGGAGGACAGGGGCAAAGCCTTTGGCCTTTCATCCATTGCCATTATCGTCGCGCCGGTACTTGGCCCGACGCTGGGAGGCTGGATCACCGATAACTACTCCTGGCGCTGGGTGTTCTTTATCAATATTCCGGTAGGGATTGTGACGGTGCTGGCCATCTATCAGCTGCTGGAAGATCCGCCGTGGGAGAAAAAGTCGGAAGAGAAGCTCACCGTCGACTGGACGGGGATCGGCCTGATCGCTCTCGGACTTGGCTGTTTGCAGGTGATGCTCGACCGGGGCGAAGATGATGACTGGTTCTATTCGAACTTTATCCGCACCTTCGCGGTACTGACGCTGGTCGGCATTATCGGCGCGATCTACTGGCTGATGTATGCCAAAAAGCCGGTGGTGGATCTGCACTGTATGAAGGATCGCAACTTTGCGATCTCCAGCCTGCTGATGGCGGGGATGGCGATGATCCTGTACGGCAGTTCGGTGGTTATTCCGCAACTGGCGCAGCAGGATTTGGGCTATACCGCCACCTGGTCCGGGCTGGTGCTCTCGCCCGGCGCGGTGCTGATTGTGCTGACTATTCCGCTGGTACTGAAGCTGATGCCGGTGGTGCAGACGCGCTGGATCATCGCCTTCGGCTTTACCTGCCTGGCGGTGTCGTTCTTCTGGTCCCGGACGCTGACACCGGATATCGATTTCGAAACGCTGGTGCTGTTCCGCAGCGCCCAGTCGATTGGACTCGGGTTCCTGTTTGTGCCCCTCACCACCATCGCCTTTATCTCGATCCCGAGGCGGCTTAACGCCGACGCGGCGGCGCTGTTTACCATGTTCCGCAACGTGGCTGGCTCGATTGGGATTTCGCTCTCGACGGCGGCGATCACCGAGCGCTCGCAGGCGCACAGCGCGCATCTGGCTTACCACGCTTCGCCGTTTAATGAGCAGTTCCAGCTGGCGATACGCGAAAGCGCCCAGGCGATCCAGAACTTCACCACTCAGGTGGGCGATCCGACCGGCATTGCCACCGGGCGGATGTACCAGACCATGATCGAGCAGTCGCGCTTTCTGGCCTACATCGACGTCTTCACCATTCTGAGCGCGGTGGCCCTATTACTGATTCCGTTTTGTTTGTTGCTCTCGCCGGTTAAGAGCGAGGGGAGTGCAGGAGCACACTGATGATACACAGACGTTTACACCCCCTGATGATAATGATGCTGCTGGTGGGCTGCGCCGTCGGTCCGGACTACCAACAGCCTGCACCGCCCGCCACCACGCACTGGAACGATAAGGGCGACGGCGCGGTGAAATCGCAAACGTCCTCCGCCGCCACCAACCCGCGCTGGTGGAAAACCTTCGGCTCGCCGCAGCTCGACAGCCTGATTGAACGCGCCATCGCCGGAAATCTGACGCTACAGCAAACCGTATTGCGCATTGCCGGCGCGCGCGAACAGATTAACCAGGCCGGCGGGGCATTTTTCC
Source organism: Enterobacter sp. 301B (assembly GCF_003850715.1). Classification (NCBI taxonomy): domain Bacteria; kingdom Pseudomonadati; phylum Pseudomonadota; class Gammaproteobacteria; order Enterobacterales; family Enterobacteriaceae; genus Enterobacter; species Enterobacter sp. 301B. The sequence goes on from NZ_PQTC01000008.1 coordinate 76,684, forward strand.
CGTCGGTGAATGGCAATGTGCAGGCGACGCGCCAGCAGCTTGGGCTGCAAGGGGAGCTGAAATCCCACGGCGTGTATGACCAGTTGAATAATGTCGATCCGCAGCTGCGAAGCGCGTTAGGCCCGCTGACGCAGCCGATTAACCTCTATCAGGGCAGCTTCGACGCTCAGTGGGAAATCGACCTGTGGGGCAAGGTGCGCCGTCAGGTAGAAGCGGCCGAGGCGCAGCAGCGGGCGGCGATCGAGCAGCGTAACGATGCGCTGGTCTCGCTGGAGGCCGAAGTGGCGCGGGCGTGGCTACAGCTGCGAGGGGCGCAGAGCATCATTGCCACGCTTAATACGCAAATTGAAAGCGCGCAGCAGACGCTGGATCTGACCGAAAGCCGCCAGCGGGGTGGGCTGTCACCGCAGATGGACGTGGAGAACGCCCGCGCGCAGCTGGGCAATCTTGAAGCCCAATTGCCACAGTATCAGGCGCAGGAACGCCAGGCGATGAACGGGCTGGCCATCCTGCTCGGCAAACCGCCGGGGGCGCTGGATGCCGAATTACAATCCGTGCAGCCGATGCCAGCGTTGCCGGATATTGTGCAAACCGGCATTCCGTCAACGCTGGCGCGTCGTCGCCCGGACGTGCGCGAAGCCGAGGCGAACCTCCATGCCGCCACGGCGCAAATTGGCGTCTCGGTAGCCGAACTGTTCCCAAGCTTCACCCTCTCCGGGCAGTTTGGCCTGCGTAACAGCGAATCCGGCTGGCTGACCGACTGGAGCAGCCACTTTTACAGCTTCGGTCCGCAGGTCTCCATCCCCATCTTCCAGGGCGGTCGGCTGGTCTCCAGCGTCAAAGTGGCCCGCGCACAGCAAGGGGCGGCGGTGCTGGACTATCGTCAGACGGTGCTGACGGCGCTCGGCGATGTTGAAAACGCGCTGGTGAGCTATCGCACTGACCAGCAGCGTGAGGCGGGCCTGGCGAAAACCATCGACGCGCTGCAAAACGCTTTTGATCTCGCCAGCGACAGCTACCGGCAGGGGATCGCCAGTTTTATTGACGTGCTGGACGCCCAGCGTCAGCTCGCTCAGGCCGAACAGCAGCGGGCGCAGGCGCAGGTGCAGAGCGCACTTGACCTGGTGGCGCTCTACAAAGCCCTCGGCGGCGGCTGGGAGCCGTATCAGCAGGTTCAGCTGCCAGACTACAGCGTCTTTGGCGATGCCCCGCGCGGATAGATTCAGAGGATTGGGCAAGAAACGGACAGGAACGCCACATTCGCGATGGCTGGGGGGCGGGTATAACTAACAGACACCCAATCGACATGCGAGGAAAGCGTTATGCGTTATCAAAAACTGGGCAATACCGGACTGTTTGTTTCTGAACTCTGCCTCGGCACCATGACCTTCGGCGGCGAGGGCGGCATGTGGGGCAAGATTGGCCAGCTAAGGCAAAACGAAGCCGAGCAGCTGGTGGGCCGCGCGCTGGACGCGGGCATCAACTTTATCGACACTGCCGACGTCTATTCGGAAGGACGCTCGGAGGAGATCCTCGGGCAGGCGCTAAAAAACCTGAACGTTCCACGTGAAAACGTGGTGGTCGCCACAAAGGTGTTTGGTGAAACGGGCACGGCGGGAGTGAACTCACGCGGCGGCTCGCGCTATCACATTATCGACAGCGTAAAGGAGAGCCTGCGCCGCCTGCAGCTCGATCATATCGATCTCTATCAGCTGCACGGTTTCGACCCCGCGACCCCCATTGAGGAGACGCTTTACGCACTGGATAACCTTGTACAGCACGGTCACGTGCGATACATCGGCGTCTCGAACTGGACTGCGTGGCAGATTGCCAAAGCGCTCGGTATTTCTGAACGTCTTGGGCTGGCGCGTTTCGCATCGTTGCAGGCGTATTACACCATTGCCGGACGTGACCTGGAGCGCGAGCTGGTGCCGATGATGCAGAGCGAAGGCGTCGGATTGATGGTCTGGAGCCCGCTGGCGGGCGGCCTGCTGAGCGGAAAATACGGTCGTGACGGGCAGAGCGAAACCGGAGGCCGCCGTCTGGAATTTGACTTCCCGCCGGTGAATAAAGATCGCGCCTTCGACTGCGTGGACGTAATGCGCGTCATTGCCGAGCGTAGGGGCGTCTCCGTGGCGCAAATCGCGCTGGCATGGCTGCTGCATCAAAAAGCGGTGACCAGCGTCATTATTGGTGCGAAACGCGTCGATCAGCTGGACGATAATATTGCCGCCACCGAGATCCGCTTAAGCGAAGACGAGCTTAAACAGCTTGATGCCGTCAGCGCGCTGCCGCGCGAATATCCAGGCTGGATGCTGGAGCGGCAGGGGGAATACCGTCGTAGTCAGCTCGCGCAGCAGTAACCTTCCTTTTCCCCGGTGGCGCTTCGCTTACCGGGGCTACTTTCTCTGGTCTTTATTTCAACCCACCTCACAAAAAATGCTCCTTCTCTTTGCCTGATGTTTCATCCCGATCTATATGACTAGTCATGAAATTTAAATGACTAGTCATATAGGGAGAGACCATGAACAAATCACTGCCAGCCAACTTTTTATGGGGCAACTCGGTATCCAGCATGCAGACGGAAGGGGCATGGAATGAGGGCGGGAAGGGGATGTCGGTATATGACATTCGGGAAGCAGGAGAAAACATCTCCGACTGGAAAGTGGCGACCGACTCCTACCACCGCTACCGGGAAGATTTCGATCTGATGCAGGATCTGGGCATGAACTGCTACCGCTTCCAGATCTCCTGGAGCCGCGTCTGCCCGCAGGGTGACGGCGAGTTCAACGCCGAAGGTATCGCGTTTTACGACCGCTTTATTAACGATCTGCTCGCCCGCGGTATTGAGCCGATGGTCTGCCTCTACCACTTCGATATGCCGCTGGCGCTGGCGCAGGAGTACAACGGCTTCAACGACCGCCGGGTGATGGAGGCCTTTATCCGCTACGGCAAGAAGATGATCGACTGCTACGGCGATCGCGTGAAGTACTGGCTGACCTTCAACGAGCAGAACATTTTCCATATGCCGGAAGCTTTTCGCATTTCCGGTTACATGAAAGGCGAGCAAACCCTGCGCGAGCTGTATGAGCTTCAGCACCATGCGATGGTGGCGCACATGACTCTGACCGAATACCTGCACCAGACTAAGCCAGGCAAGCTGATGGGCGGCATGCTGGCGCACCAGTTGATTTATCCAGCCACCTGCAAACCGCGCGATATCTTCTGCGCCCAGCAGTACGACGAATTCCTCAACCAGAACCTGCTGCGCGTCTTCGCGGGACAGGGCTACAGCCCGGCGGTGATGGCGGTGGTGGAGCAGGAGGGCTTCGGTGATATCTACCGCGCAGACGATCTCGCGCTGTTTGCGCGCACGAAGAACGACTTTATGGCCTTCAGCTATTACGCCAGCAAAACGCTGGACAGCGATGCCATCCCGGAAGGCACGCCGGTGAACCATTACCTGCTGCATGGCGAGAAAAATAACCCGTACCTGAAAGCCACCGAGTGGAACTGGCAGATCGACCCGCTGGGCTTTCGCACCATCATCACCCGCTATGCCAACGACTGGCGGATGCCGGTATTCCCGATTGAAAACGGCATCGGCGTGATCGAGTCCTGGGACGGGGTAAACCCGATCGAGGACACCTACCGCATCGACTACCACCGGGCGCACATCGAGGCGATGAAAGCGGCAATATTCGAGGACGGGGCAGAGGTAATGGGCTACCTCGGCTGGGGCTTAATCGACATTCTCAGCTCGCAGGGTGACATGCGTAAGCGCTACGGCGTGGTCTACGTCAACCGTGAAAATCACGACCTGAAAGACCTTAAGCGCGTGCCGAAGAAGAGCTACGCGTGGTTAAAACAGGTTATCCATACTAACGGACGCGAGATGTAAGCCGTACGCTGCCGGGCCGTTTTTGTGACTGATTGATGGGAATACTCCGCTATGTCTGAAACAAAAATAACACCGCACATGCAGTCTTTTGTCGATAAATTTGTTGAGTTCTCGGCGCGCCTGGCAAACCAGGTACACCTGCGATCCCTGCGGGACGCTTTCGCCACGGTGATGCCGATTTTCATCCTCGCCGGTCTGGCGGTGCTGGTGAACAACGTCGTGTTTCCATGGGTGCTGGAAGGCGACACGCTCACGCAGTTTAAGGTGTGGGGCGAGGCGATTATCAACGGCACGCTGAACATCGCCGCGCTGCTGCTGGCACCGATGATCGCCTGGTCGCTGGCGCGCAACAAAGATTTCGACAATCCGGTCTCGGCAGTAGTTATCGCCGTCAGCAGCTTCATCATCATGATGCCGATGCGCTTACAGATTACGCCTGTTGGCAGCGACGCCACGGTGAGCGTCACCCAGGTGCTGACGTTCGCCAATATCGGCTCCACCGGGATTTTCGCCGGGGTGCTGATTGGGCTGCTCTCAACCGAGCTGTTTATCGCCATTTCACGGCTGAAGGCGCTGCACATTTCGCTGGGGGAGAACGTGCCTCCGGCGGTGAGCAAATCCTTTACCGCGCTGATCCCGACAATCCTCACGCTCTCCCTGTTTGCGGTGCTGGCGGCCATACTGGCGAACGTGCTGCATACGGATCTGATCCATCTCATTACGACATTCATTCAGCAGCCGCTGCGGCTGATCAACACCAGTCTGCCCGGGACGATCTTCATTTACAGCTTCGGTAACTTCCTGTTCACGCTCGGTATTCATCAGTCGGTAGTCAACAGCGTGGTGCTGGAGCCGTTTCTGCTGATCAACACCAACGAGAACATGCTGGCCTTTGCCAACGGCCAGCCGATCCCACACATCATCAACAACATTTTTGTGCCGACCTTTGGCATGGTGGGCGGGACGGGCAGCACTATCTCATTGCTGATCGCTATCTTCATCTTCTCAAGACAGAAATCAGCGAAGCAGGTGGCGCGTCTGTCACTGGCGCCGGGTCTGTTCAACATCAACGAGCCGGTGATTTTCGGCCTGCCGATTGTCTTTAACCTGCCGCTGATGATCCCGTTTGTGCTGCTGCCCGCCATCGGGATTTACTTTGCGTGGCTCTGTACCACGCTGGGTCTGATGTCGCGCTGCGTGGTGATGATCCCGTGGACCACGCCGCCGATCCTCAGCGCCTGGCTGGCGACGGCGGGGGACTGGCGGGCGGTGGTGGTGCAGTTGGCAATCATCGTATTTGGTGTATTCTTCTACCTGCCTTTCCTCAAGGTGGCCGAGCGAGTGGCCGTGAAAAACAGCGGGACAGAAAACTAATTTAAGGAAGGAAGATGGCGGCGAAGTACATCACCATAGCGCGGGAAATTAAGAAACGCATTATTACCCAGCAGTACGCCGCCAATGAACCGTTGCCGGACCAGTTCGCGCTGGCGGCGGAATTCAGCACCAGCCGGATGACCATTCAGCAGGCGATGCGTCAGCTGATCGTAGAAGGGCTGGTCTATACCCGGCAGGGACAGGGCACGTTTATCCGCAAAAATTTCCTCCAGCTTTCTCAGTGGGATCTCTCCGGCAGCGACTACTTTGGGGCGACCAAAACTTGGGAACATTTAGGCACGGTGACGAGCCAGGTGGTGCACTTCGAACTTCGCTTCCCGAACGAGAAAGAGCAGGCCTCGCTGATGATAAATCCGGATACGCCGATCTATGACTTCATCCGTCTGCGTTTACTCAACGGTGAGCCGATGTCCCTGGATGCCACGGTGATGCCGCTCAATCTGGTGCCCGGGCTGAACAAAACCCATCTTGAAAGTTCGGTATTCCGGTATGTGCAGGAGACGCTGGGGCTGAAGATCATGGGATCGTATCGTGTGGTGCGGGCGCTGAAGCCCAGTGCGCTGGATATGCAGCATCTGGTCTGTGAGCCAACCGACCCGGTGCTGGAGGTGGAGCAGGTGATCTATCTGGAAGATGGTACGCCGCTGGAGTACGCCCATTGTCACTATCGCTATGACCATGGCGGCATCGTAATTGTGAATAACGGATAAAAAAAAGCGGGCCTCGAGGCCCGCTTTGTTCGTGCTCGCGATTAGTTCAAACGCACCGGCATACCGGAACGGTTCTGAATCGCCTGATCAACGATGGTCGTGTCAACATCCGCCTGAGAGGTAACGGACTGCACCGCGCTGGTCAGCTTAATCGGTACGATTTCGTTGTTGTTGATCTGATCTTCGCTGGTGGACAGCGGGTTATGCACTTCAATGTAACGGCTGCCGTCCGGCTCTGACGTCGCTTTCACCGGTTCGTTAATGAACTGCACGCGCGTACCGACCGGCACGTTATCGAACAGGAATTTGATGTCTTCATTACGCAGACGTACGCAGCCGTGGCTTACGCGCAGGCCGATACCGAAGTTGGCGTTAGTACCGTGGATGGCATACAGACGACCAATGTACAGCGCGTACAGACCCATCGGGTTATCCGGGCCAGCAGGCACAACGGCCGGTAGCGGTTCACCGGCAGCAATGTACTCAGCGTGCATTTTGGCGGTCGGCGTCCAGGTTGGGCCCGCTTTCTTACGCTCCACTTTGGTGGTCCAGTTCAGCGGGGTGTCTTTACCCAGCTGACCGATACCGATAGGCAGCACGATCACGGTGTTGGTGCCTTTCGGGTAGTAATACAGACGCATTTCGGCGCTGTTAATCACGATACCTTCGTGCACGGTATCCGGCAGGATCAGCTGCTGTGGAATGTTGAGTACGGTACCCGCTTTCGGCAGATACGGGTCAACGCCCGGGTTCGCTTCCAGCATGTTAGACAGGCCGAGCTGATACTGCGCCGCGAAGTATTCCAGCGGCTGAGTGTTACCTTCCGGAACTGTCACCACCTGGTTTTCACCCACCAGACGGCTTCCGTCTGTCGGCAGGGGATACGTCACCGCAGACGCGGTCTTACAAAAACCTACTACGGCTAACGCCGCCGCAAAAAGCGTTGTTAATTTCATGTTCATGTTATGCGAGGTATCTAAGCCATTCTGGCGATGAGTTGAGAAGTCTGAATCTGTAATGGGAGCGCATTATATGTGCATTCCCGTTAACTGGGAATTCAGATGTGTACGAAATCACATTTTTTTCGATTTTGTTAAAGTTTAGTGGATTACCGCAACACAGGATCTCAATTCGGAATTGTGGCATAATGCCGCGTTTATCACACTTTTCGCAGGAATCTCTCCGTGTTAGTTACCAGCAACGTCACTATGCAGTTTGGCAGTAAGCCGCTGTTCGAAAATATTTCCGTCAAATTTGGCGGCGGCAACCGTTACGGCCTGATTGGTGCCAACGGTAGCGGAAAATCCACCTTTATGAAGATCCTCGGCGGTGACCTGGAGCCGACGCTGGGCAACGTGTCGCTCGACCCGAACGAGCGTATCGGTAAGCTGCGTCAGGATCAGTTCGCCTTCGAAGAGTTCACCGTGCTCGACACCGTGATCATGGGGCATGCGGAGCTGTGGGAAGTGAAGCAGGAGCGCGATCGTATCTACGGTCTCGCTGAGATGAGCGAAGAAGACGGTTACAAAGTGGCCGACCTGGAAACGCAGTACGGCGAAATGGACGGTTATTCTGCGGAAGCGCGTGCGGGCGAACTGCTGCTGGGCGTCGGCATTCCTGTTGAACAGCACTATGGTCCGATGAGCGAAGTTGCGCCAGGCTGGAAGCTGCGTGTGCTGCTGGCGCAGGCGCTGTTCTCTAATCCAGACATCCTGCTGCTCGACGAACCGACCAACAACCTGGACATCGACACCATCCGCTGGCTGGAGCAGACGCTGAACGATCGCGACAGCACCATGATCATCATCTCGCACGACCGTCACTTCCTGAACATGGTGTGTACCCACATGGCGGATCTGGATTACGGCGAGCTGCGCGTTTATCCGGGCAACTACGATGAGTACATGACGGCGGCAACCCAGGCGCGTGAACGTCTGCTTGCCGACAACGCCAAGAAGAAAGCGCAGATTGCGGACCTGCAATCCTTCGTGAGCCGCTTCAGCGCCAACGCCTCTAAATCGCGCCAGGCAACGTCGCGTGCCCGTCAGATCGACAAAATCAAGCTCGAAGAGGTAAAAGCCTCCAGCCGTCAGAACCCGTTCATCCGCTTCGAGCAGGACAAGAAGCTGTTCCGTAACGCGCTGGAAGTGGAAGCCCTCACCAAAGGCTTCGATGAAGGCCCGCTGTTCAAAAACTTCAACCTGCTGCTGGAAGTGGGCGAGAAGATTGCTATCCTGGGCGCCAACGGCGTGGGTAAATCTACCCTGCTGAAAACTCTGGTGGGCGAAATGCAACCGGATAACGGTACCGTGAAATGGTCTGAAAACGCGCAGATTGGTTACTACGCGCAGGACCATGAATATGAGTTCGAAAACGATCTGACCGTCTTCGACTGGATGAGCCAGTGGAAGCAGGAAGGCGACGACGAGCAGGCGGTACGCAGCATTCTGGGGCGTCTGCTGTTCAGCCAGGACGACATCAAAAAGCCCGCCAAAGTGCTCTCCGGTGGTGAAAAGGGCCGTATGCTGTTCGGCAAGCTGATGATGGAAAAACCGAATATCCTGGTGATGGACGAACCAACCAACCACCTGGATATGGAATCGATCGAATCCCTGAACATGGCGCTGGAGATGTATCAGGGCACCCTGATCTTCGTCTCTCACGACCGTGAGTTCGTCAGCTCCCTGGCGACCCGCGTGATCGAAATCACGCCAGAGCGCGTGGTGGACTTCACCGGTAACTACGAAGATTACCTGCGCAGTAAAGGTATCGAGAGTTAAAAAAATAGCCGGGTGGCGGCTTCGCCTTACCCGGCCTACGCTCTATCCCCTCTCCCTGTGGGAGAGGGTTAGGGTGAGGGCATCAGGCCGCACTAAACCACCCACTCGCCCCCTTCAACCCCGTTCACCCGCAGCGTACGTTTTTCCCCCGTCGGTAACGACACCTTCAGTGCCTTCCATGCCGGACGATAGTCGCCGCGCGCATTCACCTTCAGGTTGATACTTGCGCCGTCGCACACCATCTCCCATTCCACCCACAGCGCATTGCCGTTCAGGTAGCCCCAGCTTTCGCCGTCATCCTCAAACAGCAGCCCGGAGGTGGTGCCGACGCCTTTCACCGGGAACAGTTTTAGCTCACGGGTAACGTCTTTATCGGCGCTCACGTGACGGATGCGTTCGCTGAGCGGCAAACCGGCCCCTGCGCGCACCAGAAGCGGCAGCTTTTCCAGCGGCGCATCAAGGACGATCGATTGCCCGCCCGCATACCACGCGTGGGTGTAAAAATCGTACCAGCCGGTTTCGTTATCCGGCAGCCAGACGCGGCGCTCGCGCTGCCCGGCTTCGACGACGCTGGCCACCAGCAGGTCACGGCCCAGCAGGAAGTCGTCGCACTCTTCAAAGGTCTGCGCATCGTGCTCATGATCGAGGAAGGTCGGGCGCAGCATCGGCTCGTCGTCGGCGTGCGCCTGCCAGAGCAGGGTGTAGAGGTACGGCAGCAGGCGATAGCGCAGTTCAATGGCGCTACGAATCGCAGGGGTCACGCCCGGGTACATCCACGGTTCGTTCACGGTGCGATCGTCATTCCACGAGTGGATGGTAAAGCGCGGATGCATCACGCCGTTCTGTACCCAGCGCACGAACAGCTCGGCATCCGGCTTGTCGCCGGAGAAACCGCCGACGTCGTGACCGACGTTGAACAGTCCGGAGAGGCTCATGCCCAGGCCCATGCGGATGTTATAGCGTAGGGTGTCCCAGTTGGTACGGTTGTCGCCGCTCCAGGTCTGAACGTAGCGCTGCATTCCGGCACAGCCGGAGCGGGAGATCAGATACGGACGTTTATCCGGCGCAAAGCGCTGCTGTGCTTCCAGCGAGGCGCGCATCATCAGCAGCGGCATCACCGGGCGAATATGCTTGATGGCGATCTCCTGGCCGAAGCCATAGCAGCGCGCTTCCCCGTCCCACACTTCATACTCGTTGTTGTCGTTCCAGGTGGAGTCGATGCCCATCTCCAGCAGCTGCGTGGTCACGCCGTTCTGCCACCACTGCACCGTCTGCGGGTTGGTGAAGTCGAGATGCGATCCTTCGTCATCCCAGAAGCTGGAACGTTCAGGCGCATCGGTTTCTGAATCGCGAATGAACAGGCCGCGTTCCGCCACTTCGCCGTAGCGGGGATGATCCTGCAACAGACACGGCTTGATGTTTGCCGCAAGCCGCAGCCCCGCGTCGTGGAACGCCTGGCTCATCACCTTCGGCTGCGGCACTTTGTCGTAGTTCCAGTTAAAGACGTAGCGCTTGCCGTTAATCGAGGTATAGCCGGAGGAGAGCTGGAACGAGTCGCACGGAATGGCATGCTCATCGCACAGGCGGATGAAGTTCATCAGTTGGTCCTGCGCGTCCGGCGCGTCGGTGTAGTGCATGGTTGAGCCGCTGTAGCCCAGGCTCCACTTCGGTCCGAACAGCGTTTTCCCCGTCAGGCGCACGAAGGCTTTCGTCACGTCCAGCACGCGCTTGCCGGTGAAGAGGTAGTAGTCAATATCGCCCGCTTCCGCCTGCCAGCGGCGGTAGGCGGTGTGATAGTTGTCGATCTCGTTACCCAGATCCAGCCAGCAGCTGCTCAGGTTATCGTAGAACAGGCCGTAGCTCACGTCATCGCGACGGGTGAGGGTGAACGGGATGTGCTTGTACAGCGGATCGGTGCTGGCGGCGTTATAGCCCATCGCGTCCAGGTTACGCATCTCATAGCGTTTGCCGTTACGCTGTAAATCCCCCGCTTTCTCACCCAGACCGTAAAAACGTTCATCCTTGCGACGGCTGAGATAGTGCGCCACGCCGTCACCGTGGGCATTGAGCAGGTAGGCGCTGGTGGGACGGTCGTTAACCAGCGGCTGCCACTCGCCCGCTTCATTGCGGTAGTGCCACTCCAGCCACAGGGGCTGGTGGACGGTGACGCGCAGTTGTTCGGTCGCTACGGTTAACGCATCGCCCTGCTGCGTCAGTGTCCAGGCCGGGCAGGTGAAGCCGCTGACATCGTCGCGACGGCGGCCTTCCCACGGTACGTCTTGTTCCGGCGCGATGCTCCAGGTGCGGTCCAGCGCCAGCTGGCCTTTACGCTTGATCAGCACGCGGAACAGATTCTCTTCCAGCACATACAGGCACAGACGGTGCTGGTTATCCACCAGCAGTTCCAGATGATTCGCTGACTGCGTATCGATGGTCCAGTTTTTCAGGGTTTTCATATGCAATACATCCACTATCAGGCGCGCTTGGCGCGACGTTCAGCAATAAATGCCACCAGGAAGAAAGCGCCAATCAGGTCAAAGAAGCCCATGGCGATAAAGAGCGGGTTGAAGCCGATTTTGTCGGCGGTCACCCCAATCAAAAGAGAGAACAGGAAGCTGGCGATCCACGCCGCCGAGCCGCGCATGCCGTTAACCGTCGCCATCTGGCCCTTGTCGAACGACTCCACGACCAGCGCGCTCAGCATGCAGGAGATGATCTGGTGGCCGAAACCGCCGATGGAGATCAGCACGATGGTGATATACGGGTCGCGGGTCACGGCCACAACGGCCAGAGAAATCATCAAAAACGCGCCGGTCACTGAACTTGCCACCACCGAGTTGACGCGGGTGCAGCCGAACCAGCGGGTATAAAGCCGGGTGAGGTAGCCGCTCGCCACGCTGCCGAGGTCGGCGGCGAGGAACGGCAGCCAGGCGAACATCGCGATCTGTTTCAAATCCATGCCGTGCTCTTTGGCGAGGTAAAGCGGCACCCAGAAGCTCAGCACCGCCCAGGCGGGTTCCGCCATAAAGGCCGGAATGGCGATACCGTAGAACCGTTTGTTCTTCGAGACGGTTTTCAGCGCGGTCAGAAAGGGCAGCCTGACCGGTGCGGGTTCGTTATCCTGTTTGATAAACGCCAGCTCGTCGCGGCTCAGGTTCGGGTGCTGCTCCGGGTTGTGATAGAAGATCCACCACAGGATCACCCACAGCAGCGCCAGTACGCCGGTAAACATAAACGCACCCTGCCAGCCGAACGACGCATGAGCGAAGTAAATGATTGGCGGAGCCAGCATCGCACCGATGGAGAAGCCCACGCCCGCCCAACCGGCGGCAACAGGACGCTCTGATTTCGGGAACCATTCACCGATGGTTTTGGCGTTCGCTGGCGTGGCGGCGGCTTCGGACGCGCCCATAAAGAAGCGCAGGATCGCGAGATGCAGCCAGCTCCCGGCACCTGCGTGGAAGATACACATCAGCGCCCAAATCCCGGCGCAGACCATAAAGCCAATCTTGAGGCCGATAACGTCAATCAGCCAGCCGCAAAGGGGCTGGAAAATGGTATAGGCGATCTGGAACGCGCCGACGATCCACGAGTATTGCTCGGTGGTGATACCAAGGCTCTCTTTCAGCTCGGGGGCGAGAATACCTAACGAGTTACGGGTGATGTAGTTTACGGTCACGCCAAGAAGAAACAGCACCAGTACGTACCAGCGCAGATTCTTAATGACGCGACGGGTTTTACTTGTCGCAACGGTGTTGTTGATGTCCTGACTCATTTTCTTCTCCACAAGACGGACGGTAAGGGACAAAGGTTCAGGTGTCACACAGCGTCAGGCGTTTGAAAGTTATCTGTTTTAGAGTGCTAAGCTGCTATACAACTAGTATGGAAGTTGTGTGACAGGTTCACCTTAAGAGAGAAATTGAGCAGGAAATAGTGGATTTTGTGCAAACTTTCTCATAACCGAGGTTTTATTTTCGGCATTATGGCTTTCTCGCAAGTTATTACCTGATAAAGATGTTGTGAAAATTTTTTCATTTCACATCCGGAGCCAGATCACAAAATGGATAAAAGGCTTAAAATCACCGAAATCGCCGCCCGTACCCGGCTCTCCATCAGCACCGTTTCCCGCGTGCTGGCGGGGAAGGCAAACACCAGCGAAAAAGCACGGGCAACGGTGCTGGCATGCGCGCGGGAGCTGGGGGTAATGGAGGGCATGGCGGCGGGGCGTCTGTTGCTTAACAGCCTGATGGTGTTTGCCCCGCAGCGGGCGTTTGACGAGCGGTCTGACATCTTTTACTACCGCGTCATCCAGAGCGTGAGCAAAGGGCTGGCCTCGCACGAGGTTCGCCTGCGTTACTGTGCGCTGGAGGAGAACGACAGCGATGCCCAGCTGTTTCTGGCCCGCATGAACGAAGCGGACACCCAGGCGGCGATCCTTCTCGGTATCGACGATCCGCATATCCACGATCTGGCGGTAGACGTGGGCAAACCCTGCATGCTGATTAACTGCCGGGACCGCCACATGCGCCTGCCCGCCGTCGCGCCGGATCACCGCGCCATTGGCGAGCGGGCGGCGGAGTACCTGTTCGAGATGGGGCACCGGGAGGTGATGAATGTGCTGTGTTTGCGTCGCTATACCATGGAGCTGCGCCTGTCGGGGATCCGCGACGCGTGGCACGGCCATAACCTCAGGTTTAGCGACCGGCGCGATCTGCTGATGGTGCCAAGCTTCAGCGCCAAAGAGACGGAGCAACTGGTGAGTGAGTGGCTTCACCAGCAAAAAGGGAAAGATCTGCCGACGGCGTTCCTGGTGGGCGGCGACTTTATGGCGGCGGGGACCATCAGCGCCCTGCAAAAACACGGTCTGCGCGTGCCGCAGGATGTCTCGGTGATGAGCATCGACGGCTTTAATCTCGCGGCGATTCAGGATGTGCCTCTGACGGCGGTGCATGTCCCGCGCGATGAGCTGGGAACAGAAGCGGTATATATGCTCCAGCAGCGGCTGATGCGCCCGGACGCGCCGGTCGGAACATTGCTGCTGAACGGCACGCTGGCCGTGCGGGAATCGGTACGGCGGATACGTCAGGGAAAACGACGCACCGCCGTTGAGCGGGAAGGGCTTTACGACAGTTAAGCCATGCCCAGCGCGCGCTTGCCGTGGATGTTCAGATCGTTCACGGTGAAACGGTCCTGCCAGCTTTTCTCATAATCCTCGCGCGGGAAATCTCCCGGTGACGCGCCGGTTTCCAGCGCTTCCTTGACCTTTTTCGCGTAGGCGAGGTTTTTCTCGCACATCGGCGCGGCAGGAATATACATCACGTTGCCCCAGCCCTGTTGGTTTTCCACCGGCGCGACCGAGTGGATCACATCGCAGTGCCACCAGACAGAATCACCGGCTTCCAGCGCGGGAATGCTGGTCAACGCTTCGATGAGCAGCGGATGCCACTTCTCAGAAATCGGCAGCACGCGCCCCGGCGCCACGCCGCACAGTTCGTCTTCCGGCACGTCGTCCAGCAGCGGACGCAGCAGAATGTAAGCCATCGCTTCCGGGATCGGCACCACGTGCAGCAGCCCCTGGCCGGGGATCATGTCCGACAGTGCCGTCCAGCCCTGGAAGGTGCGGAACACGGAGCATTTGGTTGTGTTATCCACCGTGTACTCTTCCACCTCGGTACGGTGCGCAGCATTCCACGGATCGTATTTTTCAACGTTGCCGTCAAACACGCGGGCAAAGACCTGCTGATAAGCGGGCAGCAGCCAGCGCTCCAGCGCGCCGGAATCGGTGTGTGCGCCAAGGCCTTTCGAGGTTGTTCCTGGTGGGCGGCGGCGAATGCGGTCCGGATAAATTACGCTCACGTCCGGGTCGAACCACTGCTTACCGTTGCTCTCAAATGTCCATAAACGATTCAGGAACGACTGTACCTGTGCCATCTCTTCACTCTGGCGCGCCTGCATTTGCGCCTGAGACCAGTAGATCGGATAAATCTCCGGGCGAGAGGCCGTTAAGGTGCCGAAGAAGTTATCGCCGGGTCCTTTGTAAACCTCGTCAAACTTATTCAGATCGAGGTAGTCGAGCATCGATTGATCCCATGCCAGCGCCTGCTCGCGCGGGAAGTGGCCTTTGATCACCGCGCAGCCGCGACGTTTAACCGCTTCGCGCTGTTCGGCGGTGATCGTACCGTTTTTCACATCCGTAAAGGGGATTACCGGCCATACGGATTCACCTTTATTTTTAAGGGCATTAATTTCCGCCACGCGGGCGGCGATTTTGTCGCTAAGCCGGTCGAACACTGCCTGCACGTCACCGATCTGGGCCCGTAGCGCGCGTTTCATCTGACGAATTGCTGCTTTGTGGTCCGCTGGCAACGTTTCGCTGGTAAAGGTCATAACTGCCTCGCATCTTTCATTCGAAAGTAAAAGTGTCTACAAGTGATACTTTAAGTTAAAAATAAGTTAATGCAAGTTTAAAACCTTGACGGGCGCCACAGGATGGAAAAAGAGTGAGGGGGCCGGAGCGAGGCTCCGGCAGGTAGGGGATCAGACGTCGAACGGGGAGTGGGCGTCGAGCACGGCCTGAATCACATTCAGCGCGCCCTGATGGTTGTTATCGTCGGTAGTGTAACGACTGACCGCTTGAATGCTTTCCGCCGCATTGCCCATCGCAAATGAATATTTCACCAGCTTCAGCATTTCCGCATCGTTGCCGCTGTCGCCAATGCCCACGCACGCCTGCGGGGAGACTTTCCAGCGTTTCAGCAGACGACTGATGCCGTTGGCTTTGTGCAGGCCCGGGATAATCAAATCGACAAAACCGAAGCCGCTGGTAACCGGCTTCATGATGCCGTCCAGGGAGACATGCAGTTTATCGACCAGGTTCGGGATATCGCTGTCCGGCAGGTTCAGGGAGAATTTAAACAGCACGTCGTCAATGTCGCGGTAATCGCTGATGGGTTTTAAGCGATGGTAGTGTTTCGACATCAGCTTCACGAACGCTTCTGGAGCCTTATCGCTGACGTACGCGCTCTCCAGCCCGCAGGCCACAAAATTCAGCCCTTTGTCTTTCAGTAGTTCACCAATGACGATCTGCGACTCATGACGCGTTAGCTCACCGTGGAAAATCTGTTCGCCGTGGTCGAACACCAGCGCGCCGTTTTCCGCGACGAAGGAGATCTGATCTTTCAGCTCCGGGAAAAAGGAGATGAGCTGGTAATACTGGTTGCCGCTGGCGACAACAAATTCGATGTTACGGGCTTTAAGCTGCTCAAACTGTGCCTGGAAGCGGTCACGATCGTACTGCTTGGCATCATCAAGGAAAGTTCCGTCCATATCGGTGACGATAACTTTTACGGTCATACTGTGCTCCTGGGTCACTGCGTTTTGAAACATTCTAATAACAAGGTGACGGGGAGCACAAATTTAATTTCATTCGAAAGTCAAAGCAAAACGGCAACCGAAGTTGCCGTTTTTAGTGTTTTCTCCCTCTCCCCGTGGGAGAGGGCCGGGGTGAGGGCATCAGCGTGCGCATTTCCCCCTCACCCTAACCCTCTCCCTCAAGGGAGAGGGGATAAACCGTTACAGCGTATGCTCGGTACGGGCAATAATATCGTCCTGCGCATCCGGCGACAGGGCGGTGAAGAACGCCGAGTAACCCGCGACGCGCACCACCAGGTCACGATACTGATCAGGGTGTTTCTTCGCTTCCAGCAGCGTTTCGCGCGAGACAATGTTGTACTGAATATGCCAGCCTTTATGCACCTCGAAGAAGGTGCGCAGCAGCACCATCAGCTTCTGGCGATCGCTGTCGTTTTCCAGCGTCGACGGGTTCAGCTTCTGGTTAAGCAGCACGCCGCCGAGGATCGCTTCCGTCGGCAGTTTACCCACGGAGCCAATCACCGCCGTCGGGCCGAGGTGGTCGGTACCGGAGGCCGGGCTTGCCCCTTCCGCCAGCGGGGTGTGCGCTTTACGTCCGTCCGGCGTCGCCATGGTTGCTGCGCCAAACGGCACGTTTGCGGAGATAGACGACGTGCCCGCGTAGTAGTTACCCCCAATTGGGCCACGGCCATAGCGTGGGTTGTGATACTGCTTCAGTTCTTCAATGTAGGTTTCGTAGGCACGGGTCAGCAGCAGGTCCACGCTGTCGTCGTCGTTGCCGTACTTCGGCGCGCCGTTGATCAGGCGCTGGCGCAGCTGCTCGTGGGTCAGCCCCTCGAAGTCATCCGCCAGCGCCGCCGCCAGCTGTTGCTGACCGATAACGCCCTGGTCAAACACCAGCTTCTTCACCGCGGCCAGGCTGTTACCGAGGTTGGCGATCCCCACCTGAAGGCCGGAAACCCAGTCATACTTCGCGCCGCCCTGCTTAATGCTTTTCGCGCGTTCGATGCAGTCGTCCACCAGCGCCGAGCAGAGAATATCGTGGACGTTCTCTTCCAGCATGGTGTCCACCACGTACTCGATTTCAATAGATTTGCGGGTGTAGTAGCGGATCTGGTTATCCCACGCCGCCATCACTTCGTCGAAATTGCCGAAATTACCGGCCGAAAGCGCTTTTTCCTGCGGCAGGAATACCTGGCCGCTGGTGGCATCGCGACCGCCTTCCAGCGCTGCCAGCATCACGCGGGCGAAGTTGATAAAGCTCATGCCGGTGCAGCGATAGCCCCACTTTCCGCCGACCGCGGTTTCGATGCAGCCAATCGCCGCATAGTCATACGCGTCCTCTCGTTCCACGCCGAGCTTGATAAATTCCGGGATGACGATTTCATCGTTGTTAAACGCCGGCATCCCGAAGCCGCAGCGGATCACCTGCACGCAGGCGTCGAGGAAGTCGTTGCTCATCCCCGCGTGGTAACGCACGCTCAGGTTTGGCTGGGTGGAGCGCAGACGGCCGCAGGATTCCAGAATTGCGTAGGAGAGCGGGTTGACCGCGTCCATTGGCTCGCCGTTGACCAGCTTCTGGCCGCCGATGGTGACGTTCTGATACAGCGGGCTGCCCGCAGAGGCTTTGGAGTGCGAGCCGGAGCGGATTTTGTTCACCTCCAGCAGCTTCAGCCAGCAGCTGTGCAGTAGCTCGATGGCGTGCTCGCGATCCAGGCTCTGGTCCAGCTCCACGTCGCGGCGATAGTACGGGTAAAGGTACTGGTCCATACGGGCAAAGGAGACGGAGTGACCGTTGGACTCAATTTGCAGGATCAGCTGAATGAAGTAGCACAGCTGTAGCGCCTGCCAGAAGGTTTTTGGCGGCTGGTGGGCGATGATGTCGCAGTTTTCCGCCATCGCCAGCAGCTCGTCGCGGCGGCTGTCGCGGGTTTCGCTGGCGGCCATCTCACGAGCCAGATCGGCGAAGCGCCTGATGTGCAGGCTTACGGCTTCCAGCACGATATCAATGGCTTTCAGGAACTGATCGCCGTGCAGATCGTCCAGTACCGTCAGGTTGATGCGCGAGCGGCGCTCGGCTACTTTCGCGCGCAGGCCGTCGAGCCCTTTCTCCAGCACCAGCGGGAGATTCACCGCCAGGTGTGCGTCACCGGAGGTCATGTTACCTTCCGCTTTGATGATGCCGGTTTCCAGCAGGCCCTTCTGCTCGTCAGTAAACATACCGTAGCAGCGATCCTGTACCGTCTGGCCGCGCCACCACGGGCAGATTTCATGCAGAACGCGTTTATTCTCTTCGCTCACCGCAAAGCCTGCACCTGGACGGTCCGCCAGATCGTCAATCTCTTTCTCAATCCAGGAGACGGTATATTCCGGGAAGATCGGCGCGGCACGCACTTCGCTGGCCTGGTTACCGATAATCAGCTCGTCGTGCTTGATCCAGATGGTACGTTTTGCCAGGTGGTGGGCGAGGGCCAGCGCGCGACGTACCGGGATCGGCTTGTCCAGATGCTGCTGATACATTTCGGTATAGTGCTGCGCGCGTTCGGTACAAACCGGCGGCTTAACGATATGCACCAGAGCCGTTTTGTGCGCCTTGATGCGCTCGCTGAGGGTGTTGAGATTCAGGGTGGTCATAAGTTTATCCTCGTAAGGTCGCGGTTAACCCTTTCTGGCAGGCATACTGCTGCGCGAAGTCCAGCAGGGCAGGGTTATCCAGCGGTTTGTCAGGGGCAGAGTAGGGTTGGCCGAGCAGGGTGTATTTGTTCATGCCCAGCGTGTGATACGGCAGATAATGAATATCATCGACGCCGAGTTCATCGGCGGCGAAGTTGGTAATGGCGGTAACCGACGCTTCATCGGCGTTAAAGCCCTGGATCAGCGGCACGCGGATGGTGATCTTCTTCCCGACGGTAGCCAGGCGCTTCAGGTTGTCCAGGATCCGCTTAGCAGAGCCATCGGTCCACTGTTTGAATACGTCACTGTCCACATGCTTCAGGTCCGCCAGGAACAGATCGACATACGGCAGTGACGGCTCGATATAATGCCAGGGGACGTGAAGGCAGGTTTCAACGGTGGTATGAATGCCTTGTTCATGGCTGGCTTTAAACAGGGCATGTGCCAGCGCCGGGTTCATGAACGGCTCGCCGCCGGAGAGGGTGATCCCGCCGCCGCTGCGGTCGTAGAAGGGCTTGTCGCGCAGCACGGTGGCCATAATCTCCTCCACCTGCTTCTCTTCACCGCAGACGGTAAGTGCCTGCGTCGGGCAGCAGTCGGTGAGCGCAGTGAGCG
This sequence comes from Enterobacter sp. 301B, assembly GCF_003850715.1. Classification (NCBI taxonomy): domain Bacteria; kingdom Pseudomonadati; phylum Pseudomonadota; class Gammaproteobacteria; order Enterobacterales; family Enterobacteriaceae; genus Enterobacter; species Enterobacter sp. 301B. The sequence goes on from NZ_PQTC01000008.1 coordinate 96,129, forward strand.
TCTTTTCACTTAATTTTTCACGATGGATGATCAACCCGTTCAGCGCACGTTCAACACACCCTGGCGCGGCCTGCTGACACAGGTCACAGCCGTCCAGACACAGACGGGCGTCAAACAGGACTTCCCGCGTGCGGGAGCGGCTTTCCGGGTTCTGGCACCAGCGACAGCCCAGCGAGCAGCCTTTCAGGAACACCACGGTTCGAATACCGGGGCCGTCGTGGGTGGAGTAACGCTGTATGTTGAAGATCATTTTTTTGCCCTCTAATTACATATGAAGATTAAATTACTTTCGAATGAAAGTTATCTTGATATGGGTCAATTCATGAGCAGGTTTTCTCGTGATAGGGTAAATGCAGGCTAATTTTGAGGGTGACATCATGGAACTTTATCTCGACACATCTGACGTTGCGGCAGTCAAAAAGCTGGCGCGTATCTTCCCGCTGGCGGGCGTGACCACTAACCCAAGCATTGTGGCGGCGGGTAAAACGCCTTTGGAAGAACTGCTGCCCGCGCTGCACGACGCGCTGGGCGGCAGGGGCCGGCTGTTCGCCCAGGTGATGGCGAAGACCGCCGAGGGGATGGTGGAAGACGCACGTAAGCTGCGCGCGATAATCAATGACCTGGTGGTGAAAGTGCCCGTGACCGCTGAAGGGGTGGCGGCGATCAAAATGCTGAAAGCAGAAGGGATGCCGACGCTGGGTACCGCGGTATACGGCACAGCGCAGGGGATGCTCTCCGCGCTGGCGGGTGCTGAGTATGTGGCCCCTTACGTGAACCGCGTGGACGCGCAGGGCGGGGACGGGATCCAGACGGTGATTGAACTGCAACAATTGCTGACGCTGCACGCACCGCAGTCAAAAGTGCTCGCCGCGAGCTTTAAAACGCCGCGCCAGGCGCTGGACTGCCTGCTGGCAGGGTGCGAGTCCATCACGCTGCCGCTGGACGTGGCGCAGCAGTTTATTACCTCTCCGGCAGTAGATGCGGCAATTGTGAAGTTTGAGCAGGACTGGCAGGGGGCGTTTGGGCGGACGTCTATTTGATGCTGTTGCCGGGTGGCGCTGACGCTTACCCGGCCTACGATTTTCTCCCTCTCCCTGTGGGAGAGGGCCGGGGTGAGGGCATCAGGCCGCAGCAGGGTTTAACCTCCGCACACCTCACACCCCGGATTACGCATCAGCTTCATCTCGCGGAACTGACAGGTCATCGCGTCATACATCACGATTTTGCCCGCTGCGGGCGTGCCGTAATGCGCCAGCACCTTAATCGCCTCCATCGCCTGCAAGGAACCAATCACCCCAACCAGCGGCGCCATCACGCCCGCCTCGACGCAGGTCAGCGCATTCTCGCCAAACAGACGGCTCAGGCAGCGGTAGCAGGGCTCTCCCTCAGCGTAGGTGAAAACGCTGATTTGCCCCTCCATGCGGATGGCCGCGCCGGAAATTAGCGGCGTTTTATGGGCAAAGCAGCCCGCATTGAGCTGGTTGCGAACGGCGACGTTATCGGTGCAGTCCAGCACCAGGTCATGCCGAGCAATCTGCGCAAACAGCGCGTCGTCATCCAGCATCGCGTCAATCAGGGTGAACTGAACGTTGGGGTTAATTCGCGCCAGCGCCGTGCGCGCAGATTCCACTTTCGGCTGACCAACCGTCGCGTCGCTGTGCAGCGTCTGGCGTTGCAGGTTCGACACCGACACGGTATCGAAATCCAGTAGCGTCATGCGGCCGACGCCCGCCGCAGCCAGATATTGCGCCGCCGCGCAGCCCAGCCCGCCAAGGCCGACAACCAGCACGCTGGCCGCCTTGAGCGCTTCCTGACCCTCGAAATCAAACCCGCGCAGCACGATCTGGCGGTTGTAGCGCATCATCTCCGGGTCGCTCAGTTCCACCGTCATGTCAGCCTCCGAACAGGTGGTTAAAGCGTTCCACTTCAACCCATTCGCCCGCCTCAACGTGGCCGCGATCGCGCTCCAGCACGATAAAGCAGTTACCCTGGCTGAAGGAGCTAAAGATGTGCGAACCCTGATGCCCGGTGGTGCTCACCTCCAGCTCGCCATCGGCGTTGCGCGCCAGAATGCCGCGCTGGAAATCGAGACGGCCCGGAGATTTTTTGAGGCGCGTTGCCGCCCGCACGCGCACACGTTCCGGCAGCGGGTCGGCATTGTTGCCTGAAAGCTTCGCCAGCAGCGGGATCACCAGCTGGTAGAAGGTCAGCGCGGCAGAGACCGGGTTACCCGGCAGGCCACAGAACCAGCTGTGCGGAAGTTTGCAAAACGCGAACGGTTTGCCCGGTTTAATCGCCAGCTTCCAGAAGGCGATTTCACCCAGCTCTTCAAGCAGGGTTTTGGTGTAATCCGCTTCGCCAACCGATACGCCGCCAGAGCTGATCACCACGTCGGCAGAGGCGTCCGCGTCGATAAACGCCGTGCGCAGTTTCTCCGGATCGTCAGGAATGATGCCGAGGTTAATCACCTCGCAGCCCAGTTGCTCAAGCATCAGGTGCACCGCCAGACGGTTGGTGTCGTAAATCTGCCCCTCGTTCAGCGGCTGACCCGGAAGCTGTAGCTCGTCTCCCGTTGAGAACACCGCCACGCGTACCTTGCGGACAACGTCAATCTCCGCGATGCCAAGCGATGCCAGCACCGGCAGTTCGGCGACCGTCAGTTTTTGCCCGGCGGCAAAGACCGTTGCGCCGAGGGTAATGTCTTCCCCGATGTGGCGGATATTCTGTCCCGCTTTGACGCTGGCGGTAAAACGCACGCCGTCGTCCGTTAGTTCGGTCTCTTCCTGCATCACCACGGCTTCACAGCCCTTTGGCACCGGCGCGCCGGTCATAATGCGCACGCAGGTGCCCGCTGGCCACTCACCGTTGAACGGCTGCCCGGCAAAGGCTTTACCTGCCACCGGCAGCGGCTGACCCGTTTGCAAATCCGCCAGACGTACGGCATAGCCGTCCATCGCCGCGTTATCGAACCCCGGCACGTTCAGCGGCGAGACGATATCGCGCGCGGCAATACGGCCAAAACAGCGCACAAGCGGCAGCGTCTCAACGTCGTGCAGGGGAGTAATACGATCAAGCATCTGCGAGAGTGCCGTCTCAAGCGGCATCAGTCCGGCGGTAAAATCCATGGTGGGCTCCTGCGGAGTAACAACGAAAGCGCTCATTATGGCAGAAAAGTGCGGCTAACTGTATGACCCGATGGGTGTAAGCTTTACATCACAGTTGCGTCTTTCTATATTCAAAAATCATCTGAAGATTCGTCGACGATAATGATATTTATAGAAAAAGCAGCCAGCCAGGCTGATGGGTGATGCGAAATGAGTAAAGCGGTTATCGCAATTCATGGCGGTGCCGGGGCAATCACCCGTGCACAGCTCAGTCCCGAGCAGGAGAAGCGTTATATTGATGCGCTGAACGCCATTGTGGAAACAGGCCAGCGCATGCTGGAAGCGGGCGAAAGCGCGCTGGACGTGGTGACCGAAGCGGTGCGCCTGCTGGAGGAGTGTCCGCTGTTTAATGCCGGTATTGGCTCGGTCTTTACGCGCGATGAAACGCATGAACTGGATGCCTGCGTGATGGACGGTATCACCCTGAAAGCGGGGGCGGTGGCGGGCGTCAGCCGACTGCGCAATCCCGTACTGGCCGCGCGTCTGGTGATGGATCAAAGCCCGCATGTGCTGCTGACCGGGGCGGGGGCGGAGAAATTTGCCGTCGAGCACGGGATGGATACGGTCTCGCCCGATCTTTTTTCCACCGAGGAGCGTTACCGGCAGTTGCTGGAGGCCCGTACAGCGGGGATGACGCAGCTGGACCATGCCGCGCCGCTCGATGAACGCAGAAAAATGGGCACGGTAGGCGCGGTGGCGCTGGATAAAGCCGGTAACCTCGCCGCCGCGACGTCGACAGGCGGTATGACCAACAAGCTTCCCGGACGCGTCGGCGACAGTCCGCTGCCGGGGGCCGGGTGTTACGCTAATAACGCCACGGCGGCGGTGTCATGCACCGGAACCGGCGAAGTGTTTATCCGCGCGCTGGCGGCCTACGACATTACCGCGCTAATGGATTACGGCGGATTAAGCCTGAGTGAGGCCTGCGAGCGGGTGGTAATGGAGAAACTGCCAGCCCTGGGCGGAGAAGGTGGCTTAATCGCGGTGGATCGGGAGGGCAACGTGGCGCTGCCGTTCAACAGTGAAGGGATGTACCGGGCGTGGGGGTATGCCGGCGATGCGCCCAGCACAGGCATTTATCGTGAATAAGGGGGCATTGCGTGCCGCACAGTGAAGAGCTGGACAACTGCGAAGTGCTGGCTGTCCACCAACTGAATATTGCCTTTCAGGAAGAGCGGCAGTTCATCCCTGCAGTACAGAATTTATCGTTTTCGCTCAGGCGCGGCGAGACGCTGGCGATTGTCGGCGAGTCCGGATCCGGTAAATCGGTTACCGCGCTGGCGCTGATGCGTCTGCTTGAGCAGACGGGCGGGCAGGTCACCAGCGAGCGGATGCTGTTGCGCCGTCGCAACCGTCAGGTTATCGATCTCAACGAGCTGAGCGCGTCCCGGATGCAGGGGGTGCGCGGGGCGGATATTGCGATGATTTTTCAGGAGCCGATGACCTCCCTGAACCCGGTCTTCCCGGTGGGCGAGCAGATTGCCGAATCTATCCGCCTGCATCAGGGATTGAGCGGTGATGAGGCGCTCAACGAAGCTAAACGGATGCTGGAGCTGGTACGTATCCCTGAGGCGCACGCGATTTTGTCCCGCTATCCGCATCAGCTTTCCGGTGGCATGCGCCAGCGGGTGATGATTGCGATGGCGTTGTCGTGCCGTCCGGCGGTGCTCATTGCGGACGAACCCACCACGGCGCTGGATGTCACCATTCAGGCCCAGATCCTGCAACTGATTAAGGTGTTGCAGCAGGAGATGGAGATGGGGGTGATATTCATCACCCACGATATGGGGGTGGTGGCGGATATTGCCGATCGGGTGCTGGTTATGCATCAGGGCAATGCCGTGGAAACCGGCTCGGTGGAGCAGGTCTTTCATACGCCGGTGCATCCTTATACTAAAGCGCTGCTGGCGGCGGTCCCGCGTCTGGGCGCCATGAATGGCAGTGATTTTCCGCGCCGTTTTCCGCTGTTCTCTCAGACCGAACAGGGCCAGCAGGAAGACGAAACCGAGCAGAACACGGTGGTTTCCGGCAGGCCGATCCTTGAAGTGCGTGACCTGGTGACCCGTTTCCCGCTGCGCAGCGGGATCCTTAACCGCGTGAAGCGCGAAGTGCATGCGGTTGAATACGTCAGTTTTGATCTCTGGCCGGGCGAAACGCTGGCGCTGGTGGGGGAGTCCGGCTGCGGTAAATCCACCACCGGGCGGGCGCTGCTCAGGCTGGTTGAGTCGCAGGAGGGGAGCATCACCTTCAACGGTGAGCGCATCGATACACTCCCCAATGGTAAATTGCAGGCGGTACGCCGGGATATTCAGTTTATTTTTCAGGATCCTTATGCGTCGCTCGATCCGCGCCATACGGTGGGGTACTCGATTATGGAGCCGCTGCGGGTGCACAACCTGCTCGACGGTGAAGCCGCGCAGCGCCGCGTCGCGTGGCTGCTGGAGCGCGTGGGCCTGAAACCGGAGCATGCCTGGCGTTATCCGCACGAATTTTCTGGCGGTCAGCGACAGCGTATCTGCATAGCCCGGGCATTGGCCCTGAATCCGAAAGTGGTGATTGCGGATGAGTCCGTGTCAGCGCTGGATGTCTCCATCCGCGCGCAAATCATCAATCTCCTGCTCGATTTACAGCGGGATTTGGGCATTGCGTTTCTGTTTATCTCTCACGATATGGCGGTGGTTGAGCGGATCAGCCATCGCGTGGCGGTGATGTACATGGGGCAAATTGTTGAAATTGGCCCCCGTCGGGCGGTATTTGAAAACCCGCACCATCCGTACACCCGCAAGCTGATGGCCGCCGTACCGGTTGCCGATCCTGAACATCGTCACGCCCAGCGCGTGCTGTTGCAGGACGAAATGCCGAGCAATATTCGTAAACGGGGCGAAACTCTGGAGCGCGTGGCGCTGCGTGAAGTCGGTCCCGATCATTTTGTCGCACCCCCGCGTCAGGGCAATGCATTCTCGCGGTTATAACTTACAACAGGCAGGAGAACACAATGGTTCCTTTTGTTGCTCGTCAATGGCTGCTTGCCGCGAGCGTGACGGCTGCGCTGGCCGCCGCCCCCGCGATCGCGGCGAAAGACGTGGTGGTGGCTGTGGGGTCTAACTTCACGACGCTGGATCCGTATGATGCTAACGACACCCTTTCTCAGGCGGTGGCAAAATCCTTCTACCAGGGGCTGTTCGGCCTGGACCGCGAGATGAAGCTGAAAAACGTGCTGGCGGAAGGCTATACCGTGTCGGACGACGGGCTGGTCTATACCGTTAAGCTCCGTACCGGCGTGAAGTTCCAGGACGGCACCGACTTCAACGCCGAGGCGGTTAAGGTCAACCTGGACCGAGCCAGCAATCCGGAAAACGGTCTTAAGCGCTACAACCTGTATAAAAATATCGCCCAAACCGAGGCGGTTGATCCGGCGACGGTGAAGATCACCCTCAAAGAGCCGTTCTCGGCGTTTATCAATATCCTGGCGCATCCCGCGACGGTGATGATTTCCCCTGCGGCGTTGAAGAAATACGGCAAAGAGATTGGCTTCCACCCGGTGGGGACCGGACCGTACGAACTGCTTACCTGGAACCAGACCGATTTTGTGAAGGTGAAGAAATTCGCCGGATACTGGCAGCCGGGGCTGCCGAAGCTGGATACCCTCACCTGGCGGCCGGTCGTGGACAACAATACCCGCGCCGCGATGTTGCAAACCGGCGAAGCGCAGTTTGCCTTCCCGATCCCCTACGAACAGGCAGCGCTGCTGGCGAAAAACAGCAAGCTGGAGCTGGTGGCCAGCCCGTCGATTATGCAGCGCTACATCAGCATGAACGTCACGCAGAAACCGTTTGATAACCCGAAGGTGCGCGAAGCCATCAACTACGCCATTAACCGCCAGGCACTGGTGAAGGTGGCCTTTGCAGGCTACGCCACCCCGGCGACGGGCGTGATGCCGCCAACCATTGAGTACGCGCAGAGCTATCAGCCGTGGCCGTACGATCCGGCGAAAGCGCGGGAACTGCTGAAAGAGGCGGGCTATCCGAACGGCTTTAGCACCACGCTGTGGTCGTCGCATAACCACAGTACCGCGCAGAAGGTGCTGCAATTTACCCAGCAGCAGCTGGCGCAGGTGGGCATTAAAGCCAGGGTCACGGCGATGGATGCCGGACAGCGCGCGGCGGAAGTGGAAGGCAAAGGACAGAAAGAGAGCGGCGTGCGGATGTTCTACACCGGCTGGACGGCTTCAACCGGTGAAGCGGACTGGTCCCTGTCGCCGCTGTTTGCTTCCCAGAACTGGCCGCCAACGCTGTTCAATACCGCGTTCTACAGTAATCCGCAGGTGGATAAGGATCTGGCCGATGCCCTGAAAACCACCAAACCGGAAGAGAAAGCGCGCCTGTACAAAGAGGCGCAGGACATTATCTGGAAAGAGTCGCCGTGGGTGCCGCTGGTGGTGGAAAAACTGGTCTCAGCCCACAATAAAGCGCTGACCGGTTTTTACATCATGCCGGATACGGGCTTTAGCTTTGACGACGCGGATCTAAAATAAAACTCATGCTGAATTATGTGTGTAAACGCCTGCTGGGGCTTATCCCGACGCTGCTGATTGTGGCCGTGCTGGTGTTTTTATTTGTCCACATGCTGCCCGGCGATCCGGCGCGTTTGATTGCCGGACCGGAAGCGGATGCCACGGTTATCGAACTGGTACGTAAACAGCTCGGTCTTGACCAGCCGCTGTATCGGCAATTTCTGCGCTACATTGGCAATGTCCTTCAGGGCGATTTCGGCATCTCGATGGTGTCGCGTCGTCCGGTGTCGGAGGAGATTGCCAGCCGCTTTATGCCTACCTTCTGGTTAACGATTGCCAGTATGAGCTGGGCGGTTGTGTTTGGCCTGGGCGCGGGGATTGTCGCCGCCGTCTGGCGCAACCGCTGGCCGGATAAGCTCGGTATGGCGCTGGCAGTCACCGGTATCTCTTTCCCGGCGTTTGCGCTGGGTATGCTGCTGATGCAGATTTTCTCCGTCGAGCTGGGCTGGTTGCCCACCGTCGGGGCCGACACCTGGAAGCACTACATTCTGCCCTCTATGACGCTTGGCGCAGCCGTTGCGGCAGTGATGGCCCGCTTCACCCGCGCTTCGTTTGTCGACGTGCTGAGCGAAGATTACATTCGCACCGCGCGGGCAAAAGGGGTGAGTGAGAAATGGGTCATTCTGAAGCATGGTTTTCGTAATGCGATGATCCCGGTGGTCACGATGATGGGACTACAGTTCGGCTTCCTGCTGGGCGGCTCTATCGTGGTAGAGAAGGTCTTCAACTGGCCGGGGCTGGGGCGTCTGCTGGTCGACTCGGTCGATATGCGTGACTATCCGGTTATTCAGGCGGAAGTCCTGCTTTTCTCGCTGGAATTTATTCTTATCAATCTCGTGGTGGACGTGCTGTACGCCGCCATTAACCCGGCCATCAGGTATAAGTAAGATGCGATTACTGAACTGGCGTCGCCAGGCCATTTTAAACGCTATGCCGGGGATCAGGCCGGACCATATTCGCACCCCGTGGGTTGAGTTCTGGCGTCGATTCCGTCGTCAGCCCGTCGCTATGGTCGCCGGGTTGTTTGTGTTACTGCTGATCCTGGTGGCGATTATCGCCCCCTGGATAGCCCCGTTTGATGCGGAAAACTACTTCGACTACGACCGGCTGAACGATGGTCCGTCGATGATGCACTGGTTTGGCGTGGACTCGCTCGGGCGCGATATTTTCAGCCGCGTGCTGGTAGGGGCGCAGATCTCGCTGGCGGCCGGGGTCTTTGCGGTGCTGATGGGCGCAGCGATTGGCACCGTGCTTGGGCTGGTGGCCGGGTACTATGAAGGCTGGTGGGACCGCATCATCATGCGTATCTGCGACGTGCTGTTTGCCTTTCCCGGTATTCTGCTGGCGATTGCCGTGGTGGCGGTGATGGGCAGCGGCATGGCGAACGTCATCATCGCCGTGGCGGTATTCACGATTCCCGCTTTCGCGCGCCTGGTACGTGGCAACACGCTGGTGCTGAAGCAGCAGACCTTTATCGAGTCGGCCCGCAGCATGGGAGCCGGCGATGCCACTATCCTGTTCAGCCATATTCTGCCGGGAACGGTCTCGTCTATCGTGGTCTATTTCACCATGCGCATAGGCGTGTCGATTATCTCGGCGGCCAGCCTGTCGTTTCTGGGGTTAGGCGCACAGCCGCCGACGCCGGAGTGGGGCGCGATGCTGAACGAGGCGCGGGCGGATATGGTGATCGCCCCGCACGTGGCGATCTTCCCGAGCCTGGCGATTTTCCTGACCGTGCTGGCGTTTAACCTGCTGGGGGATGGGCTGCGCGACGCGCTGGATCCGAGGATTAAGGGGTAGGTTTTTGCAGGAACTTACCCCTCACCCTAACCCTCTCCCCTGAGGGGAGAGGGGACTGCTCGGTGCGGTCTGTTCCCCCTCGCCCCTTTGGGGAGAGGGCCGGGGTGAGGGGTTAAAGATTAAACCCGGCTGCCCCACAAATCATACTCGTCGGCGTTTTCAACCTTCACGCGAATAATATCGCCCGGCTTGACGTTGGTTTCCCCGTTCAGGTACACCGCGCCGTCGATTTCAGGCGCATCCGCCATGCTGCGACCAATCGCGCCTTCTTCGTCCACTTCGTCGATAATGACCAGAATTTCGCGGCCCACTTTCTCCTGCAAGCGTTCAGCAGAGATCTGCTGTTGCAGCTGCATAAAGCGGTTCCAGCGTTCCTCTTTGACCTCTTCCGGTACCTGGTCCGCCAGCTCGTTGGCCGTTGCGCCTTCAACTGGGCTGTACTTGAAGCAGCCCACGCGATCCAGACGCGCTTCTTTCAGGAAGTCGAGCAGCATCTGGAAATCTTCTTCGGTTTCACCCGGGAAGCCAACGATGAAGGTGGAGCGCAGGGTCAGTTCAGGGCAGATCTCGCGCCACTGCTTGATGCGCGCCAGCTGGCGGTCAACGGATCCAGGACGCTTCATCAGCTTCAGAATGCGCGGGCTGGCGTGCTGTAACGGGATATCCAGATACGGCAGGATTTTGCCTTCCGCCATCAGCGGAATCACGTCGTCAACGTGCGGGTAAGGGTAGACGTAGTGCAGACGCGTCCAGATCCCGAGCTTAGCAAGCTGCTCGCACAGGCCAACCATGCTGGTTTTTACCGGCTCGCCGTTATGGAAGCCGGAGCGGTGTTTGACGTCCACGCCGTAGGCGGAGGTGTCCTGGGAGATGACCAGTAACTCCTTCACGCCCGCGTCGGCCAGGCGTTTGGCTTCTGCCAGCACCTCGCCAATCGGACGGCTCACCAAATCGCCACGCATCGACGGGATGATGCAGAAGGTGCAGCGATGGTTGCAGCCTTCGGAAATTTTCAGGTAAGCATAGTGGCGCGGCGTCAGCTTCACGCCCTGTTCCGGCACCAGGCTCAGGAACGGGTTGTGCTTTGGCTTTGGTACGTAGTGATGAACATGTTCCAGCACCTGCTCGTAGCTGTGCGGGCCGGTGATCTCCAGTACCTTCGGGTGCACTTCGCGGATCTGATCCACCTTCGCGCCCAGGCAGCCGGTGACAATCACTTTGCCATTTTCCGTCAGGGCTTCACCAATGGCTTCCAGTGACTCCTGGACCGCGCTGTCGATGAACCCACAGGTGTTGACGATCACCATGTCGGCGTTGTCGTAGCTTGGCACCACGTCATAGCCTTCAGTGCGAAGTTCAGTCAGGATGCGTTCGGAATCCACCAGGTTCTTCGGGCAGCCCAGGGAGACAAAGCCGATTTTCGGCGGGTGCGTAACATTGCTCATAGGTTAAAAATTCATCAATTATGGAGTTGTCAGGGCGGGATTTTACAGCGTATCGCGGGGGATTTATACACTCTTGATGGCGCAGTTGAGGCGGGCAATCGTTGTAACATTGTAAAGAATGTTAATCAGTTATCGTTTATTGATCTCAGGCATCACATTGTACAAAAAATGACCTTATTATTAATAGGGTAACATGGCTGACAGAGGAGGAAATAGCATGTCCGTTGACAGACTGAAACGCGATCTGCTTAACAAGCTGATCAACGCCCGAATCGACCTGGCTGCATATCTGCAACTCCGCAAGGCGAAAGGGTATATGTCAGTCAGCGAAAGCGAAAATCTGCGTGAAAATTTCTTTGAACTTTGCAATTTCATGCGTGAAAAAGCACCCATCCTGAAAGCGCACTGCGCTGAAAACGAATTAGTGGCGCTGCGCCGCGCCGCCGAGGTGCTTTCCATCGCAGGGGTCTGTTTGATGAACGGACGTCACGACTGCCCGAATTTTATTGCCGTTAACGCGGAGAAGCTTGAAAACTGCCTGACCACGCTCGCGCTTTGCATCATGTGTCTGAACAAGCCGGAAACGCTTGCCCGACACTGAACCCGGGGGAGGCAACTCCCCCTTTTGATTAAGCTTTTGTAAAAGTGTTAACGCACCCGGGAACAGTGGCTAATCTTTAAGCCATATGCCGATAAAGGAGTGCGTTATGCCTCGATCCTCGCTGCTTTTCCTCCCTGCACTGTTATTCCCGCTTTCGCTGCTTGCGGCGCCCGAGACGGTTAAGGTCGACGTGCTACAGACAAAACTGGATCACCCCTGGTCGCTGGCGTTTCTGCCTGATAATAAGGGGCTGCTGATCACGCTAAAAGACGGGCAGCTTAAGCACTGGCAGGCAGGGAAAGGGCTCTCCGACCCGATTATCGGCGTGCCGAAGGTCTGGGCGAGCGGCCAGGGCGGATTGCTGGACGTGGTGCTGGCCCCGGATTTTGAACAATCACGGCGGATCTGGCTCAGCTTCGCCGAGGCGGGTGATGATAGAAAAGCGGGTACCGCGGTGGGCTACGGGCGGTTGAGCGATGACCTCTCGCGCATTGAGGGCTTCCAGGTGGTGTTCCGACAGATGCCGAAGCTCTCTACTGGCAACCACTTTGGCGGACGGCTGGTGTTCGACGGCAAAGGCCATCTCTTTATTGGCTTAGGTGAAAACAACCAGCGCCCGACGGCGCAGGATCTGGATAAGCTTCAGGGTAAGGTGGTGCGCCTGACGGAGGACGGGAAAGTGCCGCCGGATAACCCGTTTGTGAACACCGCCGGTGCACGGCCTGAAATCTGGTCTTACGGCATTCGCAACCCGCAGGGGATGGCGATGAACCCGTGGAGCGACGCGCTGTGGCTTAATGAACACGGCCCTCGCGGCGGGGATGAGATCAACATTCCTGAAAAAGGCAAAAACTACGGCTGGCCGATGGCGACGCACGGGATCAACTACAGCGGCCTGAAAATCCCGGAAGCGAAAGGCGAGCACGTTGAGGGCACTGAAAAACCGCTGTTTGTCTGGAAAGTGTCGCCCGCCGTCAGCGGCATGGCGTTCTACAACAGCGACGTCTTCCCGCAATGGAAAAACAAGCTGTTTATCGGCGCGCTGAAGGAGAAAGACGTCATCGTGCTGAGCGTGAAGGGCAATACCGTGACGGAGGACGGGCGCATTCTTGGGGATAAAGATCAGCGAATTCGCGATGTGCGCGTCGGGCCGGATGGTTATCTGTACGTGCTGACCGACGAGACGGACGGGCAGCTTTGGAAAGTCAGCCCGTCCGGGTCGTAATCAGGTCACCGGGATCATCACCACGTTGCGATACGCCGGGCGCTCGCTGAGCTGCTGGATCCAGCGCTGAAGGTGAGGGCGCGGGGTCCAGCTGAGACCCATGTTAGTGAGGTTCCAGACGAAAGGGGCGACGGCGATATCGCCCACGCCGAACGTGTCGCCGGAGAACCAGGTATGCTTCGCCAGTTCGTCGTCCATCATCGCAAACAGCGACTCGCACGCGTCCTGGGCGGCATGAATGGCGGGATAATCACGATCGGCTTCCGGCGTACAGATAAGCCCCATCAGGATCACGCGGTGCGTTGGGGAAAGCGTCTGGTTTGCCCAGTCCATCCATTTTTCGCCCTGCGCGCGCTGGGCTGGATTTTCTACCCACAGCCGACCCTGGCCGTACTGCGCGGCGAGGTATCGCACGATGGTGTTAGACTCCCACAGCGTGGCGTCTGTCTCGTCATCGCGCAGTAGCGGCACCAGTCCATTTGGGTTCATCGCCAGGTAGTCCGCGTCTTTATTCACGCCAAACTCCAGGCCCGCCATAACCTGCTTGAACGGTAAATCCAGCTCTTCCAGCGTCCAGAGCACTTTTTTCACGTTGGTCGAATTGTTCCTGCCCCACAGCGTAATCATATTTACTCCCGATGAGATGTGAATCCGAGTCAGCTTTTCGCCATGGTGAGATAAACCTAACAATTACGCAACAGATGCTAAAAAAAACACCGCAATCAAAGCGTATCTGAATGTTATTGCATAAACTTTAAAAACTTTACCTGGAACAGGTTTCTTTGAAGGCTGTAGTGCGCTATTACTCATCGCTTCTTGCGACACGGTGATTGTGACGTGATTTTTAGAATGGACACTCGGGTGGCATTTATGACGCAAAAAACTTCCTCTCTGCGCAGCCTGGCGGCAGGCTCGGCGCTGCTTTTCCTTTTTGCCCCAACGCTCCATGCGGCGGAACAGACAGCGCCCGAAGCGCCGCCTGTTGATGCGCGCGCCTGGATCCTGATGGATTACGCCAGCGGGAAAGTGCTGGCGGAAGGTAACGCCGACGAGAAACTCGACCCGGCGAGCCTGACGAAAATTATGACCAGCTATGTGGTCGGCCAGGCGTTGAAAGCGGGCAAGATCAAGCTGAATGACATGGTCACCGTCGGGAAAGATGCCTGGGCGACTGGTAACCCGGCGCTGCGCGGCTCGTCCGTGATGTTCCTGAAGCCTGGCGACCAGGTCTCCGTGTCCGATCTGAATAAAGGGGTTATTATTCAGTCGGGAAATGATGCCTGTATTGCGCTGGCCGATTACGTCGCGGGCAGTCAGGACTCATTTATTGGGCTGATGAATGGCTACGCGAAAAAACTGGGTCTGACCAATACCACTTTTAAAACTGTTCACGGCCTGGATGCGCCGGGTCAGTTCAGTACCGCGCGCGATATGGCGCTGCTGGGCAAAGCGCTGATCCATGACGTGCCGGATGAGTACGCTATCCATAAAGAGAAAGAGTTTACCTTCAACAATATCCGCCAGCCTAACCGTAACCGTCTGCTGTGGAGCAGTAACGTTAACGTGGACGGCATGAAAACCGGTACAACTGCCGGGGCCGGATACAACCTGGTGGCTTCTGCGACGCAGGGCGATATGCGCCTGATCTCAGTGGTGCTGGGAACGAAAACCGACCGTATTCGTTTTAACGAATCCGAAAAACTGCTGACCTGGGGTTTCCGCTTCTTTGAAACCGTCACGCCGATTAAGCCGGACGCTACCTTCGTGAGTCAGCGCGTCTGGTTTGGTGATAAAAGTGAAGTGAACCTGGGAGCGGGTGAAGCGGGTTCCGTCACCATTCCACGCGGTCAGCTGAAAAACCTGAAAGCCAGCTATACCCTGACCGAGCCACAGCTCACCGCACCGCTGAAAAAAGGTCAGGTGGTCGGGACGATAGATTTCCAGCTTAACGGCAAATCTATTGAGCAGCGTCCGCTGGTGGTAATGGAAGCGGTGGAAGAGGGCGGCTTCTTCAGCCGGATGTGGGACTTTGTGTTAATGAAATTCCACGGCTGGTTTGGCAGCTGGTTCAGCTAAGTTTTTGCCGGGTGGCGGCTTCGCCTTACCCGGCCTACAACGGCTCGAACGTAGGCCGGGTAAGGCGAAGCCGCCACCCGGCATAACCTCAATACATCAACTTCACCTGCTGCGCTTTCGCGTATGCCACCAGCTCGTCATCCGGGCGGCAATCACTGACGATGGCGTCAAAGCGCGACAGTTCTCCCATCCTTGCCGGACGGACCTTGCCAAATTTACTGTGATCAACCACCAGCACATGCTGCTGCGCGGCGTTGAGCGCCCACTGTTTCACCGGTAACTCTTCAAGATTAAAACAGGTTGCCCCCTGTTTCACATTCACGCCCGCCGCAGAGTAAAAGGCGATATCAGGGCATACATTGCTCAGCGTGTCCTGAATATTCAGCGGCTTGAAGATGGCGTTGCTGGCATGAAACTCGCCGCCACACAAAATCACCCGGCATGCTGGTTTCTCCTGCAAAGCCAGGAAGGTATTTAGCGAATAACAGACGGCGGTAAAGGGAACGGTGCTGTCGATGGCCTCGATGATCCACGGGGTTGTCGTACCGCAGTCAAAAAACAGCGTTTGATGCGGCTGCACCAGCGAGGCGGCGAGCCGCGCGGCTTTGCGCTTCTCTTCCACCAGGCGTGTTTTTTGATCGCTTAACAGATAATGGCTGGCGCTACGCGGCTCCAGAACAATATACCCGCCAAGCAGCACAACGGGGGCGCTGTCGCTGTTCAGATCGCGACGAATGGTCATTTCAGACACGCCAAGCAGGGAAGCGGCTTCCTTAAGATGCAGCTTATCGCTGCGCTTCAGCGCCTGAAGCAGCTGAGCAATGCGGTCATCGCGACGTGTTTCCATAGATCCTCGGGCTAAAAAAGTGAGCCCCCGCAGGGCGGGGGCTCAAGTGTAACCTGACGGACCGGGGTTAGTCACGTATCCAGCCTTTGCGGATCGGAAGGGCAAACAGAACGCGATAGGCCTGTGATAATGCACGATAAAGCGCCGGGCCAAAGAGGCTCCACAGGATGGCTGCGCTGACGCAGCCCATCAGCCCCACCAGGAAACCGCCGACCATATCCAGCGGCCAGTGCACCCCCAGGTAGACGCGGGACCAGGCGATGGCGACTGCCACGCCCATCAGCACTACGCCGGACCACAGGCGATGCCAGAACAGGAAGGCCAGCGCAAAGGTGAAGATCACCGTGCCGTGATCGCTCGGGAACGAGTCATCCGGCGCATGGTGCAGGAAGTTGTAGCCGACGCGATCGACAAAAGGACGATCGTGCGGGAAGGCGTGACCCAGCACGTAGCTTGCCAGCACGCTCACGCCAATTGCCATCGCCATTTTGATCACCAGATGGCGCTGGGCGGTGACCTGTGTACGAGGTCCCCATAACCAGAGGATCACCGCCAGCGCCGGTACAATGCTAATCAGATCTTTCGCAATGAAGGTGGTGAGATCGATCATCCATTCCGGTGACGACGGCGTGGCGTTGAGCAGGTAAAACAGTTCGTAGTTCAGATTTTCTAACATAATCTCGTTACTCTTTAGCAAACCGGGCGGAAACCAGCCCGTAAACCAGCACCTGGGAAAACCAGACCCACCACCCGGCCCACAGGTTGTGAGAGAAAAAATGCGCGCCGCGCATGACCTGCCCGAAGCCCATCACCAGCCCCATAACAACGCCTGACGCGACAAAGGACCATGCCAGGCGCGGACGTTCACGCCAGAAGGCAAAAAACAGCCCCATCACCATAAACCCGCTGGAGGCGTGGCCGCCGGGAAAGCAGCGTCCCGGTCCGCTGTCTGCCGGAACGGCGCTGAACAGGGGATACGAAACGGACCTGCCGCCATATTCCACCAGATCCCACGGACAGCTGTGGTGGCTTATGCTTTTCAGCACCCCTACTACCAGCGCACCCAGCCCCATCAGAAGCGCGGCCGTTACCAGTCGGGCATTGCGTTTGTAAGCGCCGTAAATCAGCGATGCGGCAGCGATAACAATGGTCACATATTTCGCCAGCCGATGGTTCAGCAGATCCAGCAGCGGGTTTTGCTGTAGCGGAAAATGATGCGTCGCTGCGTCATACCAGAAACCGGTTATCCATCGGTCAAGCGATTCATCGCGCGAAAGCCAGGTAAAAAGCACCGCAAGGGCAATAAGCACGAAAAGTTGATAACCATAAAAGCGGGCAGGCAAACGGTAAAGACGTTTTGTCTTATTTGTCGGTAACTTAGATAATTCTGAAGGGCTGACGGCGTGTGTCATAGTTTCGGTCAATAACGTGAAATAGCACTATCATAGGGAGGGCAACTTAAGGAAACCTTAAACAACAACGATAAGTGCGTTATTTCTGTTTTTTCACGTTAATTTGCTATCTCAGACAGCGGCAATTCATTACACTCATCGCGATTTTTTCATACTAAAGAGATTGCATGATAAACCGTTCTTCTTCCGGTAATCGTCTGGGTCGTCAGGCGTTACTTTTTCCTCTGTGTCTGGTGCTTTACGAATTCTCTACCTACATCGGCAACGACATGATCCAGCCCGGCATGCTGGCTGTGGTTGAGCAGTACAACGCAGGTATTGAGTGGGTACCGACATCCATGACCGCCTATCTGGCGGGCGGCATGTTTTTACAGTGGCTGTTAGGGCCGCTGTCGGATCGTATTGGCCGCCGTCCGGTGATGCTGACGGGCGTAGTGTGGTTTATCGTCACCTGTCTCGCCACGCTGCTGGCGCAGAGTATTGAGCAGTTCACACTGCTGCGTTTCCTTCAGGGCGTGAGCCTGTGCTTTATTGGCGCCGTGGGCTATGCCGCTATTCAGGAGTCGTTTGAGGAGGCGGTGTGTATCAAAATTACCGCGCTGATGGCAAACGTGGCACTGATTGCACCGCTTCTTGGGCCGCTGGTGGGAGCCGCATGGGTTCACGTCGCGCCGTGGGAGGGGATGTTCGTCCTCTTTGCCGCGCTTGCGGCTATCTCTTTCTTTGGCCTGCACCGTGCGATGCCGGAAACCGCCACCCGCCTGGGCGAAAAGCTCTCGCTTAAAGAGCTGGGGCGGGATTATAAGGCAGTGCTGAAAAATGGCCGTTTTGTCGCGGGCGCATTGGCGACGGGCTTTGTCAGCCTGCCACTGCTGGCGTGGATTGCCCAGTCGCCGGTCATTATCATCAGCGGCGAACAGCTTAGCAGCTATGAGTATGGCCTGTTACAGGTGCCGATTTTTGGCGCGCTGATTATCGGTAACCTGGTGCTGGCGCGTCTGACGTCACGCCGTACCGTGCGTTCGCTGATTATTTTGGGCGGCTGGCCCATAGCGGCAGGGCTGATTATCGCGGCGGTGGCGACCGTAGCCTCGTCTCATGCGTACCTGTGGATGACGGCGGGGCTGAGTGTTTACGCGTTTGGTATCGGCGTGGCGAATGCTGGCCTGGTGCGCCTGACGCTGTTCGCCAGTGAAATGAGTAAAGGCACGGTGTCTGCCGCGATGGGGATGCTGCAAATGCTGATTTTCACCGTCGGTATTGAGGTGAGCAAGCATGCTTATGCGTTTGGCGGAAACGGGCTGTTCAGCCTGTTCAATCTCGCAAACGGTGTGCTGTGGGTAGGTCTGATGGTGGTGTTCCTGAAGGACAAACGCGTCGGAAATGCCCTGCAACCGTAATCCTTATTCCCTCTCCCCGTTGGGCGAGCTCGGGACAGTTCCCTCTCCCTGTGGGCTGAGGGATCCCCAGTAATTTGAAAGCAAAAGCGATAACGTTGCCTCAGAATAACTGAGGGCTTTCAGCGATGCCTCGGTCCGGCTGTAAATCGCTGAGGCGTTTCCTGTAGGCCGGGGCGAGGCGCAGGGATGCGCCGAGAGGGCGGGCTTTACAGGGATGTTACCTCCGCCCGTCCCCGATAAGCCGGAAGGAATAAGCCGAAGGCACCGCGAAGCGGCGATTTTCCGCCGGAAGCCCGGGTCGCCAGGGTGGTGGCGACTGAGCCACCCTGGCACGTTCACCGGTCATGTCGTGACAGAGTAGCAAGGAACATAAAGTGAACGGAATGACCACCAGAGCCGTATGTTCCCCCTCACCCCAGCCCTCTCCCTCAAGGGAGAGGGGGCCATCTGTGCAGGCATTATTTTGTGGGGATCCCTCAGCCCTGTGGGAGAGGGTTAGGGTGAGGGCACCAGACCGCACGGAATCAATTAAACGGCGCCTTCCCCTCCAGCACCATATCAATCACGTCCAGCACCCCTTCGTCATTATTATTTGGCGCTTCATAGCGGGCCACAGCCTTTATATGCGGTCTGGCGTTGGCCATCGCGAAGCCAAACCCAGCCTGGCGCAGCATCTCCACGTCGTTACCGCTGTCGCCAAAGGCCACCACTTCACTGTCCTCAATGCCCCAGCGCGCTTGCAGGATCCGCAGGCCGTTAGCTTTGTGAACGCCAGGGATTATCAGGTCGATACTGCCGTGACCCGTGGTCACCGGCACCATGATGTCGCCAAGCTTCTCATGCAGCAGCGCCTGAATGCGCGGTATTTCGTCGTCAGAGACGTTAAGCCCGAACTTGAAGAAAATATCGTTGAGGTTGTCAAAGCTGCTGACGCTTTCAAGGCGGTGATAGTATTTCGCCGCAATCTCTTTGAAGAGGTCGTTATACGTTTTCAGCGTGTAGGCGCTGTTTTTTCCGCAGGCAATTATCTCAATGCCGGGCACGTCGTTTAACAGGGTGGCGACGGTCAGAAAATGCTCTTTCGACAGTTCGCCGTTAAACACGTCTTCGCCCGCATCCACCACCCAGCCGCCGTTTTCGGCGACGAAGGCGATTTCATGGGCGATCTCGGGGAAAAATGAGATCAACTGGTAGTACTGGTTTCCGCTGGCGACCACAAAACGGATGCCTTGCGCTTTCATGCGCGCGTACTGCGCCAGAAAACGCGCGCGATTATAGGTTTTCGCATCGCTCAGGAAGGAGCCATCCATGTCGACTGCAATCAGTTTAACGCTCATATCCCTTCTCCATTGTCGTTTGTTCTGCTTCCGGTTTTGCCACCGCACGCGCCACCAGGGCGGCAATAATCACTAACCCTAACACCACCAGCATGGCGCTGCGCAACCCGTAGTGCTCACCGAGGAATCCAAGCAGCGGCGGCCCCACCAGGAAAGCGAGGTAGCCCGTGGTCGCCACAACGCTCACGCGCGTCGGCGCATCGGGACCGGTATCGCTGGCAGCGGAAATGGTCAGCGGGAAGCCAAGGGAGGCGCCCAGCCCCCACAGGATCACCGACACACCGGCAATCCAGCCCACATCCACAAAGATGATCATCGCGATGCCCAGCCCACCCAGCAGGGCGCTGGCACGGACGACCGCCACGCGGCTGTAACGGTCGATAAACCAGCCGCCGGTAAAGCGTCCGACGGTCATGCCGAGCGTAAATCCAGCGTAGATCAGCGAGCCGGAGGTGGGGCTAAATCCGTGCCCGTCCACCATCAGCAACGGTAGCCAGTCGTTGGCGGAGCCTTCAGCAAATGCCATCGCCAGCACCACCACGCCAATCAGCATTAGCTG
This sequence comes from Enterobacter sp. 301B, assembly GCF_003850715.1. Classification (NCBI taxonomy): domain Bacteria; kingdom Pseudomonadati; phylum Pseudomonadota; class Gammaproteobacteria; order Enterobacterales; family Enterobacteriaceae; genus Enterobacter; species Enterobacter sp. 301B. The sequence goes on from NZ_PQTC01000008.1 coordinate 116,568, forward strand.
GAAATCACGATAGAAGGGCAACCCTTTTGCCGCAGACTTCTGTTCGTCCGAGGCGTGTTGTCCTGTGCCTGCGGGAATAGCCCTGATGCCGGTGAGGATCGGGATAATACAGACCAGCGCCGCCAGCAAAATGTGCACATTGGCCGCAATGCCCAGCGCCGTCAGCGCCATCCCCACGCCCGCGCCCGCCAGCGTGCCGAGACTGTAAAAGCCATGCATCATGGGCAGCACCGTTTTGTTCATCGCCTGTTCGACGGCGGCCCCCTCGACGTTAATGGCCACTTCAGCCGCACCAAAGCTGCCGCCAAATACCATCAGCCCAAGGGCAAACATCAGCGGCGAGGCGAACCACAGCGCCACGCCCAAAGCGAACATTCCCACCACGGCGCAGCACATGGTGGTACGGATCACCGCGCGCGTGCCAAAGCGCTTCACCAGCCAGGCCGAGCAGAGGATGCCGCTCATCGAGCCAATCGACAGGCCAAACAGCACGATCCCCATCTCCGCCGTCGAGACGGATAGCGTATCGCGGATTGCCGGGGTGCGCGTTGCCCAGGAAGCCATCAGCAGCCCGGGTATGAAGAAGAACATAAACAGCGCCCACATGCGCAGATGCAGGGCTTTGCGAGGAGAAGTTAGCGTCATTGGGATCAGCACCAGAAGTACAACAATAGCGACAACACTAGCAACTTTGTGTACATTTGTACATAAACCGGATGAGGATTTTATGAGCATACCACCAAACGACCCTAACCGCCGCGAGAAGATACTCCAGGCGACGCTGGACACCATTGCTGAGCACGGTATTCATGCCGTCACGCACCGCAAAATTGCCACCTGCGCAGGCGTTCCGCTGGGGTCGATGACCTACTATTTCGACGGGATGGAGTCGCTTCTGGAGGAGGCGTTCACGTGGTTTACGCAGCAGATGTCTCAGCAGTACCGGGATTTCTTCGCGGGGGTGACCGGGCGGGAGAGGGCGTGCGAGGCCATTACCACGCTGATCCACAGTTCAGCCGTGACCACGCCACACAATATGGCGCTGATGTATCAGCTGTACGCTTTTATGCACCGCAGCGCCGCGCTGAAAACGGTGATGCAGGACTGGATGAAGATGAGCCAGACTACGCTTGAGCAGTGGTTTGATCCGGCCACCGCCCGTGCGCTGGATGCGTTTATCGAGGGGATGACGCTGCATTTTGTAACCGACCGGTCGCCGTTAACCCGGGAGGAGATCCGGGCGATGGTGGGGCGGATTGCAGGCGAGGATACCGTCTGATAGCGCTCGCCCCGGCTACGCCTGATGTCAGGAGATTTTTTTCCCGCTGGCGTCAACGACGACTTCGCCATCTTCCTTTGTAAATGCCCCTTTTTGCGCGTCCGGAAGGATGTCGAGAACGACTTCAGAAGGGCGGCACAGACGTGTACCCAGCGGCGTCACCACAATCGGACGGTTAATCAGAATGGGGTATAGCAGCATGAAATCAATAAGCTGGTCATCGGTGAAATTTCCCCCGGCAAGGCCCAGTTGCTCGTAAGGCTCGACGTTTTTGCGCAGCAGATCGCACACGGGAATCCCCATGTCTGCAATCAGCCTGGTCAGTTCATCACGCGACGGTGGGTTCTCAAGATAGAGAATAATTTCGGGTTCCGTACCGCTGTTACGGATCATCTCCAGCGTATTGCGCGACGTGCCGCAGGCCGGGTTGTGGTAGATAGTGATGTTGCTCATATCCGTTACTCATTACAGTGTGAAGGAGAGACGTAGCGCCAGCGCGGCGAGCGTCACAAACAGAACTGGCAGCGTCATTATGATGCCCGTCCTGAAATAGTAGCCCCAGGTAATGGTCATGTTTTTCTGTGCCAGCACATGAAGCCATAGCAGGGTAGCCAGGCTACCGATGGGGGTGATTTTCGGCCCCAGATCGCAGCCAATCACGTTAGCGTAAATCATCGCCTCCTTAATCAAGCCTGTTGCCGCACTACCCTCAATGGAGAGCGCGCCGATCAATACCGTTGGCATATTGTTCATTATGGATGACAGAAAGGCGGTGATAAATCCGGTTCCCAGCGTAGTGGCCCAGAGTCCGTGTCCGGCTAAGCGATCAAGAACGCCTGAAAGAGACTCCGTCAGCCCGGCATTACGCAGGCCATACACCACCAGATACATCCCCAGCGAAAAGATAACGATCTGCCAGGGTGCGCCGCGCAGCACTTTCCCGGTGTTAATGGCGTGCCCGCGTTTCGCAACGGCAAATAAAATCAGCGCGCCAGTTGTTGCGATAGCGCTGACCGGGATACCCAGAGGTTCAAGCACAAAGAACCCGACGAGCAGTAGCAGCAGCACGATCCAGCCTGTTCTGAATGTCGGCAGGTCATGAATGGCCCGTGCGGGCTCGCGGAGTTTTGCCAGGTCATATTCCGGCGGTATTTCCTTGCGGAAGAACAGATGCAGCATCACCAGCGTCGCGGCAATTGCGGCGATATCAACCGGGATCATCACCGAGGCGTATTCGCTAAAGCCCAGCTTAAAGAAGTCCGCTGAGACGATGTTGACCAGGTTGGAGACAATCAGCGGCAGGCTGGCGGTATCGGCGATAAATCCCGCCGCCATCACGAACGCCAGCGTGGCCTGCTTGCTGAACCCCAGCGCCAGCAGCATGGCGATAACGATAGGCGTCAGGATCAATGCCGCACCGTCATTGGCGAACAGCGCCGCCACGGCCGCACCCAGCAGCACGATCCAGGTAAACAGCAACCGCCCGCGACCGTTTCCCCAGCGAGCAACGTGCAGCGCCGCCCACTCGAAAAAACCGGACTCATCCAGCAGCAAACTGATAACGATTACCGCGATAAACGTGGCCGTCGCATTCCAGACGATGTTCCAGACCACCGGAATGTCGTTAACGTGGATCACACCGCTCGCCAGCGCCAGCGCGGCGCCAATGATGGCACTCCAGCCGATACTGAGCCCTTTGGGCTGCCAGATAACCAGTACCAGCGTAAACAGAAAAATAGCCCCTGCCAGAAACATCTTTTACTCCGTTATATCTGTTTTTGTGAATGTGTTGTGGTCAGCATGAGCCCGGGAGGCGGTTTTTCAGCTTCATACGTGTCTCTTCTCGCAGGCAGTTCCAGCTGGTGTCGATAACGGTTGCCGCCCATGCAGGCATGTTGGGAGAGAGACGGTAGTAGATCCACTTACCCTCGCGACGGTCGATGGCCAGCCCGGCCTCGCGCAGTAAGGCCATGTGGCGGGAGACTTTCGGCTGCGGCTCGTTGGTAGCGGAGCAGAGATCGCAGACGCACAACTCGCCCGCTTCACGCAGAAGCATGAGGATGGAGAGGCGCGTTTCGTCGGAGAGGGTTTTGAAGAGCTGAACGGGGTGAAGCATCTGGCGATCCTGCGTGGTTTTTGTCATATACATTAAATCATATATGTTTGTGGCGAGTGAGGGAAGGGCAATAAGGGCAAATAAATGTCCTCAGTGAAGTACCATTACGTTGAGCCGTCGTCTTTGAGCCACAGACAGGGCGGGATTAGAAGATTAATGATTCCTGGTTTTGTTGAATATCTTCAATGTTATGAGACAGACGATCGTTGCAGATGTTAACAGAATCAAAATATCAATATTTGTATATGTTTCGTACATTGTCTCCGCATTAATATCACCATAGATGAAGCCGCAAATAGCAGTTGCAACGTCGTGGTTAATATAAGCTGTTGAAGGACCCAGCATACGTCCTGCCAGGAAGCTAATTAACACAAACCAGACGGCCTTAAGTAGTCTTGAGCCCCATTTACGGGCAAGGGTAGTGATATCCACCATCAATAACCTCAATACAGCCGCGAGCGATATGTGAACGCATACATGGGACCTAAATAAATTCCGGTTTCAGAAGAGCGATTCCGAAATTGGAGTGGTGAGCGAGCTTTATGTAGACTTCTGCCGCTATCCCCGGATGAAGCCTTCATTCCTTTTCCTGTCATCAGGTGGATTAATTCGTTCCAGCTTATGCCAGCTGCCTGTATCGAAGTTCAAACCCGATCATATCTACGCTCAATCGTTGTTCTTTTAAGATATTGACCAGGCAAAATTTAACCGCGCAAGAAGATCAGCTATACCGCCATGGAAAATAAGGTAGTGTTATAAGTAATTGATAGGGAAGGGTATTAATTTCAGGCAACAAAAAACCCATCAACCTTGAACCAAAAATGGCGGGGTTGATGGGCTCCACAAATTGGGGACATCAAAGAAAAGCAGTGGCACTAGTTATGACTGCACCCTGCGTAAAAAGTTCTGCGCGTAACGAAAATTTTTTCAGCCACACGCAATCTTGAGATTTATCCGAGTCCTGGCCAGATAATGATGATCAGCGTACCTGCCAGCGTCAGCAGCACGTTTGCGATGGCGTAGGTGCCTGCATAGCCCAGCGCCGGGATGTTGCTGCGCGCGGTGTCGCTGATGATCTCCATTGCCGGTGCGCAGGTGCGCGCGCCCATCATCGCGCCGAAGAGCAGGGCGCGGTTCATGCGGAGCACGTAGGCGCCGAACAGGAAGCAGATGACTACCGGTACCAGGCTGACGATAAGTCCGGAAACCAACATTTGCCAGCCGACCGCACCCAGGCCATTGCCAATGCCGCTCCCGGCGCTTAAGCCGACACCCGCCATAAAGACCATCAGACCGAACTCTTTCACCATGTTCAGCGCTCCCTGAGGGATGTAGCCGAAGGTGGGATGGTTCGCTCGCAGGAAGCCCAGCATGATCCCGGCGAACAGCAGACCGGCAGCGTTACCGATGCCGAAGCTAAAGTTACTGAACTGGAAGGTGATCATTCCGATCATCAGGCCAACAATGAAGAAGGCGCAGAAGGCTAACAGGTCCGTCACCTGACTGTGAATCGAGATAAAGCCGATACGGTCGGCAACGGTTTTAACACGTCGGGCATCGCCGCTGACCTGCAACACATCGCCTTTATTAAGCACCACGTTATCGTCGATAGGCATTTCAATCTGGCTGCGGATCACGCGGTTGAGGAAACAGCCGTGGTCGGTCAGCTTCAGCTGCGCCAGACGGCGGCCCACGGCGTTGTGGTTCTTCACCACAATCTCTTCGGTGACGATACGCATGTCCAGCAGGTCGCGGTCGAACACTTCTTTCCCGTTGCGGAAGCTCGGATCGAGACGCGCGTGGGCGTCCGGGTAGCCAACAAGGGCGATGTCATCGCCCATCTGGAGCACCGCGTCACCGTCCGGGTTTGCCAGAATGCCGTTACGACGGATACGTTCGATGTAGCAGCCGGTCTGACGGTAGATCCCCAGCTCGCGCAGGTTTTTCCCGTCGGTCCAGGCAACCAGCTCTGGCCCGACGCGGTAGGCGCGGATCACCGGCAGGTATACTTTACGTTTGGAGTCCGTATCCAGACCACGCTCTCGGGCAATGGTCTGGGCGCTGGTCTGGAGATCCTGGTGCTGAAGTTTTGGCAGATAGCGCGCGCCCACAATCAGGCTCACCAGACCAATCAGATAGGTCAGGGCATAGCCCAGGCTCAGGTTATCCAGCGCGGCGGAAAGCTGCGTGCCTGCCATGCCAGAATGACGAAGCGTATCCCCCGCGCCAACAAGCACCGGCGTGGAGGTCATCGAGCCTGCCAGCATACCGGCCGTTAAGCCGATGTCCCAGCCAAACAGTTTGCCCAGCCCTAACGCAATCAGCAGGGCGCTGCCGACCATCACCAGCGCCAGCATCAGATAATTTTTGCCGTCTCGGAAGAAAATGGAAAAAAAGTTCGGACCGGCTTCCACGCCAACGCAGAAAATAAACAGCATGAAACCTAAGTTAAGCGCGTCCGTGTTAATACTGAAATGTTGCTGACCTAATAACAGGGAGACGACTAAAACGCCAATGGAATTACCAAGTTGAACTGAACCCAGGCGCAATTTACCCAGACAAAGGCCCAGTGCCAGTACCACAAATAATAACAGGATGTAATTCCCATTTAACAAGTCTGCGACGTTTATATTCACGGAGGCTAACTTCTTGTTTACCAGTAAGTTGTTGAATGAAAGGACTATTTGGGCTACTGTTTTCAGAGTCAGGGAATCACTTTGCACCTCCCTGCTTCCTGATAAATACCCTAAACACTAGCAGGCGGTTAGTTTAATCGTAATAGCTACCGACAGCCACCTATTATCGCACGACTTGTGTGCGTGCTTTGGCAAGGATTGCCGCAATGCTTTATCTGACTGGGCGTCCACCGGACGATTTTTGTATTTGATAGAGATAAGTCAGGAGGATAGTTTGAACTTTAAACGAAACTGGGTTGGCGTAATCAGCTGCTTTTTGCTGTTTACGGTCGTTTGCATGTCGCTTGCTTTTAATGTGAAGGGCGCCTTCAGAGCGTCCGGTCATCCCGAGCTGGGCCTGTTGTTCTTCATCCTGCCGGGGGTAGTGGCCAGTTTTCTCTCGCGCAAAGGCGAGGTGGTAATGCCGCTGCTGGGGGCCATCCTTGCGGCGCCCCTCTGCCTGCTTCTGATGCGCGTGCTGTTTCTCTCGTCGAGAAGCGTCTGGCAGGAAGTGGCGTGGCTACTAAGTGGCGTTTTCTGGTGTGCGCTGGGGGCGCTCTGTTTCTTATTTATGCGCAGCCTGCTGCAACAGCGGAAGCATCATAAATAAAAACGCCCTCAGGGTGAGGGCGTCTTAGCATTACTGAGCGGCAAACAGGCCCAGGTGCTCTTTGGCGTACGCTTCGAAATCGGTGCAGCCTCCGATGTGTTTCTGATCGAGGAAGATTTGCGGCACGGTTTCAACCGGTTTACCCACGGTTTTTTCCAGATCGGCTTTGCTGATGCCTTCCGCGTGGATATCCACGTAACGGAAGTTGAAATCATCACGTTCTTCAGTCAGTTTCTCAGCCAGCTCTTTCGCGCGCACACAGTAAGGGCATCCTGGACGACCAAAAATTACTGCAAACATTTCTCTCTCCTCAAAAAACAAGCCTGACGGCGAATAATCCCTATAGTGCACGATAACCTGCCGTCATGGAAAGAAGGTTTCACCTGTCACTTTGATACAGTCAGGCTATGTTTCGCCAATTACATCAGGTGGATCATTGCCTATACTGGCTGCCATACGTTTTACGCAATACAAAGAGAGACAAAATGACGCCAACCATTGACCTGCTTCGTTCCCACCGTTCCATTCGCCATTTCACCGATGAGCCGATCACCCAGGCGCAGCGGGACGCGATCATCGACAGCGCAAGAGGCACCTCCAGCTCCAGCTTTTTGCAGTGCAGCTCCATTATCCGCATCACCGATCCGGCGATGCGTGAGCAGCTGGTAACGCTGACGGGCGGACAAAAGCACGTTGCCCAGGCGGCTGAGTTCTGGGTGTTCTGCGCCGATTTTAACCGTCACCTGCAAATCTGTCCTGAGGCGGAGCTGGGGCTGGCGGAACAGCTGCTGCTGGGCGTGGTGGATACGGCATTGATGGCGCAAAACGCGTTCACGGCGGCGGAATCGCTGGGGCTTGGCGGCGTCTATATCGGCGGGCTGCGTAATAACATCGAAAGCGTGACGCAACTGCTGAAGCTGCCGAAACACGTGCTGCCGCTGTTTGGTCTGTGCCTCGGCTGGCCGGCGGATAACCCGGATCTGAAGCCGCGTATTCCTGCTGCGATGCTGGTGCATGAAAACCACTACCAGCCGGTCGATCAGGACGTTCTGCATCAATACGATGAAGAGCTGGCGAACTACTATCTGACGCGCGACAGCAACAACCGCCGCGACACCTGGAGCGACCATATTCGTCGCACCATCATTAAAGAAAACCGCCCGTTCATTCTTGATTACCTGCACAAACAGGGCTGGGCAACGCGATAGTCCCTTCCTCCTGCGCCTCGTGTATGATAGGCAGGCTTTTCCCATGTCTTTAGAGAGGTGCAGGGTGAAAATTGCCATATTGTCCCGGGATGGAACGCTCTATTCATGTAAACGCCTGCGAGAAGCGGCGGCGAAACGCGGACATCAGGTTGAGATCCTCGATCCGATGTCCTGCTATATGAACATCGACCCTGCGGCGTCGTCGATTCATTACAAAGGCCGCAAACTCCCGCATTTTGATGCGGTAATTCCCCGCATTGGCTCCCAGATCACCTATTACGGCACGGCCGCGCTGCGCCAGTTTGAAATGCTGGGAAGCTATCCGCTCAATGAATCCGTGGCGATCTCACGCGCCCGCGATAAGCTGCGCTCGCTGCAACTGCTGGCGCGCCAGGGGATCGATCTGCCCGTCACCGGGATTGCTCACTCCCCGGACGACACCAGCGATTTAATCGACATGGTGGGCGGTGCGCCGCTGGTCATTAAGCTGGTGGAAGGCACGCAGGGTATTGGGGTGGTACTGGCGGAGACGCGTCAGGCGGCGGAAAGCGTGATTGACGCCTTTCGCGGTCTGAATGCCCATATTCTGGTGCAGGAGTATATTAAAGAGGCCAAAGGGTGCGACATCCGCTGCTTTGTGGTGGGCGATGAAGTGGTTGCCGCCATAGAGCGGCAGGCGAAAGAGGGCGACTTCCGCTCTAACCTGCACCGCGGCGGTATCGCGCGGGTGGCCCTTATCAGCGAGCGCGAGCGCGAGATTGCGGTGAAAGCGGCGCAGACGCTGGGCCTGGACGTGGCGGGGGTCGATCTGCTGCGTGCCGACCGCGGGCCGCTGGTGATGGAAGTTAACGCCTCGCCGGGGCTGGAAGGGGTGGAAAAAACCACAGGCGTCGATATTGCAGGTAAAATGATCGCATGGATTGAACGCCATGCGACGCCGGGATTTTGCCTGAAAACGGGCGGTTAAATGGATCGGCGCGCACTTTTTGCGTAAGCTGGACAACGTTTTTATTTAAGAGGCTGCACAGCGATGGATTTACAGGTCGTACCTACACTGGATACGTTACGTCAATGGCTCGATGATGCCGGTATTACTTTTTTCGAATGCGACTCCTGCCAGGCGCTGCATCTGCCTCACATGCAAAATTTCGATGGTATTTTTGATGCCAAAATCGATCTGATTAACGACGTGATCCTGTTCTCGGCGCTGGCTGAAGTGAAGCCTTCAGCGCTGCTTGCACTGGCATCCGATCTGTCAGCGATTAACGCCAGTTCTTTGACGGTGAAAGCGTTTCTCGACATACAGGATGATAATCTGCCGAAGCTGGTGGTTTGCCAGTCTTTATTCTCCGGCGCGGGGCTCTCCTTCAAACAGTTCGCCTGGTTTATGCGCCTGAGCGAAGAGCAAATTTCCATGGTAATGATGGAAGCCAACGCACATCACCTGCTGTATAGCGCGGAAGATGATGCCGAGAATAATGATGCATCTTCCAATTTTCTCCACTAAGCCTGTCTGACTTTTGCGCAGTCGCTACCAGAGCGGCTGCATAACACCGCTTTTTCTGCTGCTTTTAACCTTTCTTTAAAGAATTTTTCACCTCCTCTCGGGCCGTTTCGGCTTATCACGTAGACATAATCTGCATAAAAAATTGATAAAAGGCGTTTTTTCGTCTGGGCTATAGCCGGAGACACGGGCTACAGTTATTCTTGCGGTGCTTAAAAAAGCGAGCGGAACCTGCCGGGAAGAGGGGTATATTTTATTTCGGGCAGAGCGACAAACTATGCATGAATATTGCATATCTTCAGGCTGCACAGTTTTGGTTCGTTTGTTAACGAGCTTTCAGAAGGAATAACAATATGATCGCCTTGAATAAAAAATGGTTATCGGGTCTGGTTGCGGGTGCTCTGATGGCCGTCTCTGCCGGCACGCTCGCTGCGGAACAAAAAACGCTGCACGTCTATAACTGGTCTGACTATATTGCGCCGGACACCGTCGCGAATTTTGAAAAAGAGACCGGCATTAAGGTTGTCTACGACGTATTCGATTCCAACGAAGTACTGGAAGGCAAACTGATGGCGGGCAGTACCGGTTTCGACCTGGTGGTGCCCTCTGCAAGCTTCCTGGAGCGTCAGCTGACCGCCGGTGTCTTCCAGCCGCTGGACAAGAACAAGTTATCGAACTGGAAAAACCTCGATCCGGAAGTGCTGAAGCTGGTGGCGAAGCATGATCCGGACAACAAATACGCCATGCCTTACCTGTGGGCGACCACGGGTATTGGCTTTAACGTGGATAAAGTCAAAGCGGCGCTGGGCCCGGACGTCAAACTGGACAGCTGGGACGTGGTGCTGAAGCCGGAAAATCTCGAGAAGCTGAAAAGCTGCGGCGTCTCTTTCCTCGATGCGCCGGAAGAGATTTTCGCCACCGTGCTTAACTATCTCGGCAAAGATCCAAACAGCAGCAAGGCCGACGACTACACCGGTCCGGCGACCGACCTGCTATTAAAGCTGCGTCCGAATATTCGCTACTTCCACTCCTCTCAGTACATCAACGACCTGGCTAACGGGGATATCTGCGTGGCCATCGGCTGGGCGGGTGACGTCTGGCAGGCAGCGAACCGTGCGAAAGAGGCGAAAAACGGCGTGAATGTTTCCTACTTCATTCCGAAGGAGGGGGCGCTGGCGTTCTTCGACGTCTTCGCGATGCCGGCTGATGCGAAAAACAAAGAGGAAGCGTATCAGTTCCTCAACTACCTGATGCGTCCGGAAGTGATTGCCCACATCAGCGACCACGTCTACTACGCCAACGGTAACAAGGCCTCCGTGCCGCTGGTGAGCGAAGAAATCCGCAATAATCCGGCGATCTACCCGCCAGCCGATGTGTTTGCCAAGCTCTTCACCCTGAAAGTGCAGGAACCGAAAATTGACCGTGTGCGTACCCGCGCGTGGACCAAGGTGAAAAGCGGTAAGTAACGGCGTTTGATATCGTTGCCCGGTGGCGCTGTCGCTTACCGGGCCGACAAATCCCGTAGGCCGGGCAAGCGTTAGCGCCGCCCGGCGATGCGCACCCTGACGGTGCGTTTGCACCAGTGTTGATCTATGCCGGAGAGCACCCCGTGAATGACGCGATCCCCCGCCCGCAGGCGAAAGTCCGTAAAGCGCTGACCCCGCTTCTTGAAATTCGAAACCTCACCAAATCCTTCGACGGCCAGCATGCCGTGGACGATGTCAGCCTGACGATCTACAAAGGTGAAATATTTGCTTTGCTCGGCGCATCCGGCTGCGGTAAATCGACCCTGCTGCGCATGCTGGCCGGGTTTGAACAACCTACCGCCGGGCAGATCGTGCTGGATGGGGTAGACCTCTCCAGCGTGCCGCCGTACCAGCGGCCCATTAACATGATGTTCCAGTCCTATGCCCTGTTCCCGCACATGACCGTCGAGCAGAACATCGCCTTCGGCCTGAAGCAGGACAAACTGCCGAAAGCCGAAATCACCGCGCGCGTGGCGGAGATGCTGAGCCTGGTGCACATGCAGGAGTTCGCGAAGCGTAAGCCGCATCAGCTTTCCGGCGGCCAGCGTCAGCGCGTGGCGCTGGCAAGAAGTCTGGCCAAACGGCCGAAATTACTCCTGCTCGACGAGCCGATGGGCGCGCTGGATAAAAAGCTGCGCGACCGGATGCAGCTGGAAGTGGTGGATATCCTTGAGCGCGTAGGGGTGACCTGCGTGATGGTGACGCACGACCAGGAAGAGGCGATGACCATGGCCGGGCGCATTGCGATCATGAATCGCGGTAAGTTCGTGCAGATCGGCGAGCCGGAGGAGATTTACGAACACCCGACAACCCGCTACAGCGCGGAGTTCATCGGCTCGGTAAACGTCTTCGAAGGGCTGCTGAAGGAACGCCAGGAAGACGGTCTGGTGATTGAATCGCCGGGGCTGGTGCACCCGCTTAAGGTTGATTCTGATAATTCCGTGGTGGACAACGTGCCGGTTTACGTTGCCCTGCGCCCGGAAAAAATCATGCTTTGCGATGAGCCGCCCGCAGATGGCTATAACTTTGCCGTGGGCGAAGTGGTACACATCGCCTATCTCGGCGATCTGTCGATTTACCATGTCCGCCTGAAAAGCGGGCAGATGCTCAGCGCCCGGTTACAGAACGAACACCGGTATCGCAAGGGACAGCCAACCTGGGGCGACGAAGTGAGCCTGTGCTGGGATGCGGACAGTTGCGTAGTCCTGACGGTATAAGGAGCGGTCATGAGCACACTTGAACCTCCAGCCCGCGTCAAAAAACCGGGCGGTTTCTCGCACTGGCTGGCGCGCGTGCAGATGGCGCATGGCCGCAAGCTGGTCATCGCCATGCCCTATATCTGGCTGATCCTGCTGTTTCTGCTGCCGTTCCTGATCGTCTTTAAGATCAGCCTGGCGGAGATGGCGCGGGCGATCCCGCCGTATACCGATCTGTGGGAGTGGGCCGACGGGCAACTGACGCTGACCTTAAACCTTGGGAATTTCCTGCAACTGACTGAGGATCCGCTCTATTTCGAAGCCTATTTACAGTCGTTACAGGTTGCGGCGATCTCAACGATCTGCTGCTTGTTGATGGGCTACCCGCTGGCGTGGGCAGTGGCGCACAGCAAGCCGTCGACGCGAAATATTTTACTGCTGTTGGTCATTTTACCGTCGTGGACATCTTTCCTGATCCGCGTGTACGCGTGGATGGGGATCCTGAAGAATAACGGCATACTGAATAACTTCCTGCTGTGGCTTGGGGTGATCGACCAGCCGCTGACGATCCTGCATACCAACCTTGCGGTGTATATCGGGATTGTCTATGCCTATCTGCCGTTTATGGTGCTGCCAATCTATACGGCGCTGACGCGAATCGATTACTCGCTGGTGGAAGCCTCGCTGGATCTCGGCGCACGCCCGTTGAAGACGTTCTTCAGCGTCATTGTGCCGCTCACAAAAGGCGGGATCATCGCCGGATCGATGCTGGTGTTTATCCCGGCGGTCGGGGAGTTTGTGATCCCCGAACTGCTCGGCGGCCCGGACAGCATCATGATTGGCCGCGTGCTGTGGCAGGAGTTTTTCAATAACCGCGACTGGCCGGTGGCCTCGGCGGTGGCGATTGTCATGTTACTGCTGCTGATCGTGCCGATCATGTGGTTCCACAAACATCAGCAGAAACAGATGGGAGACCACGGATGAACAACTTACCGGTAGTACGCTCCCCGTGGCGAATTCTGATCCTGATTATCGGCTTTACCTTCCTGTATGCGCCGATGCTGATGCTGGTGATCTACTCGTTCAACAGCTCTAAGCTGGTCACCGTCTGGGCGGGCTGGTCGACGCGCTGGTACAGCGAGCTGTTCCACGATGATGCGATGATGAGTGCGGTGGGGCTGAGCCTGACCATTGCGGCGCTGGCGGCGACGATGGCCTGCGTGCTGGGCACGATTGCCGCGCTGGTGATGGTGCGCTTCGGCCGTTTTCGCGGAGCAAATGGTTTTGCGTTTATGATCACCGCCCCGCTGGTCATGCCGGACGTCATCACCGGTCTGTCGCTGCTCCTGCTGTTTGTCGCGCTGGCGCACGCCATCGGCTGGCCAGCGGATCGCGGGATGCTCACCATCTGGCTGGCGCACGTCACCTTCTGTACGGCGTATGTGGCGGTGGTCATCTCCTCGCGGCTGCGCGAGCTGGATCGCTCCATTGAAGAGGCGGCGATGGATCTTGGCGCCACGCCGCTGAAGGTCTTTTTTATCATCACGCTGCCGATGATTATGCCGGCGGTGATCTCCGGCTGGCTGCTGGCGTTCACGCTCTCGCTCGACGATCTGGTTATTGCCAGTTTTGTCTCGGGCCCAGGCGCGACGACGCTGCCGATGCTGGTCTTCTCCAGCGTGCGCATGGGGGTGAATCCGGAGATTAATGCCCTGGCCTCCATCATCCTCGGCGTGGTCGGAATTGTCGGATTTATCGCCTGGTATTTGATGGCGCGCGCGGAAAAGCAGCGCGTGCGCGATATCCAGCGTGCAAGACGCGGCTGAAGGAATTATTATTTCCAGTGATGTGCCGCGTATGACGCGGCACTGTTTTTCAGGGAAGTAAAAACATTGGGATTCTTGCAAAAAACACGTCATTCGCACGCCCGTCCGAACGTCCCTGCGCTGGTGCAGGTGGCGGCGCTCGCCATTATTATGATCCGCTGCCTGGATGTGCTGATGATTATGAACACGCTGGGCCCGCGAGGCATGGGGGAGTTCATTCACCGCAGCGCGCAGACGTGGAATCTGACGTTGGTGTTTCTCAGCAGCCTGATGCTGGTGTTTATTGAGATCTACTGTGCGTTCTCGCTGGTAAAGGGGCGCAACTGGGCGCGCTGGGTATATTTTCTTACGCAGATCACCGCCGCCAGCTATCTGTGGGCCGCCTCGCTGGGCTATGGCTATCCGGAGCTATTCAGCATTCCCGGCGGCTCCCGCCGCGAGATTTTCCATTCCTTAGTGATGCAAAAATTGCCGGACATGCTGGTGCTCTGCCTGCTCTATGTTCCCGCCTCCAGTCGGCGGTTCTTCCGCCTGCAATAATGTGTATAATCGCAGCCCTCGTGATTCTTAAGGTTTTCATATGCAGTGCGCACTCTATGACGCCGGACGCTGCCGCTCCTGTCAGTGGATAGAACAGCCGGTCCCTCAACAACTCACCGCCAAAATGGCCGACCTGCAACAGCTGCTGGCAGCACACGCGGTGGGCGAGTGGTGCGCACCCGTCAGCGGGCCGGAGCAGGGCTTTCGTAATAAAGCCAAAATGGTGGTCAGCGGCAGCGTCGAAAAGCCGCTGCTGGGCATGCTGCACCGTGACGGCACGCCCGTCGATCTCACCGGCTGTCCGCTGTATCCCGCCTCGTTTGAGCCGGTGTTTACCGCCCTGAAACCCTTTATCGCCCGCGCGGGGTTAACGCCCTATAACGTTGCCCGCAGGCGCGGCGAGCTTAAGTACCTTCTGCTGACCGAAAGCCAAATCGACGGCGGGATGATGCTGCGCTTTGTGCTGCGTTCCGAAACCAAACTGGAGCAGCTTCGCGCGGTGTTGCCGTGGCTGCAGGAACAGCTTCCGCAGCTCAAGGTCATTACCGCTAATATTCAGCCGGTGCATATGGCGATCATGGAAGGAGAGAAAGAGATTTTCTTCACCGAACACCATGCGTTGGCGGAGAATTTCAACGGCGTGCCGCTGTGGATCCGTCCGCAAAGCTTCTTCCAGACTAACCCCACCGTCGCCAGCGCGCTGTACGCGACCGCGCGCGACTGGGTGCGTGCGTTACAGGTTCATCACATGTGGGATCTGTTCTGTGGCGTCGGCGGCTTTGGCCTGCACTGTGCCACGCCAGACATGCAGCTCACCGGGATTGAAATTTCTGCGGAGGCCATCGCCTGCGCGAAACAGTCCGCCGCGGAGCTGGGGCTGACGAATCTGCACTTCCAGGCGCTTGACTCGACCCGGTTCGCCACCGGCCAGGGCAACGTGCCGGAGCTGGTGCTGGTAAACCCGCCGCGCAGGGGCATCGGCCAGGCGCTCTGCGACTACCTGAGCCAGATGGCGCCGGAGTACATTATCTACTCCAGCTGTAACGCGCAGACCATGGCGAAGGATATCGCCAGCCTGCCGGGCTACCGCATTGCGCGCGTTCAGCTCTTTGATATGTTCCCGCACACTGCGCATTACGAAGTGCTGACGTTGCTCGTGAAATCTTAAACAAAATGTGAACTCTTCCCCCGCTCGAAATCAGGTAAGCTTACGTCATAACAAATGATTGAAGGCTTACCCATGAAGCAGATCCTGCTGGTAGAAGACGACCACGATATCGCGGCACTCCTGCGTCTTAACCTGGAAGATGAAGGCTACGCCATTACCCACGAGCCGGACGGGGGAAAGGCGTTACCGCTTCTGGAAAAACAGCCGTGGGACGCGGTGATCCTCGATCTGATGCTGCCGAATGTTGATGGTCTGGAGATTTGCCGCCGTATCCGCCAGATGACCCGCTACCTGCCCATTATCATCATTAGCGCCCGCAGCAGTGAAACTGACCGTATTACCGGCCTGGAAACCGGGGCGGATGATTATCTGGCAAAACCTTTCTCGGTGCAGGAGCTGATTGCCCGCATTAAGGCGCTGTTTCGTCGTCAGCAGGCGATGGGCCAGGCGCAGACGGACGGCATTATTCAGGCGCACGGTCTGACTATCGATCCGCTGGCGCGCACCGTGCGTCTTAACGGTCAACACGTCGATCTCACCCCGCGTGAATTTGAACTGCTCTATTTTTTTGCCCGGCATCCCGGAGAGGTCTTTTCACGGCTGGCATTGCTGGAGCAGGTGTGGGGGTATCAGCACGAAGGCTACGAACACACCGTCAACACCCATATTAACCGCCTGCGCATCAAAATAGAGAAAGATGCCGCCGAGCCGGAGATCGTTCGCACCGTCTGGGGCAAAGGCTACAAATTTGCGGAGCAGAATCATAATGCGTCGCTTTAGCCTGAGCCAGCGCCTGACGCTGCTGTTTACGGTGTTACTGCTGCTCTGCGCCACCGTCGCCTGTGCGGTACAGCTCTACGTTAGCATGCAGTACGGCAATGCGATGGTGCAGCGTCTCTCCGGCGGGCTGGCGCAGCAGATTGCGCAGCGGGAAGCGATTCTGGATACGCAGGGCAGGGTGGATCGCAGCGCCTTAAAGCCGCTGTTCGACCGGCTGATGACCTTTAATCCGAGCGTCGAGCTGTATGTTGTCTCGCCTGATGGCGATATCCTGGCCGATGCCGCCCCGCCGGGGCACATTCAGCGGCAAAAAATTGACCTCGCGCCGATACAGAATTTCCTGAGCGGGACGGTGATGCCGGTGTTTGGCGACGATCCCCGAAGCCAGAATAAGAAAGTCTTCAGCGCCACCCCGCTGCGGCAGGACGGTGAGCTGAAGGGGTATCTGTACATTATTTTGCAGGGGGAGGAGTCCAACGCGCTGGCGGAGATGGCCTGGCACAAAGCACTCTGGAGTACGGCGCTGTGGTCGATGCTGCTGGTGGCGCTGTTTGGTCTGCTGGCCGGGCTGCTGCTCTGGTACTGGGTGACGCGCCCGGTTAAACAGCTCACGCTGGACGTGGCCGGGCTGGAGCAGGACAGCATCAGCGCGATTAAGCAGCTGGCGGCCCAGCCGCTCAAGCCTGCCGGCCAGGATGAAGTGGCGATCCTGCGCAATACCTTTATCGAGCTGGCGCGCAAAATCACCTCTCAGTGGGATCGGCTGGCCGACAGCGACCGCCAGCGCCGGGAGTTTATCGCCAACATTTCGCACGACTTACGCACCCCGTTGACGTCGCTGCTGGGTTATCTGGAAACGCTGTCGCTGAAATCCGCCACGCTGACGCCGCAGGAGCATCAGCAGTACCTCGCTACCGCGCTGCGTCAGGGGCAAAAGGTACGCCATCTGTCGCAGCAGCTGTTCGAGCTGGCGCGTCTTGAGCACGGCGGCATCAAGCCCCAGCGCGAGCGTTTTGCCATGGCTGAACTGATTTCCGACGTGGCGCAGAAGTTTGAACTTACCGCCCGCACGCGCGAGGTGAACCTGCGTATTGATGTGCCGGGGCGATTGCCGCTGGTGAACGCCGACGTGTCGATGATCGAGCGCGTGGTCACTAATCTTCTGGATAACGCCATCCGTCATACGCCGAGCGGCGGAGAAATTCGTCTGGCGGTCTGGCAGGAGAATGAACGACTTCAGGTCGAAGTGGCAGACAATGGTACGGGCGTAGATGCCTCGCTGCGCGACGATTTGTTCCAGCGACCGTCAGCGTTAAATCCTCAGGCGTCGCGGGAGAACCGTGGGGGATTAGGGCTGTTAATCGTGAAGAGAATGCTGGAGCTGCACGGTGGCGGGATCAGGCTGATGGAGCCCGTGAGCGGGGCGCGGTTCAGGTTCTTTGTGCCGCTATGAGAAATTGCCGGGTGGCGCTGCGCTTTCCCGGCCTACAGACCACCCCCGTAGGCCAGACCACCCGGCAAAAAGAGATTACTGCGGGAACCACTGCTCGCTGATTTTCTGGTATGTGCCGTCAGCTTTGATCGCTTTCAGCGCGCCGTTCAGTTTTTCCAGCAGGGCTTTGTTATCCGGACGTACCGCGATGCCGAGGCCGGTACCAAAGTACTGCGGATCGGTCACTTTCTCCGTCGCTGTACCCAGCTGCGGGTTGGTTTTCAGCCACTCATTCACCACCGCGGTGTCGCCAAATACGCCATCGATACGGCCATTTTTCAGGTCGATAATTGCGTTCTGGTAGCTGTCATAGGCCACGGTTTTCACTTCAGGATGCTTGTCCTGGAGATATTTCTGGTGCGTGGTGCCGTTTTCCATGCCGATGCGCTTGCCTTTCAGTTCGTCGAAAGACTTATAAGCCCCTTTCTTCGCAATCACTACCGCAGAGTTCGCGTAGTACGGGTCGGTGAACGCGACCTGCTTGCTGCGCTCTGGGGTGATATCCATGCCGGAGATCACCGCATCGTATTTTTTAAATTTCAGGGACGGGATCAGGCTGTCAAACGCGTGGTTAGTAAAGGTGCAGTCGGCCTGCATCTGCTTGCACAGCGCTTTCGCCAGGTCAATGTCAAAGCCGACGATCTGGTTGCTGGCATCCAGCGATTCAAACGGCGGATAGGTGGCAGAAACGCCAAAATTGATTTTATCTGCGGCGGATGCGCCTGCGGCGAAGGTTGCGAGTAATGCGGCCAGAACTAACTTTTTCATTGTAATGCTCCCGTCTGTCTTATTTATGCGCCGTGTCTGCGGCCTGGATATACAATGCCATCTACTGAATTTATATTCAATAAAAATGATTAAATATTACCTTTATTGCAAAAAAAAGCGGATAACCCATCAGGTTACCCGCTCAATGAATACCGTTTTATGCATTGGCGTGATTAATTCCTGCGCTCAAACGCCAGCGCCTTACGCTCGATAAGACGCATCATCAGTGTCAGCAGACCGTTGACCACCAGATAGACCAGACCCGCCGCACCGAACACCATCACGTCGTAGGTACGTCCGTACAGCAGCTGCCCGTGGCCCATCACTTCCATCAGGGTGATGGTGTAGGCCAGAGAGGTGCTTTTGAACACCAGAACGACTTCGTTGGAATAGGAAGAGAGCGCACGCTTAAAGGCGTATGGCAGCAGGATCGCCAGCGTGTCCTTCTTGCTCATGCCCAGCGCACCGCAGGACTGCCATTGGCCTTCCGGGATCGCGCGGATTGCGCCGTAAAACAGCTGCGTGGTATAGGCCGCGCTGTTCAGTGAGAGAGCTATCAGGGCGCAGAGCCATGGCTCAGAGAGCAAATGCCAGATAACCGGATATTCCTGTAACGACGGGAACTGCCCTGGACCGTAGTAAATCAGGAAGATCTGCACCAGCAGCGGCGTACCGGTAAAGAGCGTAATGTAGCCACGGACAATCCACACCAGCACCGGCGTTTTCAGCGTCAGGACGATGGTGAAGAACAGCGCCAGGATCAGCGCTACGATGATAGACGCAACGGTCAGCGTCAGGCTGGTGTGCAGCCCTTTCATCAGTTCGGGTAAATAATCCAGCATCAGCCTGGTCTCCGTTCAAAACGCGTTGCGCGCAGATCAATACGCTTCAGAACGTACTGGCTCAGCAACGTGATCACCAGGTAGATAGCCGCCGCGACGATGTACCAGGTAAATGGCTCCTGCGTACGGGTGGCGATACTTTTGGTTTGCAGCATCAAATCGTTCACGCTGATCAGGCTCACCAGCGCGGTATCTTTCAGCAGTACCAGCCACTGGTTGCCCAGCCCTGGCAGGGCATGACGCCACATCTGCGGCATCACCAGGCGGAAGAAGATCGCCGCTTTCGACAGGCCCAGCGCCTGACCGGATTCCCACTGTCCCTGCGGTACCGCTTTCAGCGCGCCGCGCAGCGTTTGTGACGCATAGGCCGAATAGAGCAGGGAGAGCGCAATTACGCCGCACAGGAACGGACTGACGTCGAAGTTCTCAATCTGCATTTGCACCGGGATCTGCGCAAAGCCGAGATTAATCGTAAAGCCGTCCGACAGCGTTAACAGCAGCTGTGAGGAGCCGAAATAGATAAACAGGACCACCAGAATTTCCGGCAGTCCACGCAGCACAGTTACCAGCGCTGAACCGAGCCATGCGACAGGGCGCCACTTAACGGACTCCCACACCGCAAAGAACATCGCCAGTACGAGGCCGATAATCAGTGCACAAACGGCAAGGCCGACGGTCATCCCGGCGGCGCTTGCTAAAGGAAAAATTTCATTCATCAGGAATTACTTCTGGAACCATTTTTTGTAGATGGTTTCGTAGGTGCCGTCTTTCTTCACTTTTTCCAGCGCAGCGTTGAATTTCTGCTGCAGCTCGGTGTTGCCCTGACGTACGGCAATACCCAGACCTGTACCGAAGTAGTCTTTATCTGTCACCTTGTCACCCACGGCGGCCAGCTTGTCGTTCGCTTTCAGCCATTCAGTCACGACAGCCGTGTCCCCGAACACCGCATCGATACGGCCGTTTTGCAGGTCCAGCTTCGCATTCTGGTAGCTGTCATACGGCACGGTGGTGATTTCCGGGTGCTTATCCATGATGAATTTCTGGTGCGTGGTGCCGTTCTGCACGCCGACTTTCTTGCCTTTCAGCAGGTCAACGGAGGCGTATTTACCTTTCTGACCAATGAACAGCGCCGAGTTGTCGTAGTAAGGGGTGGTGAACAGAACCTGCTTTTCACGCTCAGGAGTGATGTCCATACCGGCCATCACGGCGTCGATACGGCGGAACTTCAGGCTGGGGATCAGGCTGTCGAACGCCTGGTTGCTGAAGGTACAGGTCGCGTCGATCTCTTTACACAGGGCATTTGCCAGGTCCACGTCGAAGCCAACAATCTTGTTGTTCGCATCAATGGATTCAAACGGAGGGTAGGACGCTTCAGTGGCGAAACGGATGGTCTGGGCTGCGGTAGCGGAAAGGCTGACGCTAGCAAGCAGCGCGGCAATCAATACTTTTTTCATTATAATTTCCCTAACACATCAGTGTGATAAGTAGTTTTTGAAGGCATCGGTTTGCGGGTTGGTGAAGCAGCTCGCATCACCTTGCTCAACGATATACCCGTTTTCCATGTAGACCACGCGGCTGGCGGTTTTGCGCGCCACTTCCACCTCGTGGGTCACGATGACCTGGGTAATGTTGGTTTCCGCCAGTTCACGAATGATACTCACGATCTGGGCAGTAATTTCCGGGTCCAGCGCTGCGGTTGGTTCGTCGAACAGCAGCACCGCTGGCTCCATCATCAGCGCACGGGCGATCGCCACACGCTGTTGCTGACCACCAGAGAGATGCAGAGGATAACGGTCGCTGTACGGTTTCAGACGCAGACGTTCCAGCAGCTTTTCAGCTCGCGCCATCGCCTGGTCTTTGCTTAAGCCAAGCACGCGGCACGGGGCTTCAATCAGGTTTTGCACCACCGTCAGATGCGGCCAGAGATTATATTGCTGGAAAACCATGCCCACGTTTTGACGCAGTTCACGAATCGCTTTATCAGAAGGGGTTTTCGCGAAGTCAAAATGGTTACCGGCGATGGCCAGCGTTCCCGAACGGGGCATTTCAAGCAGATTTAAAACACGCAGAAGGGAGCTTTTTCCCGCGCCGCTTGGGCCGAGCAAAACCAGCGTTTCGCCCTCCGGGCAGCTCAGCGTAATGTCGAACAGCGCCTGGTGTGCGCCGTAGAAGCAGTTAATGCCGTTTAGTTTAATACTCATCGGGGCAGTCTTTACTCATCCAGGCAATCTATAGCAATTGAGGCCGCAGATAGTACCGTTGACAGAATAGTTATGCAATATTTCTGCGTTAAAAGTTAAATATAACCCGTGTTTCCTCTTAAACATAGCACAAAATAGCGACGGGAAAGGGGGGCGAGAATAAATGTCGGCATTCCGCATGAAATGCCGGACATTTTACGGGGTTAACGTTTATTTAACGTATGCGTTAGCGGTTCTCAATCGACTGGCGAAGGGTGCCCGCCGGAGCATGAACGCTGCCGCCAATGTAGCGCACATCATCTATTGCCCAGCACTGGCCTTCACGGATCATCAGCACCTCATCCTGCCAGGTTTGCGTCCCCTGGGTTAGCTTCACGCGCAGAGGAATATTCCGTGCGTCGGTATTCGGAATGGTGGACGCGCTGGCGACGTCGGCGCTGTCCGGCAGCGTGGCGCGGCTGGAGAACGGATCGGATGAAAGCAGCGCGTTTTGCTGCGGATCGCGCGAGGCGTCATTAAGCAGTTTCGCCAGATTATCGCTCAGGTACGGGCGCAGGGCGGTGAGGTCATTACCGCGATGCTGAATGCGATAATCATAGAACTGTTGCGCCACGGCGTCCGGGCCGCCCTCAATGCAGGGGCCGCTGCGGGAACCGATATCCTTAAAGGCTGGCGTGACCGGCGTAGTGCAGGCGCTGAGCACCAGCGCGCAGGGCACTAAAAGCGTTAAAGCAGAGTAGCGCATGTTGATTTCCTTATTTATTAACTATCCTTTCAATCATAGCGTAACGAACCGATAATGCAGTTGCTAACGCATTGAACGCTAAAGACGGAGAGGAAGTATGCAATTTTCAACAACACCAACCCTGGAAGGTCAACCCATTACCGAGTACTGCGGCGTGGTCACCGGTGAGGCGATTCTGGGCGCCAACATCTTCCGGGACTTCTTTGCCGGCATTCGGGATATCGTCGGCGGGCGCTCCGGTGCCTACGAGAAAGAACTGCGTAAAGCGCGTGACATTGCGTTTAAGGAGCTGGGCGAGCAGGCCAAAGCGTTGGGCGCGGATGCGGTGGTGGGCATTGATATCGACTACGAAACGGTCGGGAAAGATGCCAGCATGCTGATGGTAAGCGTAAGCGGCACGGCGGTGAAAACCCGTCGATGAAGCGTTCGCTCTCAACCCTCCTGCTGGCATTGTTGCTGGCAGGATGCGCCTCGGAAGAGGGCGTTGTTGATAAAGGCGCGTACGAACTTGATACGCGCCATCAGGCGCAGGCGGCCTACCCGCGCATAAAGGTGCTGGTGATCCATTACACCGCCGATGATTTCGACACCTCGCTTGCGACCTTGACCGATAAAAACGTCAGCTCTCACTATCTCATCCCCGCAAAGCCCCCAGCTCCGCAGGGCAAACCGCGTATCTGGCAGCTGGTGCCGGAGAGCGAGCTGGCCTGGCATGCAGGTATTAGCTTTTGGCGTGGGACCAACCGCATAAATGATACCTCCGTCGGCATTGAGCTGGAAAACCGCGGCTGGCGGAAAACCGATGGTGTGAAAACCTTTACCCCCTTCGAACCGGGGCAAATTGCGGCGCTAATCCCGCTTGCCAGAGACATCATCGCCCGCTACGACATTAAACCGCAGAACGTTGTGGCCCATTCGGATATCGCCCCGCAGCGTAAAGACGACCCTGGCCCGCTGTTTCCGTGGCGCGAACTGGCGCAGCAGGGCATCGGAGCCTGGCCCGAACCGGCGCGGGTGAATTTTTATATCAACGGGCGACCGCATTATCAGCAGGTTGATACCGCAGCACTGCTCGATCTGCTGGCGCGCTACGGTTACGAGGTGCCAGAAAACAGCACGCCTGCACAGCAAAAACGCATCATCATGGTGTTCCAGATGCATTTCCGTCCGCAGTTATGGAATGGCGTAGCGGATGTTGAAACCATGGCGATTGCCGAAGCACTTTTTGAGAAATACGGGCAGGGGTAAACCTTTGGCTTACCCCCAAATGAGTATATTTCCGCAAGTTTCTATTAGATTAATCCTAAGTACAATCTCATTTCATTTTTAGTTAATTGACTTAAAATTATTCGGATTTAAGATGGACACATAGCACGCTAAGCAATTTAGCGAATAAAAAACTTTACTCTTTATTTTTATTCTTGAGTTTTTCATCAGGAAAATATTTATGGTTCGGTATGAATGCCGTTGCCATGTTTTTTAAAATCACATCTTAAAACGGGTATAACAATGTTAAGCATCTATGGAAAAAAATTACGTCCGCAACATGAAATGGAAAAGATTATTTCTGCAACCTCATGCGTTGAAGAAAGAACGTTAAAAAAATGGCAGAAGATTTCCACTGCTGATTCCGGTTTAATTCATATTATTGTCAGCGGCGAAGTCGAATTTCGACGTGACTCTGACGAACTGTGCTTGTTCACCGTTACCGGGCAATGCATTTTCGGCCTGTCGTCGATGTATTACAACGCCACCCATATGTACGGCCTTGTTCGGTCGAATACGGTTGTTCGCTCGATCAAGAAAGAGGTCTTCGCCCAGCTGATGACCGAGAAAAACCTGTGGCCTGAACTGACAAAAGTGCTTTCCTGGTACATATGCCTGATGAGCAAGCGCGATGATATTCTGGTCGCTCGCAGCGCATATTCTGTTGTTCGCGAATTTTTATATGAGATCAACGACCTGATTGTACAGCATCAGCGTGATATTAACGTTTATGATTACATTCAGGAATACACTAACCTGGCACGTAGCACCATTATTAAAATCCTCTCCGATCTGAAAAAAGGTCAATATATTGTGGTGGAAAAAGGTCGACTGCTTAACCTCACCGCACTGCCTGAAAAATATTAATGCCTACTCCCGCCGGTCTCCTTTATCACTGAAAGGGGAACGGCTGTTTTCACTGTTTTTAACACTTGCTTGTGAATTATCCTGCGTTTCGTCAACTGGCGGTGCGGGAATTTTTCCTTGAGAATAATCCTGCTCCTGCTCTTTTAATGCCTGTTTAAATAATTCCGTTAATGATGACTCTTCACTGCTCGTGCTGGCGGGGGCGGTATCGTGCTCATGCGCCTCAGTTCCGGGCAGGGTATCCCGCGAGGGGTCTTGCGGCACCGCGCCGTCGGGCGCCTGCTGCCAGTCGGCATCATCACTGATGATCGGCAGATCCTGCATCGGTGGAACATCAACAGGCACTGGCGCAGCTTTAGGCTGCGGATGCGGGAACGGTTTACTCACGTACACGTAGTGCATCTCCGAAAGCTGGGTTTCCGGTTTGGCAACGCTGGCGTTGACCGGTTCAGGCGCCGGGTGGCGCATGTTCCAGTAGACATGCATATACAGGCCGACAACCAGCATGGCGCAAAGGCCGACCATCCATAATGCTGTTTTGCCGAAAACGTTTTTCAGGCTGGGGAGGCGGTACGAAAACCAGACCGCTTCCCCGGTTGTATAGCTGCGCTGGGCCGCAAGGCAGATGGTCGACATTAGGCTTTCTTCTCCTGCATTTTTGCGTCCGGGGTAGTGCGGGTGGCCTGAATCAGTACGCTCGGCGTGCTGTTGGTTACGCGCATCAGCTGCATCAGCGTTTCTTCGCCGGGGATGCCATCCACGTGCAGATGCATTTTTTGCTGAAACTCACGGGTGCGTTTCATCATCTCAGCGGTCCAGATCCGGGCATGCGTTTCGGGCTGGTTCAGCGCCAGGCTTAACTGCTGATCGAGCCAGGCCATGTCTTTGCTGTCGCTGGCCGCGCCGATCGCGTCTTTTCCTTCCGGTGTCAGGCGGTGCAACTGGGTGAAGTTGCCGGTCGCATGCCGGTTAAACCAGCTGCGGCTCACCTGCCAGGTCCGGTTATTCATTAACAGGTCAATTGATGTATCTCCGACCCTGGCGACCACCGCATAGTTAAGGTGACCGCTGGTTTTCAGTTCACTGACCCACGGATACCCTTCCTGCGCCAGCGTCTCCGGCGACGCGTTCCCCTGTTTACACATCAGGTTCACTTTAGCGGCGTTCTGGCACAGCGCATCTTCGGCCGAGGCGTCATATCCCCACATCAGATAGAGCTGGTGCATCGCATCCGGCTGATTAACCATTTCATTGTCGATAACCGGCACCACGGGCGCCTCCGTTTTTCGCGTCGGCTGTTTCCAGCTGACGGGGACCGGCAGCTGGATGGGAAGGTGCCCGCTGATGGACGAGGTTAAATACCAGCCGCAGGCGGCAAACAGCACCGATGCGAACAGCCCCACGGTTGCCAGACGCTTACCGTGTTTTTTCGCGGGCAGGATCTCTCCCGCCGCCAGGCGTAAATGACGCGGGCTGACCTGCGACGCGCGTTCCGTCCAGGCAGCGAGCATTGACAGGTGCGCCAGTTCGTTAAGTTTGCTGATGTTGCCTTTGGTCAACGTGTGCATTTTGCGCACGCGGGCCGGCGTTAACGGCGAATTTTCACAGCCGTGTTCTTCGCATTGCGCCTGCACATAGCCCAGGAATTCGCGGCAGGTCAGGGGGCGCAGGACATGACGAGTGTGTGTATATTCGCGCAGTTCAGGTTGCTTAAGCAGGATTTCCTGATCCGCAGTGCCCGTCAGCACCACGGAGAGCCGGAAGTTCAGCTCCTGGGCTCGCGTGAGCAGCGTACCCAGGACTTCACGGCAGCTCTCTTTCATGGCTTCGGCGTGTGAAATCACCAGCACTCTGGTTTTCGCTTTTCCCTCGTGCCACTGGCGCAGGATGGCATCCACCGCCTGCAGGCGATTCTTGCTCTCTTTCGTTACCGGATTGAGCTTGTACAGCAGGCTACTGGCACTCAGTTTGGGAAACGCATTGATAACAAGGACGTTACTGTGGCGGGTTTTTAGCGCATCGCTGAAGTGACCCAGAAGCGGGGCGTCGTCGCAAAAGAGCCCGATAATTCCCGCCTGCTGGGTTTTCTCTTTCAACAGGTTGAACACATCCTGATGATAAGGCACCAGAAAATCCCCGGATAAACGGGCGATCGATCTGAATGGCGGATTTTTAAAATTAAAGTGGCTCTGATACATAACGACTTACCGTCTCTGATTAGGAATAGCAACAGCATCAGAAAGTAAGGTAACGCCCCTGAACGGTCAATTTGCAAACAGGGTAAAAATATCCTGCTGGCAGCGTCTAACATTTGGATTTTATACGGTCAATATTTTTCTTTATGAAAGTTAGCGGCGAAGTCAGTGGTCGCATTTGCACCAGCTTATTACTATTTTCATACATATTGGCGCAGTATGACGCTGCTTATTTTTGCTTTGCTATAGGCCGGATAAAAAATGAGGTTCTCATTTCTTTCACGGTGGATAACGCCTTGTATTATGTTTGTGCTGCTGATCTTTTGCGGCCAGCAAGGGTATCTCACCTTTAAAGATTATAAAAAAGTTATGAATAAGTTGGCTAATGCCGATCAACAGCCGCTGAAAAAAACGCGCGAAGAGAAATCCTTTTCGCTTTTTACGGCAGCCGTGCGTCAGGAAATCTTACCGGGTGCGGTGAAAGCCCCGCTGGCAGCTGAAATCGAAGGTATTGTGAACAGCGATGACGCCTGGCTCTCCTTTGCTGTCATCAAAACGCCAGGCGGTCAGAGAAGCTACCGTGAGGGTGAACCTCTCTCTGGATTTAACGACGCATTTATTCAGGAAATAAACAAAGATAATGTGGTGGTTAATTATGAAGGTACTACGCAGGTTCTGGCATTAAATAAACCGGACTATTTTAAGGGTGGCGTGGATAGCGGCCCGGTAACGAAATCGACAAAAGATGTTGGCGCAGAGAGTGTGCATCTTGATGATTATCTGGTGTTAAAACCCATAATTGAAAAGGGCCGACTGGAAGGCTACAGGATAAACGCAAGGAATGCCTCCGCCTTTTACAGCCAGTCAGGTCTGGAAAAAGGCGATGTGGCGGTTCAGGTTAACTCTGTCGATATGACCGATGAAGCAAAAGCGAAAAGCATTATTGCCAACTGGTCAAAAATGAAAGAAGCGGAGGTCATCGTACGACGTCACGCTCACCTTGAAAATATTCGGATTAATGTTCTAAACAATTAAAAAGTGTGCAGACATGAAAAAAATTCCCTGGGCGTGCGTGGCGCTGACCGCATTGTCGTTATATTCCAGTTCGCTGCTTGCAGCTAACTTTAGCGCGAGTTTTAAAAATACTGATATTCGCGAGTTTATCGATACGGTAGGCCGCAATCTCAATAAAACCATTCTGGTCGATCCGTCCGTCCAGGGAACCGTCTCGGTCCGAACCTACAACGTGCTGACGGAAGATGAGTACTATCAATTCTTTCTGAGCGTGCTGGATCTCTACGGCCTGTCGGTGATCCCGATGGACAACGGCATGGTCAAAGTGGTGCGCTCAAGCGTGGCGCGTACCGCCGGTGCGCCGCTGGCAGACAGCAAAAATCCGGGCAAAGGTGACGAGATCATCACCCGCGTGGTGCGCATGGAAAACGTGCCTGTTCGTGAGCTGGCCCCGCTGCTGCGTCAGCTCAACGATGCCACCGGTATCGGGAACGTGGTCCACTTTGAGCCGTCCAACGTCCTGCTGTTAACCGGTAAAGCCTCGGTGGTGAACCGGCTGGTGGATCTGGTGCAGCGCGTCGATAAAGACGGCATCCAGCGTCGCGAAATCATCCCGCTGCGCTTTGCGTCCGCCAAAGAACTCTCGGAGATGTTGAATAACCTCAACAATGAAGAACAGAAAGGGCAGAACGCGCCGCAGCTGGCGACTAAAGTCGTCGCGGATGACGAAACCAACAGCCTGGTGATCAGCGGCGCGGAAGATGCGCGGGCGCGCACCCGTTCCCTTATTCATCAGCTGGATCGTGAGCAGAATAACGAGGGCAATACCCGCGTCTTCTACCTCAAGTATGCCAGCGCCACCAAAGTGGTGCCGGTTCTCACCGGGATTGGTGAGCAGCTGAAAGACAAGCCGGGTGCGGCCAAAGCGAAATCCGCGAGCGCCTCAACCGATCTGAATATTACCGCCGACGAGTCAACCAACTCCCTGGTGATCACCGCACAGCCTAACGTGATGAACTCCCTCGAGAAAGTGATCGACAAGCTGGATATTCGCCGTCCGCAGGTGCTGGTGGAAGCGATCATTGCCGAAGTGCAGGACGGTAACGGCCTGGATCTTGGCGTGCAGTGGACCAGCAAGCACGGCGGGGTGCAGTTTGGCTCCACCGGCCTGCCAATCAGCCAGATTAAAAATGGCACCATGAAAGGGGCAAGTTTCACTGGCCTTGCGACCGGCTTCTTTAACGGTGACTTCGGTGCGCTGGTGACCGCGCTTTCCACTGACGGCAAAAATGACATCCTCTCCACGCCAAGCGTGGTCACGCTGGATAACAAAGAAGCGTCGTTCAACGTCGGTCAGGATGTGCCGGTGCTTTCCGGTTCGCAAACCACCAGCGGCGACAACGTCTTTAACTCGGTTGAGCGTAAAACCGTAGGGACCAAGCTGAAGATTGTGCCGCAGATTAACGATGGCGACATGATCCATCTGAAGATTGAGCAGGAAGTGTCGAGTGTCGACAACAGCGCGACGGAAGACTCCAGCCTCGGCCCAACCTTCAACACGCGCACGATTAATAACGAAGTGATGGTCCACAGTGGTCAGACGGTGGTGCTCGGCGGTCTGATGGAAAATGTGACCAAACAGTCCGTGTCCAAAGTGCCCCTGCTCGGCGATATCCCGCTGGTCGGTCAGCTGTTCCGCTACACCTCGCAGGATACTTCCAAACGCAACCTGATGGTGTTTATTCATACCACCGTCCTGCGTGACGACGACAACTACAGCGCGGCCTCGAAAGAGAAATATGACCAGATCCGGGTGCGCCAGATGCAGCGAGTGGAGGAGAAAAAGCTCGGTATTGTTGAGCCGACTGACAACGCCGTCCTGCCCGCGTTTCCCTCTGCAAGCACTGGCGCCGCACCGGTGAAAACCAGCGCCACGCGCAATCCGTTTAAAGAATAGCGCGGAGGGGTAACGTGGACGAACTGAGTAAAACACTGTGTAGCAGCTACGCAAAAGATAACGGCGTTCTGTTTTACAACAATGATGTCTATATCCGGGACGACACTCCTGCGCATGCTCTGCTGGAGGTGCGCCGGGTGCTGGGCCGTGCTTTCATCCCCGTCACTGTGACGCCGGAAGCGTTTGACGAGATGCTGGCCAAAATCTGGCAGCAGAGCAGCGGCGTGTCGCAGCAGCTGGTGGACGACATGGACGCGGATATCGATCTGATGGCCTTAACCGAGGAGATCCCGGATAACGAAGATCTGCTCGATAACGACGAAAACTCACCGGTGATCCGCCTGATCAACGCCATTCTCGGCGAGGCGGTGAAGGACGGCGCGTCGGATATTCATATCGAAACCTTCGAGCGCACGCTGAGCATCCGCTTCCGCGTTGACGGCGTGCTGCGCCCGGTATTGCAACCGGCGCGTAAGCTCGCGCCGCTGCTGGTGTCGCGTATTAAGGTGATGTCGAAACTCGACATCGCCGAGAAACGTCTCCCCCAGGATGGACGTATCTCCCTGCGCATCGGCCGCAAGGCCATCGATGTGCGTGTGTCGACCATTCCGTCCCAGTACGGCGAGCGCGTGGTCATGCGCCTGCTCGATAAAAGCAATCTCAAGCCCGACATCAACAAGCTTGGGCTGATTGATGAAGAGCTGGAGAAGCTGAAAGGGCTGATTGACCGCCCGCATGGGATCATCCTCGTTACCGGCCCGACGGGTTCCGGTAAAAGTACCACGCTGTACGCCATTCTTTCGGCGCTGAACGGTCACGAGCGCAACATTCTGACCGTGGAAGACCCGATCGAATACGAGCTGGAAGGCGTGGGGCAGACGCAGGTTAACCCGCGCGTGGACATGACCTTTGCCCGCGGGCTGCGCGCGATTCTGCGTCAGGACCCGGACGTGGTGATGATCGGGGAAATTCGCGACGGTGAGACCGCCCAGATCGCGGTGCAGGCGTCGCTGACCGGTCACCTGGTGATGTCGACGCTGCACACCAACAGTGCCGCAGGGGCGATAACCCGTCTGCGGGATATGGGGCTGGAGTCGTTTTTAATCGGTTCATCGCTGCTCGGTGTCATTGCCCAGCGTCTGGTGCGTCGGCTGTGTACGCACTGCCGGACCACCAGTCCGCTGGATGCCAATGAAAAAGCGTTGTTCAGCTTTATGGACGCGCCGCCAAAAGCGATTTATCGCGCGGTGGGGTGTGAACACTGCCGTCAGAGCGGCTATCAGGGCCGCGCCGGTATTCATGAGTTTCTGGTGGTGGACAGTACCATGCGCCGCGCCATCCATGAAGATAAGGACGAAATGTCCATAGAAACGCAGCTCTTTAAGCAGGCCTACAGCCTGCGTGAAAACGGGCTGCTGAAGGTGATCGGCGGCGTGACGTCTCTGGAAGAAGTCATGCGCGTCACCGCCGAGCGTGGGGGGGATGCGTAATGGCCTTCTACGCCTGGACGGCGACGAGTGCCGCGGGAAAAACCCAGCGCGGGACGTTACAGGCCGAGGGGCAAAAGCAGGTTCGCCAGTGGCTTCGCGAGCAAAAGCTGATGCCCGTGAGCATCACCGAAACCCGCGAAACGGCGACAGGCGGGAAAGCGAAAACCGGGGCAAAGCTCTCTACCCCGGTGCTGTCGATGTTTACCCGTCAGCTTTCGACGCTGGTGAACGCCGCGCTGCCGCTGGAAAGTGCGCTGAAGGCGATCTCTAAGCAGACGGAAGATAAAAAGCTGGCGGCGATGGTGATGGAGATCCGCGAGAAGGTGGTCGAGGGGCATACGCTGTTCGACGCCTTTAGCCAGTTTCCACGCACCTTCGACAAACTCTACTGCACGCTGGTGATGGCCGGTGAGAAGACCGGCCATCTGGGCGACGTGCTGGAGAAGCTGGCGGAGTACAACGAACAGCGCCAGAAGATGAAAAGCAAGCTGACGCAGGCGATGGTCTACCCGATTACCCTCACCGTGGTCGCTATCGCGGTGATCGGCATTCTGCTGGTGGCGGTGGTGCCGCAGGTGATCGAGCAGTTCACTCACATGAAGCAGCAGCTGCCGATCACCACCCGGACGCTGATTGCGGTAAGTGATTTCCTGCAAGCCTGGGGCATTTATATTGTGGGCATTCTGGGGGGCGGCTTTATCGGCTTCAAAACCTGGCTGAGGAATGCCAAAAACCGTTTTCGCTGGCACAGCTGGCTGGTTAACGGCTCGCCGATTAAAAAGCTGGTCTGCGCCATCAACAGCGCCCGCTATATCCGTACCCTGAGCATTTTGCAGGCCAGCAGCGTGCCGCTGCTGGAGGGGATGTATATCGCGATGGACGGTATTGAAAATCTCTATGCCCGTCAGGTGCTTGAGCAGGCCGCCGATACCGTACGTCAGGGGGCGTCGCTGTATGCGGCGCTGGAACAGG
The DNA here is from genome assembly GCF_003850715.1 of Enterobacter sp. 301B. Classification (NCBI taxonomy): domain Bacteria; kingdom Pseudomonadati; phylum Pseudomonadota; class Gammaproteobacteria; order Enterobacterales; family Enterobacteriaceae; genus Enterobacter; species Enterobacter sp. 301B. Next base: position 148,805 of record NZ_PQTC01000008.1, read on the forward strand.
CGAAATTATTCCCGCCAACCATGCTGTATATGATTGCCTCCGGTGAAGAGAGCGGGGAATTAGGTAATTTAATGGATCGCGCGGCGGAAAATCAGGAATCGGCATTACAGCATCGAATTACATTAACGCTGTCGGTATTTGAACCGGCGCTGGTGGTATCCATGGCGACGATTGTTTTATTCATCGTTCTTTCAATATTACAACCGCTTCTGCAACTTAATAATATGGTAGGTTAAATCATGGCTCTAAAACGTAAAAACCTGGCTCGCCAGGCGGGCTTCACATTGCTCGAATTAATGGTGGTGATTGTTATTCTTGGCGTTCTGGCGAGTATGGTAGTGCCAAACTTAATGGGTAATAAAGAAAAAGCGGATACGCAAAAGGCGACCAGCGATATTGTCGCGCTCGAAGGCTCGCTGGATATGTATAAGCTGGACAACCACCGCTACCCGACCACAGAGCAGGGTTTGCAGGCGCTGGTGACGAAGCCGGAAATCGCACCAATCCCGAACGGCTATCGCGCGGATGGCTATATTCGCCGCCTGCCGCAGGATCCATGGGGCAGCGATTATATTCTGGTCAGCCCAGGTGAACACGGTGCGGTGGACATTTTCTCTGCGGGTCCGGACGGCGAAGCGAATACTGCCGATGACATTACCAACTGGTCTCTGGATAAGAACGAGAAGTAATGAAAAATCAACGCGGCTTTACGTTGCTGGAAATTATTCTGGCGCTGGTGATATTTGCCAGCTGCGCCATGATGGTGGTGTCCACCATTCCTTCGCGCAGCGGCGCGGATATATTTGGCCAGCAATTAAAAGCGCTCGTTGATTATGGTTCAGACCGTGCGGTGATGGACGGAAATATTGTCGGGCTGGTGATCGCCACTGATAAATATCAGCTGGTGACGATCGCGGATAAAAATGGCGAGCGTCACTGGGTGCCATTATCTGCCGGACGTATTACCACCAAAGGTGATTTTCCGGAAGAGATGCACGTGTCGCTCTCGCCGCAGCGCCTGGCCGCGACGGTGGCGTCCGAGCCACAGGTGATCTTTTTACCGGACGGTGAAATCAGCCGCTTTACGCTGACGCTGCAAAGTTACGACAAACAGCACCATTTCCGCGTGGTGTCGCAGGGTGCGGCGCCGGTATCGGTAGAAAACGATGGCTAACGACAACACAAAGCAAAAGGGGATGACGCTGCTGGAGGTGATGGTCGCGCTGGTGATTTTCTCCACCGCCGCGCTGGCGCTAATGAACTCGGTCTCCCTCAACGTACGTTTTACCCATGGCCTGGCCGATACCTTGCAGGCCAGTTGGGTGGCGGAAAATCAGCTGGCGGAAGCGCAGCTCACCAAAACCGACTTCCCGGATGCTGAGCAGCAGGGGACGGAAATCATGGGCGGGCGCAGCTGGAACTGGCGTAAGCAGCGGGTGAAAACCGCCGACAACGGCTGGGCGAACTCCATTCGCGTCTATGCGGAAGGCGATGAGAGCCAGCCGGTTATTTCCCTGCACATCATTCCGCCGGGAGAGAGCAAGTGAAGAAAACGCGACGCCAGCGCGGATTTACCCTGCTGGAGATCATGATTGCGCTGACTATTTTCGCGGTAATCAGCACCCTGGCCTGGCAAATTCTGGACGGCGCGATGCGTACCAGCTCGGCCACCGATGCCAGCGCCGCTAAGCTCAACCAGCTTCAGCGCGGCTGGAGTCTGATGGAGCGCGACTTTTTCCAGCTACAGGCGCGAGCGCCGCGTAATGAGCCAGAGCGGTTCCGTCAGGAGGGCGATGCCCTTGAACTGACCACCCTGAATGGCGTGAGCGGAACGGTCCAGCTGGAGCGCGTGCGCTGGCGGCTGGAAGAGGGGCGTTTGTACCGCGACGTCTGGCCGGTCATTGACGGCCCGGTGGACGTTAAGCCTGACGAAGTGCCGATTGTCAGCGGCGTAAAAGCATTGCAGTGGCGGTTTTATCGTCAGGGCTGGCAGACAGCCTGGCACGACGCCGCCCATCTGCCGGACGGCGTGGAGGTTACGTTGACGATGGAAAACGGGGATACCTGGCGCTGGGTGTTCACCACGCCGGGGAATATGCCGGAGGTGGCCGCTGCCGCGGCCCCAGAGAAAGCCGCCGACGCGCCTGCGACGACTCCGGACGCAGCCCCTGCGCCTTCGCCGGAGACCAGACCATGAACCGAATCCGTCAACAAAAGGGCGTCGCTCTGCTGGTGGTGCTGATTTTGCTGGTGATGATGTCGGCGCTGGCCGCCAAAATCAGCCAGCAGTTCTGCCGTAATTTGCAGAAAACGCATTATCAGATAAGCCAGCAGCAGCTGCGCTGGGCGATGCAGGCCCAGGAAAAAGTGGTGAAGGACAGGTTACAGACCGATGCCAGCGGCGAGAGCAAGCCGCTGGCGCTGGACGGCGACTGGCATCAGCCGCTGGAGACGCAGGGAGAAGACTACACGGTCGTGAGCCAGGTGGAAGACGCTCAGGACTGCTTTAACGTCAATAACCTGTTGACCGCCGACGTCGCGCCCCAGGGGCAAAGCGCTCCCGCTGTGGCGGAAAAACCGCGTAAAGAGCGGATTGTTGAACAACTCCTGACGGAAAGCGGGCTCAGTCCGGGCACGGCGGAGGCGGTCTATTTCCAACTGGTGGATTATCTCGATGGTGACAGCACCACGGCGAAAGAGGGTGCCGAAAGCGATGCGTGGGCTGGCGTCGTGCCCGCCCGGCAACCGGCAAACCAGATGATGCGCAGCATCGCGGAGATCAAACTGCTGCCAGCGTTCCCGGTTACGGCATATCCGAAGGTGAGCAAGGTGTTATGCGCGCTGCCGGACGCCGCCAGCAAGGTGGACGTTAACACCCTGCAACCGGAACAGGCCATGGTGCTGGCGGCCATGTTTCCGGGAAAATTCACGCAGGATGACGCGGTTCGTCTGCTGGATACACGTCCGGAATCGGGCTGGGAAAATATGGACGCGTTCAGCAAAGCGCTGGAGCAGACCTTCCCGCAGTTAAAAGACGATCTCCCGCAGGTGGCAGATCAATTTTCTATAAACAGCCGGTACTTCCGCGTGAATTACAGCGGCAATACCGATGAATTAACGCTTCGCGTGGTCAGCCAGCTTCAGATGAATAACGAAGCCGGTGAGATCGTGACGTGGCAGCGTCGTTACCGAATGATTGAATAAGAAAAGTAGAACGTTATGAAACAGGTACTTTTTGTTCGCCCCGACAGCCGCGAGGGCGGGAAAATAATGTGCTGTGAGTCCGGCAGCGAGCGCGTCGAGGTGCTCGACAGCCTGGAGATGCTGGCCGAACACCCGCTGGCTACACGCGTTTGTCTCCTGCTGCCCGCCAGCGACATGATTTTCCGCCATTTCACGCTGCCGAAAAAGGTGGCTTCTCAGGCGATGGCCTTCTCGTGGATGGCGGAAGAGACGCTGATTGGCGACGTGGACAACCTCCACTGGACAGTGCTCTACAAAAAAGGCGCTGACGTCGACGCCGTTGCCATTGACGCCGACCGCCTGCGTGCGGCATTGACCCGCTGTCACGAGGCCGGATTAAACGTGATTCAGGCCCTGCCTGATGCCTGGCTGCTGCCCGTGGCGGCAGGGGGCAGCACGCTGGTCGCACAGGATAAAGGCTATTGGCTGCGTTTATCTCCCCACGTGGCGGGTGAAATGGAGGGAACCCTGCTGCCGCTGTTGATGCAGAAAGCCGGAGACGGGGAAGTGTGTTGCTACGGCGACGCGCCTGCGGACGTTCACGTTGACGTACAGCATGCCTGGCAGCATCCGCTGGTGCTGATCCAGCCGCAGTGGAAAACCTGTCGTGTGAATCTGCTTCACGGTGAATTCAGCCTTAAGGCCGGTCATGGCCAGGCCGCAAAAAGCATGAAAGCAGCGATGATAGCGGCGGGCCTGCTGTCCGTTGGTCTGCTGCTGGGGCCGCGCATTGCGATGGCCTGGATGCTGGTGCAGCAGGAAAATCGGGTTCAGCAGGAGATCGTTCAGGTTTATCAGCACCATTTCCCCAGCATGCGCCAGCAGACCAATATCAAATATCACTTTGGCCAAAGCCTGAAAAAACAGAGCAAGGGGTTCTTTCTTCAGCTTGAGGAGCTGGAGAAAGCCCGGCAGTCAGTCCCTGCGATGGAGATCGATCTGCTGGAATACGATGCGCAGCAAAACACCCTGACGCTGAGCGTTAGCGCGCAAAGCCAGCCCGCGTTGCAGGCGTTTGTGAACCAGACCAGTGAGAATTTTGATTTTACCTTACAACCTGTTTCAACAACCGAACCGTATACCGCCATGATCGCAGGGAAACATAAATGAAAGAGCGAATCGCGCAGCTGAAATCACGCTATCAGAATTACAGCGCCCGGGAAAAAATCATTTTAAAAATATGTGCCGTTGCCATTGTGGGGGCTGCGGTGTATTACACAGGAGTAATTCCCCTGGATAATATGATCCAAAATAGTAAATCGACGCTTAAAAGACAAAAAGAGACGCTTAACTGGATGCGCAGTGAAATTGATAAAAATCATCTTCAGGTCCAGTTAGTTAAAACGAATAATCCGCGTACGGTGGTCGAGAACAGCGCTCATGAAATTAATCTTTCACTGACGGATGTGCGCCAGGAGGGGCAAACTTTATCGTTCGTGGTGAATCGGGTAAATGTATATGAATTAAAAAGCTGGCTGCGTGAAATTAATCAGACCTCCGGCGTGACATTGCAAAAAATAAACCTCACGCCGGTTGACCACCTCAGCGATGTGAAAGCACAGGTGCAGCTTACCTGGTCAAAAAGCGCATGAATACCTTCACGCTGATGCGGGAGGCCTGTCCGCTCGGTTTCCCGATGATGAGTGCTATCCTGGGCGGGATTATGGGCAGTTTTCTCGGCGTTGTTGCCGAGCGCGTACCGGGAATGGTGATGGATGAGGAGGGGAGCGGCAATCTGCTCTTTCCTGCCTCGCACTGCCCGGTGTGTCAGCACACGCTTGCTGCATGGGAAAATATCCCGCTGCTCAGTTGGCTGTTATTACGGGGGCGCTGCCACCAGTGCGGCAGCGCGATCCCACTGCGACTCTTTTTGGTGGAACTGTTCTCCGCGCTGTTTTTTGGCATCACGGCCTGGTGCATGCCGGACGTTCAGGCGCTGTTCTCTTTGTGGTTACTGGCGGCTTTTTTACTGCCGCTGGCCATGATCGACTGGCAGCATCAGTTGTTGCCGGACTGCCTGACCCAGCCGCTGCTGTGGGCGGGGTTAGTGCTCCATGCTATTGACCACACATTGCCGCTACGTGATGCGCTGTTTGGCGCGGTGGCGGGCTATCTGTCGCTCTGGCTGCTCTACTGGGCTTTTCGTCTGATCGCCGGACGAGAAGGGCTGGGTTACGGGGATTTTAAGCTACTGGCGGCGCTGGGCGCCTGGTGCGGCTGGCAGGCATTACCCTCCATTGAACTGGCGGCAGCGTTAAGCGGTATTGTCGGTTATTTCGCCGTCAATAATTTAAATAAAAATAACCTCACTATTTCTTTTGGTCCTTACCTCGCCTTTTCTGGAATCGTGGTGTTTATTAGTCAGCAGTTTGCTTTCACATTTTAAATATACTGGTCAAGGTTTTTTATAAATCTTTTTGATGCTGCGAGAGAAGGACGACTCTTTACGCTCGGTGTATCGTAGGAGATATAAGCTACACGGGATTTGGCTTGTATCTTTTTATGGAGGAATACAGCGCAGCAACAATTTTTGTTTACGGCACTCACGTTGGTTAAATACGCATTACGCGAAACGCATCCATGATCTCACGGAAGGCATGGGTTATTACGTTATAAATAAATTTATCAGGAAATAAAAATGAAATTTATGAAACCAAAATATCTGGCGCTCTTTATTGCGGCGGCCACCAGCTCCGCATTTGCAGCTGCGCCGGGTACGCCTTCTATTACATCGGGCAATGATAAATTTGCGCTGGTAGAAGTGGATCAGGCGGCACAGGATTACAACAACCTCATCAAAGTGCATAAAGAGGGTGTTGATGTAAAAGTGGAATGGAACGTCTGGAGCGGTGACGCCCCAACGTCTGCAAAAGTGCTGCTGGACGGCAAGACCGTCTGGACCGGCGCGGGCAGCGCGGCGGGTTCTGCGACCTTCAAAGTCAAAAAAGGGGGCCGCTATCAGGAACAGGTCGAACTGTGTAACGACAGCGGCTGTACCAAAAGCGCAAGCAAACTGATTATCGTGGCGGATACCGACGGAAGCCATTTGCTGCCGCTGAATACGCCGCTGCTGGAAAATAACAAAGCTTTCGCTCAGCATACCGATAAAGTCGTCGGTGCCTATTTCCCTGAGTGGGGCGTTTACGATCGAAACTTCTCTGCGGATAAGATCCCGGTCGCGAACATTAACCACCTGCTGTACGGCTTTATTCCAATTTGCGGCGGCGACGGTATTAACGACAGCGCCAAATCTTCAGGTGCACTGGAATCCCTGAAACGCGCCTGTGCTGGCCGTCAGGACTACACCGTGGCCATTCACGATCCATGGGCTGCGTTGCAGAAACCGCAGAAAGGCGTAAGCAACTGGGACGATCCCTACAAAGGTAACTATGGGCAGCTGATGGCGATGAAAAAAGCCCATCCTGACCTGAAAATTCTGCCATCCATTGGTGGCTGGACCCTGTCCGATCCGTTCTATCAGATGGATAACAAAGTACTGCGTGACCGTTTCGTGGCGTCGGTAAAAGACTTCCTGACCACCTGGAAAGTGTTTGACGGCGTGGATATTGACTGGGAATTCCCGGGCGGCGGCGGTGAAAACGCCAAACTCGGCAATCCTCAGACCGATAAAGCCACCTACACCGCGCTGATGCACGACCTGCGTCAGATGCTGAATGAACTGTCTGCGGAAACCGGTCGTACCTACGAGCTGACTACTGCAATCGGTGCCGGTAAAGATAAGATCGAAGACGTGGACTATAACACCACGCAGCAGTACCTCGACCATATCTTCCTGATGAGCTACGACTTCTACGGTGCCTGGAGCAATACCGATCTGGGCCACCAGACCGCCCTGTACGGTGCTTCCTGGAAACCAGACACTAACTACACCACCGATAACGCGGTGAAAGCGATGCTGGAGCAGGGCGTTAAGCCAGGCAAGATCGTGGTAGGCGCAGGTATGTATGGCCGCGGCTGGACCGGCGTTCATGGTTATACCGGCGATAATCCATTTACCGGCACCGCAACCGGACCAATTAAAGGGACATGGGAAAACGGTATCGTTGACTATCGTCAAATCGTCAACCAGATGCTGGGCAAACCGGGCTGGGAATACAAATATGACGAAGCGGCTGAAGCGCCGTACGTGTTCAACAAGTCCACCGGTGAGCTGGTGACGTACGATAACGCCCGTTCCGTTATGGCGAAAGGCAAATACGTACTGAACAAAAACCTGGGCGGACTGTTCGCATGGTCTATCGAGTCTGATAACGGCGATATCCTGAACGCCATGAACGAAAGCCTGCTGGGCGGAAGTTCCATCCCGGATCTGCCTGTTGAGACTAACCATGCGCCAGTGGCTTCAGCTGCCGATCAAAATGTCACCGGTCCTGCAACCGTGACCCTGGATGGCTCTGCTTCCAGCGACCAGGACGACGATGCGCTGACCTATAAATGGACGCAGGTTTCAGGCCCTTCTGTGACCATCGCCAATAGCACCAAAGCAAAAGCCAGCTTTAGCGTTCCGGCTGTGACAAGCGACCAGAACCTGGTCTTCCGTTTGACCGTAACCGACGCTAAAGGGCTGAGCAATGCTGTTGACGTCCAGGTTGTGAATAAAGCGCCTAAAGCCAACCAGGCGCCGGTAATCAATGCTATGGAAGCCGTTACCGTTCAGTCCGGTGAAGCAATTTCTCTACACGCACAGGCATCCGATCCTGATGGTGACGCGCTGACCTACAGCTGGAGCGTACCGGCTGATATGAACGCGACCGGCACTGATTCGGCCAACGTTCGCATCACTGCGCCAGAAGTGCACAATACTTCTTCCTACACCCTGAGCGTTATTGTGACGGACGGTAAAACCAGCGTGCAGTCTGACGTGCAGGTGACGGTGGAGCCTAAGCCAGCTGACGAGGTAACGCCTCCTGCCGATGACGTAACCCCACCGGTTGACGACGTAACGCCTCCTGCCGATGACGTCACACCACCGGCTGACGACGTAACCCCGCCAGTTGACGATACCACCGGCAGCTGCGACGCACCAGTCGATGCCAACGCCAGCAAATACGCTGCGTGGGACGCGAGCAAAATCTATAACAACGGCGATACCGTCAGCTTCGACCACCTCGTGTGGAAAGCGAAATACTGGACTCAGGGCAATCAGCCTGGCTTCGGTATGGACGCGTGGGAGCTGGTAAGCAACGTGAAGATGAACTGGCGTTCTGACCTGGTCTACAACGGCGGCGACACCACCACCTATGAAGGTAACGTTTACCGTGCGAAATGGTGGACCCGTGGCGATAACCCAGCAAATAGCGACGTATGGGTAAAAGAAGGCGCATCAACAGATTGCAAATAATCTAACCCATTAATTACTCCCCCCTTCTGAGGGGGAGTAATTAGAAATTCATTTACAGGATGTTTCTAAGGAGAAATAACCAATAAAGTCAGCAGGTAAAAATGAAAAAGCTCATTTTGTTGTTATTAATAATAAGCCAGGGTGCTCTGGCAAACTGTTGGGATAAAGCGGCGCGTTATTATCATGTCGACCCTTATTTACTGTACGCGATAGCGAATGTGGAATCCGGTATGAATCCGTACGCGGTTGGGAAAAACCGCGATGGCACGCGGGATGTCGGGCTGATGCAAATCAACAGCTCGCATTTTACCGCGCTGGAAAGCAGAGGCATCGATGAGTATCGCTTAATGACCGAACCGTGTACCTCCATCATGGTGGGTGCCTCCATTCTCTCCGGAATGATAAGAGTATATGGCTATAACTGGGAAGCGGTAGGCGCTTATAACGCCGGGTTGAAGAAAGAGAATTATCCGCAGCGGATGAAATATGCCCATAAGGTCTGGGCTAAATATCAGCAATTAAAATTAGCAGCACGCGATTAACGTTTTTTATTTTTGAAGAATTCCTGAAGGTGTTCTTCGAAAAGTGAAAACAGCTGAATGTGGTTTATGTATTAACGGAATAATACCTAAGCCGGGATATTAACATTTAATTTTAAACGAACAGGAAAACTGAAATGAACAAAAGGACGTTACTGAGTGTACTTGTTGCTGGTGCTTGCGTTGCACCTTTTATGGCGCAGGCCGCCTCTTTGCAGGCGACCACCGGCGAGCCGTACACCATGAAAGCCAGCGATCTGGCGAAGAAAGAGCATGAGCTCACTAACTTCCCGCTGATGGCCTCCGTTAAAGAGACTATTCAGACCCTGGACAACGCGCAGGTCGAACTGATTGAGCCAGGCCGCGCGGCGAACCCGGACAACGTCAAACGCGTTGAAGGGATTGTGAAAGCCAGCGACTGGGAATATCTCTTCCCGCTGCGTGCACAGGCATATACCTACAGCAACTTCCTGAAAGCCGTGGGTAAATTCCCGGCGCTGTGTAAGACCTACAACGACGGTCGTGACAGCGACGCTATCTGCCGCAAAGAGCTGGCGACCATGTTTGCCCACTTTGCCCAGGAAACCGGCGGCCACGAAAGCTGGCGTCCGGAAGCCGAATGGCGTCAGGCGCTGGTCCACGTGCGTGAAATGGGCTGGAGCGAAGGGCAGAAGGGCGGCTATAACGGCGAATGTAATCCGGACGTCTGGCAGGGACAGACCTGGCCTTGCGGTAAAGACAAAGACGGCGATTTCCTGAGCTATTTCGGACGCGGTGCGAAACAGTTGTCCTACAACTACAACTACGGTCCATTCTCTGAAGCGATGTACGGCGACGTGCGTACCCTGCTCGATAAACCTGAGCTGGTGGCGGACACCTGGTTGAACCTGGCCAGTGCTATCTTCTTCTTCGCCTATCCACAGCCGCCAAAACCAAGCATGTTGCAGGTGATCGACGGTACATGGCAGCCGAACGATCACGATAAAGCCAACGGCCTGGTCCCGGGCTTCGGTGTAACAACCCAGATCATCAACGGCGGCGTTGAGTGCGGCGGCCCGACTGAAATTGCGCAGTCTCAGAACCGTATCAAGTATTACAAAGAATTTGCGAACTACCTGAAAGTACCTGTTCCGGCGAACGAAGTGTTGGGTTGCGCCAACATGAAGCAGTTCGACGAAGGTGGCGCAGGCGCCCTGAAGATTTACTGGGAACAGGACTGGGGATGGAGCGCGGATACCCCGGACGGCAAGACTTACTCTTGCCAGCTGGTGGGCTATCAGACACCGTTCAGCGCGTTCAAAGAGGGCGACTACAGCAAGTGCGTGCAGAAGTTCTATAACGTGAATATCGTGAATGACGACGGTTCCTCGGTGACGCCGGACGAAACCCCGGTCACGCCAACGCCAACACCTTCTGAAGATGTTACGCCGGCCCCAACGCCAGCGCCAGTTCCGGATGAAACTCCGGTTGAACCTGTCGCGGTGAACCACGCGCCGGTTGCGCAGATTGCGGGCCCAATCGGTGCCGTTGAAGCGGGCGCGCAGGTTTCTCTGAGCGCGGAAGGCTCTACCGACGCAGACGGCAACAAGCTGACCTACACCTGGCGTTCTCAGGATGGCCAGACCGTGACCGGCGAAGATAAAGCGGTGGTGACCTTTAAGGCGCCTGAGTCTGCAACGGCGCAGCAGTATGAAGTGAGCCTGACCGTCAGCGATGGCGAGCTGAGCAGCACCACGTCTTACCTGCTGAACGTGAAAGCGAAAGCGGCAACGCCATCCGGAGAAGATACGTCTTACCCGGCATGGAGCGCGAACAGCAAGTACAACGCCGGTGATATCGTGAATAACCACGGTAAATTGTTCCAGTGCAAACCGTTCCCGTACAGCGGCTGGTGTAACAGTGCGCCGACGTACTATGAGCCGGGTGCAGGCCTGGCATGGGCTGAAGCCTGGACGGCTCTGTAAAAGCAAACGGCAACCCTCGGGTTGCCGTTTTAATGTTTGCACCCTCTACCTGTGGGAGAGAGCCGGGGTGAGGGCATCAGTCCGCACTCTCTGTTTTTTGCCGGATGGCGCTGCGCTTACCCGGCCTACATTAGGCTGGAACGCTTACCGGTGTAACTTCCCGTGATCCCGCAACCACGCCGCCGTACGCACTATCCCTTCATCGAGCGAGATAATCGGTTTATACCCCAGCTCGTTCTCCGCCCGAGAAATATCCAGCGTAAAATCAAAGTTGAGCTTCGACACACCGTAATGCGTCAGCGCAGGCTCTTTCGCCGATTTACTGCCAAAGCGCTCCATGCTGCGGGCAATCATGTCCAGCATCGGGTAGGGAACGGAACGGATCCGGCAGTCGATTTTTAACTCATCAATCAGCCTTTGCACAATGCTGCGCAGGGTACAGGGTTCGCCGTTGGTGATGTTATAGGCGCGGCCCGACACCAGCTTATCGCACTCCGGCTGGCTCGCCAGCCACATGGCGTGAACGGCATTTTCGTAATAGGTCATGTCTACCAGCGCTTCGCCGCCGCGCGGTAACAGCACGCTGCCGTAATGGTGCATCATCTGGGCCAGTCGCGGGATAAAGACTTTGTCGTGCGGCCCAAACAGGCTCTGTGGTCGCAGCACGGTAAAGCGGGTGTGCGGATTTGACTGGGCCAGCAGGTCGATCACCTCTTCGCCAGCCGCTTTACTGCGGGCAAATTCACAGGCAAAGCGCGCAGGGCGGAAATCTTCCTGAATATCACGATGATGGTGATAATCAAAATAGAGCGACGGGGAAGAGATATGAATAAAGTTACGCACGCCCCAGGCGACGGCCCATTCGCCCAGACGGCGCGTGGCGCGCACGTTGGCGAGATCGAAGGCTTCCTGGGTACCCCACGGGGAGGTAAAACTGGAGCAGTGCCACAGCGTATCGATACCGGCGAGCATCACCTTGGCCTGAGAGGAGACCAGCTCCGTCAGGTCGGCATGGACAAACTCAGCGCCCATTTTTTGCAAGAGCTTGCCCATCGCCTCGTTGCGACCGGTGGCCCTCACGCTGATGCCTTTGTTGCGCAGAAATTCGACCGCATTTCGGCCTAAGCCGCTGGTCGCCCCGGTAACCAGTACCTTCATAACAATCCACTGTGTTGAAAAGAATTTCGTGCGCATTCTTTCGTGAATTACGATGTGTTGCAATGGGAAAGGTGAAAGATTAAGAGTTTTATTTAGTTACTTTCCCGCTTTTCTTCTGCCAGTTGCGCAATCCGTTTCGCCATTCCGCGGAAGATAAACAGGTGTGCCGGGATCATCAGCAGCCAGTAGAACAGCCCGGGCATTCCGTGCGGGTGCCACCACGCCCGAACGTCCAGCTCGCGGTGATCGCCTTTGTCTTTAAGGGTGAAGCAGAGCCGCCCCAGCCCCGGTGCCTTCATGCCAAACAGCAGCGCCAGCTGTTTTTCCGGCTCAACGATGATCACCTTCCAGCTGTCGACCGTATCGCCCACGTTCAGATACGGGGCGGCAGGACGGCCTTTTGCCAGCCGGTGACCCACCAGCAGATCCAGCGCGCCGCGCGTTTGCCAGAGGATATTGCCGAAGAAATAGCGCTCTTTGCCGCCGATCTGGTTCACAACGTCCCACAGCGCTGAGAGGCTGGCAGTGGTTTTTACCGTACAGCCCGCCTGTTTTGGGTAATAGCCGTACTCGGGCCGCCAGCGGGCAAACGCCTGCGCATCGTAGCCCCAGTCGCTGGAGTTCACCAGCTTCTCTTCTTCTTTCAGCGTATTGCGTACGGCATCGTCGAAGGGGATCAATTCCTGAGGGATCAATGCACGCAGTTCACGATCGTCCGCCAGCAGATCGTGCTTCAGTCCCTGTATAAGCGCTTTGGCAGTCGTCGGCGGCACGGAGGTGATCACATTCAAAAACCACACCGAAATCCAGCGGGTCGGGAAGGGGACGGGCACCAGCCAGCGGCGGCGGCCACTCACCCGCATGAAATGTTCGAACTGCGCCTGATAGCTCAACACTTCCGGGCCAGCCGCCTCCAGCACACGATGCGCCGCCGCCGGATGATCCAGCAATGCCACCAGATAGTGGAGTAAATTCTCCAGCGCAATGGGCGTAGTGCGCGAGCGTACCCAGCGCGGCGGTGTCAGCACAGGCAGGTTGTAGACCATATCGCGCATCACTTCGAACGCGGCGGAACCCGCGCCGACGATGATCCCTGCCCGCAGTTCGGTGACGGGGATACGGGCGCTTCGCAATGTCTCTGCCGTCAGTTGCCGGGCGCGCAGATGGTCTGACTGCTCGTTCTCAGGCGCCTGAAGCGAGCTTAGAAAGATCACCTGCTTTACCGGCGTTTGCAGCAGCGTATCACGTACGTTCATCGCCACCTGACGCTCGTGGGCGATAAAATCGCCGCCTTCGCCCATGCTGTGAACAAGGTAGTACAGCGTATCGACCCCTTCCAGCAGCGCAGGAAGCGCTTTCGGCCAGTTAAGGTCAACGTTGTGACACGTCACGCCAGGCAAATGTAGCTTTTGCAGGCGTTCCGTGTTGCGTGCCACTGCCAGCACCTGGTGCCCCTGCTGGCTTAACGCAGTGGTCAGATGCTGACCGATATACCCGCTGGCACCGAGCACCAGAATACGTTGCGGCACGGTATGCTCCTTAACGCTGTAAAAACGCCTGCCAGTGTTTCACCACCTCGGTCAACTGCTCGCGGTTAACATCAAGATGCATCACCAGTCGCACGACCGGGGAGGCGTTGATCAGCACGCCTCGGGCTTTCATAAATTCGCCCAGCGCGGCAGCATGCTCTTTGCCGACGCGGACAAACAGCATGTTGGTGTCATGACGTATGACATCAGCGCCGATTTCACGCAGCTGCGCTGCCATCCACGCCGCATTGTCGTGATCGTCTTTCAGGCGTGACACGTTATTTTTCAGGGCGTACAGTCCGGCAGCCGCCAGAATACCCGCCTGACGCATCCCGCCGCCGGTCATTTTACGCCAGCGGTTGGCGCGTCTGATGTAGTCTGCACTGCCAACCAGCAGGGAACCCACCGGCGTACCCAGCCCTTTAGAGAGGCAAATGGTGAACGAGTCGCAATATTGGGTGATCTCTTTTAGCTCGCAGCCGTACTCCACCACGGCGTTGAAGATACGTGCGCCGTCAACGTGCAGGCCGAGCTTGCGCTCGCGGGTAAAATCCCATGCCGCTTTCAGGTATTCGCGCGGCAGGACTTTACCGTTATAGGTGTTTTCGAGGCTCAGCAGTTTAGTGCGGGCGAAGTGAATATCATCGGCTTTGATTTTTGCCGCGACTTTGTCCAGCGGCAGCGTACCATCCGGCGCGGCATCGATCGGCTGCGGCTGAATGCTGCCAAGCACCGCCGCGCCGCCGGCTTCGTACAGGTAGTTATGCGCCCCCTGGCCGACGATATACTCTTCGCCGCGCTCGCAGTGGCTCAGCAGCGCCACCAGGTTAGCCTGCGTGCCGGTGGGCAGGAACAGGGCAGCCTCTTTACCGCTCAGCTCGGCCGCATAGCGCTGGAGTTCGTTGACCGTCGGGTCATCGCCGTAGACGTCGTCCCCGACCGGAGCGGCCATCATCTCTTCGAGCATGGCGCGGCCCGGACGGGTAACGGTATCACTACGTAAATCAATCATTTCACATCCCTTTCATTTAAGAGGTCTTGTGAAATGTTTTACCTGAGCCAGTTGGTTTTTGCCAGTTCGATCACTTCGTCACCGCGCCCGCTGATGATGGCGCGCAGCATGTAGAGGCTAAAACCTTTAGCCTGTTCCAGCTTGATTTGAGGCGGGATTGCCAGCTCTTCTTTGGCGACCACCACATCCACCAGCACCGGGCCGTCGATGGCGAAGGCACGTTGCAGGGCTTCGTCCACCTCTGAGGCTTTCTCCACCCGAATACCGGTGATACCGCAGGCTTCGGCGATGCGGGCGAAGTTGGTGTCGTGCAGCTCGGTGCCGTCCGTGAGGTAGCCTCCGGCCTTCATCTCCATCGCCACAAAGCCCAGCACGCTGTTGTTAAAGACCACGATTTTCAGCGGAAGCTTCATCTGCGCCACCGACAGGAAATCCCCCATCAGCATACTGAACCCGCCGTCGCCGCACATCGCCACCACCTGACGTTCCGGTGCCGTTGCTTTCGCGCCCAGCGCCTGCGGCATGGCGTTGGCCATTGAGCCATGGTTGAACGAGCCAAGCAGGCGTCGTTTGCCGTTCATTCTCAGATAGCGCGCGGCCCAGACGGTGGGCGTACCCACGTCGCAGGTGAAGATGGCATCGTCGTCGGCGAAGTGGCTGATCTGCTGCGCCAGATACTGCGGGTGGATCGCTTTTTCGCTCGGTTTGGCGAGATCGTCCAGCCCCTTACGCGCATCGCGATAGTCGCTCAGGGCTTTATCGAGGAATTTGCGGTCAGTTTTTTCTTCCAGCAGCGGCAGGAGGGCGGCGAGGGTGGATTTAATATCGCCGATAAGCGCCATATCCACCTTGCTGTGCGCGCCGATGCTACCGGGATTAATGTCGATCTGGATAATTTTGGCATCCGTCGGGTAGAACGCGCGGTACGGGAACTGGGTGCCGAGCAGGATCAGCGTATCGGCGTTCATCATGGTATGGAAGCCGCTGGAAAAACCGATCAGCCCGGTCATGCCCACATCGTACGGGTTATCGTATTCAACGTGCTCTTTCCCGCGCAGGGCGTGCACAACTGGCGCCTTCAGCTTAGCGGCAAATTCCACCAGCTCTTTATGCGCGCCGGCACAGCCGCTGCCGCACATCAGGGCGATATTGCTGGAGTATCGCAGCAGTTGCGCCAGCTTTTTTAGCTCTTCATCCGCAGGGGTAATGGTTGGCTGTGGCGCAGAGTACCAGTGGGTGGTGGCGGTTTCAGGTGCAGCCTTCAGCGCCACGTCCCCCGGCAGCACAACCACCGAAACCCCGCGATTCAGGATCGCCTTACGCATGGCTATCGCCAGCACCTGTGGGATCTGCTCCGGCGACGAGACCAGCTCGCAGTAGTGGCTGCATTCACGGAACAGCTCCTGAGGATGCGTTTCCTGAAAATAGCCGCTGCCGATCTCGGATGACGGAATATGTGCGGCAATCGCCAGCACCGGAACATGGTTGCGGTGACAGTCGAAAAGACCGTTGATAAGGTGCAGGTTTCCCGGTCCGCAGGAACCTGCACAGACGGCGAGTTCGCCCGTGAGCTGCGCTTCGGCACCCGCGGCAAAGGCGGCGACCTCTTCATGGCGGGTGGGCATCCATTCAATGGTCTTCATCTTGTTGAGGCTGTCGCTGAGTCCGTTCAGCGAATCGCCGGTGACGCCCCAGATACGCTTTACGCCAGCCTGCTCCAGGGTTTTCGCTATGTATGCAGCCACGGTTTGTTTCATGGTGGTCCTTCTCCTTTATGTGATATCGCTTACAAGCTTAGAAGAAAGTCACTGTATTGGCTGCCTGGTATTCCATACGCACAGGCAGTAGGCACAACGTAAGCCGGGTAAACGCAGTGTCACCCGGCAAAAAGCCCGGTGGCGCTAACGCTTACCGGGCCTACGAAGAGCCAACATGTACAAAGTAGGCCGGGTAAACGCAGTGCCACCCGGCAACAAATGGGGGCACTGCGCCAGATTATGCCAGCACCAGGTCCCCCTGCGGATGGCATGAACACGCCAACACGTAACCCTCTGCAATTTCCGCATCGGTCAGCGTCATGGTGCTGGTGACGGTGTATTCACCGGAAACCACCTTCGTCTTACAGCAGCCGCACACACCCG
The DNA here is from genome assembly GCF_003850715.1 of Enterobacter sp. 301B. Classification (NCBI taxonomy): domain Bacteria; kingdom Pseudomonadati; phylum Pseudomonadota; class Gammaproteobacteria; order Enterobacterales; family Enterobacteriaceae; genus Enterobacter; species Enterobacter sp. 301B. The sequence continues at coordinate 165,753 of NZ_PQTC01000008.1, forward strand.
CGCGACAGGCTGCCGCTACCGGCACGTTATTGCTTTCGAGCGCTTCAAGCAGCGTGGTGCCCACGCGACCAAAGAAGGTCTGCGCCGGTTGCAGCTTCGTGAACTTCATACCGCTGGTCGCCGCTGCCGCTACAGGCGTGAAGAACTGCTCTTTAAAGAAGCGGGTCACGCCGAGCGCTTTCACTTCTTTCTCCACGATCTCCATGTACGGCGCCGGGCCGCAGGTCATCACGGTACGATCCGCAATGTCCGGCACGCTTTGCAACATTTCGCGGCTCAGACGCCCCGCGACAAAACCGTGCGTCGCGTTGTGCTCAGCCACCAGGGTCACCGGATAATTTCGCCATTCCTCGGCAAAAATCACATCTTCCGGGGAACGCACGCTAAAGATCACCTGCACGTCGGCCTGAGGACGGTATTTCGCCAGCCAGCGGCGCATCGACATAATCGGCGTTACGCCACAGCCTGCCGCCAGAAGCAGGAATTTGTCTTCCTTCTTGTCGTCACAGGTGAACTCGCCCTGCGCGTCAGACAGCCAGATGTAATCCCCGCGCTTCACGTCACGGGTCAGCCACCGGGAGCCTGCGCCGTCATCAATACGACGGACGGTGAGCGTTATGTATTCGCTCACGCCCGGCGTGGAGGAGATCGTGTAGGCGCGCAGGGTATCCGCCGAATTACGCACACTCACCAGCGCATACTGACCTGCGCGGTACGGGTAGTAGTCATGGCACAGCAGCGACAGTGTCCACACATCCGGCGTCTCCTGTTGGATGTGATGAACCTGCATCCGCCACGGACATTGTGAGGTTGGCATGGTCATGAGTTACTCCTTACGCGCTCAGCAGTTGCTTCATATCATCTTCAACGTTGGTCACGGAACGCAGACCAAATTTCTCGTTCAGGATGGCCAGCAGGTCCGGCGTCAGGAAGCCTGGCGCGGTCGGCCCGGTGACGATGTTGGTCACGCCGAGAGAGAGCAGGGTCAACAGAATAACGATCGCTTTCTGCTCGAACCAGGAGAGCACCAGCGACAGCGGCAGATCGTTCACGCCGCAGCCCAGTTTCTCTGCCAGCGTGACCGCCAGAATGATGGCTGAATACGCATCGTTACACTGACCAGCATCCACCAGGCGTGGCAGACCTTCGATGTTGCCGAAGTCCAGCTTGTTGAAACGGTATTTACCGCAGGCCAGGGTCAGGATCAGACAGTCTTCCGGAACGCGGGTGGCGAAATCGGTGAAATAGTTACGTTCCCCGCGCGCGCCGTCACAGCCGCCGATCAGGAAGATGTGACGCAGTTTTTCACGGCTGACGAGGTCAATCAGGGAATCCGCCGCACCCAGCAGGGTCTCACGGCCAAAACCGACGGTGATGAGGTGCGGAATTTCGCTGTACGGGAAGCCTGCCATCTGCTGCGCCTGTGCGATAACCGGACCGAAATCATCGCCTTCAAGGTGGCTCACGCCCGGCCAGCCGACGATGCTGCGGGTCCAGATACGGTCGTCATACGCGCCCACGGTAGGGTCGATGATGCAGTTAGAGGTCATGACGATTGGGCCAGGGAAGCGGGCGAACTCCACCTGCTGGTTCTGCCAGCCGCTGCCGTAGTTACCGATCAGATGCTTAAATTTACGCAGTTCCGGGTAGCCGTGCGCGGGGAGCATTTCGCCGTGGGTATAAACGTTAACGCCGGTGCCTTCGGTCTGCTTCAGCAGGTTGTAGAGATCTTTCAGGTCGTGGCCGGAGATCAGGATGCATTTACCTTCGGTCGCTTTGACGTTGACCTGTGTCGGCGTTGGGTGGCCGTAGGTGCTGGTTTCACCGGCATCCAGAATGCTCATCACTTTGAAGTTCATCTGGCCGATTTCCATCGAGCATTCCAGCAGGGCGTTCATGTCGGAAGGCCAGGTGCCCAGCCATGCCATGATTTTGTGGTACTGGGCATAAATGTCGTTGTCGTACTGGCCGAGCACGTGCGCGTGCTCCATATACGCCGCAGCACCTTTCAGACCGTACAGGCACAGCAGGCGCAGGCCGAGGATGTTCTCGCCAATCGCCGCTTTGTCTTTATTGGGAGTAAATTCGGCGGCCTGACGCTGTAGCTCGCCCAGGTCGTCGCTCACCAGCTGTAGTTCCGCCATCGGGTTGTCCACGCGGGCGCTGGCGTCGGCATTCAGGCATTGCGCTTTCAGGGCTTCACGCAGGGCAATCGCTTCGCGGGCATAGCCCACAATGCGTGGCGAATCGAAGTTAACGTTAGTCAGCGTGGAGAAAAATGCGCGCGGCGCAAAGCTGTCGACATAGTGATCGACAAGGCCATATTCACGGGCCTTGAAGGCCCAGGCGGATAAGCCTTGCAGCGCCGCAATCAGCAGGTCCTGGAGATCGGACGTTTCTGCGGTTTTGCCGCACATACCCTGCGCGTAAGAGCAGCCGTTGCCTGCCGGGGTACGGATGGTTTGTTCACATTGCACACAAAACATAATCACACCTGTTAAAGTTATATTTGAGATACATGTTTAAGGTTATGCCTGTGCCACAACGGAGAAAAGTGCTTTCTTATACTAAGTGGAGGGTTATTGATTTAGCGCAATTTTGGCGGCAGGTTCACTACCGCCAAAGCAGTATCAGGCTGAGAAGAACGCCATCAGAATGGGGACCAGCAGGCTCAGAATAAAGCCGTGTACAATAGCGGCAGGAACCATCTCCAGACCTCCCGAGCGCTGTAACACCGGCAGGGTAAAGTCCATTGAGGTGGCCCCGCACAGGCCCAGCGCGGTAGAGCGGCTGCGGCGTACCAGGCCGGGGATCAGCATGATGGCTATCAGCTCGCGCGCCAGATCGTTAAAGAAGGCGGCGCTGCCGATCACCGGACCAAACGATTCGGTCAGCAGAATACCGGAGAGCGAATACCAGCCAAAACCGGATGCCATCGCCAGGCTGGTTTTCAGCGGCAGATCGAGAATAAAGGCGTTAATCACTCCCCCCGCCATTGAGCTGGCCACTACGATAACGGCAACCATCATGCCCCGGCGGTTCAGGACAATCTGTTTCAGCGTCATGCCATTATTTCGCAACTGAATACCGATCAGGAAGAGCAGGAAAATCAGCGTATATTCGCTGGCTTCCGTAGCGTGCTGTAAAAAAGCCCATCCGGTTAGCCCCAGTAAAAAACCGAGCACCACCACGCCGCACAGCTTTAATGATTCCAGCGCCATCGCAATTCGGGAGGAAAGCTTTTCCTGATGGTGGTGATTTTTCCAGGGAATAGTGCGTTCCAGCCAGAACAGCGCGGCAATATTGCACAGCAGAATAACCACTACCGTAACCGCAGAATAATGCAGGATGGAAAGCAAGTTCGTCGCCAGATTATCCAGGAAGGCCAGGCTGATCCCCATAAAGAACAGAATGACGTAAACAATCCAGCTGAGAAAACGATTAATAAGCTTTAAGGCCGATTCATGACGCAGCGGAATAAGGTAGCCCACAATCAGGGGCAGAAGAATGATGAGGAGTCCTGAGAACATGAACAGCCGGTCCTTTTGAGTATCATTTAAGCGCCAGAGACACTACCCAATAAAGGCTGTACAGTAAAGCGGCAAAAGAAAGCCGGGTGGCGGCTGCGCCTTACCCGGCCTACAAAGTGCACACTCACGTAGGTCGGGTAAGCTTTAGCGCCACCCGACATTACAGGCCGCACTTAATTAATCGCGTTTTTCCAGCAGGGTGCGATACAGAACGCCGCCCAGAATACCGCCAATAATTGGCATCACCCAGAACAGCCACAGCTGTTCAAGCGACCAGCCGCCCTGGAAAATAGCCACCGCGGTGCTGCGTGCCGGGTTAACGGAGGTATTGGTCACCGGGATGGAGATCAGGTGGATAAGCGTCAGCGCCAGACCAATAGCAATGGGGGCAAAGCCCGCAGGCGCGTATTTGTCCGTTGCGCCGTGGATCACCAACAGGAAACCTGCGGTGAGCACAATTTCAATCACGATAGCAGACAGCATTGAGTAGCCGCCTGGAGAGTGTTCGCCGAAGCCGTTTGACGCAAATCCGCTGGCCGCGGCGTCAAACCCGGCTTTCCCGCTGGCAATGACGTACAACACCGCCGCGGCAATAATACCGCCAATAACCTGGGCAATAATATAGCCAATAATATCTTTCGCCGGGAAACGTCCGCCCGCCCATAAACCTAACGTGACGGCCGGGTTGAAATGACCGCCGGAAATATGCCCCACGGCGAATGCCATGGTTAATACGGTTAAACCGAATGCCAGCGCGACGCCGACAAATCCAATACCTAATTCCGGAAATGCGGCTGCCAGTACTGCGCTACCGCAGCCACCAAACACCAGCCAGAATGTACCAAAGCATTCTGCCGCTAATTTTCTGAACATAACCACCTCAATAATAAACGTCCGCGCCCATTCCTGCGCGCGGGTTATATCGCCATAAAGGGATGACGACTCAAAGAGCCAGTATTTTGAAACCATCAACATACCTTCGCCACTCAAATAAATTCACTAAATTTGATTTAAGGCAATGTGATGTCAATCCTTGTTCAGAACGGAGGTAATTAGAGCATAGCCCAATTATTAAGGGGGCGTATATTCTGCTGTCGTGACCTACAGCCTGCCGCTATACTGCTGATAACTTGAAGGAAAAAGTGGCCGAAATGCGGGGGATGTATGCTACTCGAACGTGTGGAGATTGTCGGGTTTCGCGGGATTAACCGCCTGTCGCTGCAACTGGAACAGAACAACGTCCTGATAGGCGAAAACGCCTGGGGTAAATCCAGCCTGCTGGATGCCCTGACGCTGCTGCTTTCGCCCGAAGAGAACTTGTACCACTTTGTCCATGATGACTTCTGGTTTCCGCCGGGGGATGTCAACGGGCGCGAGAAACACCTGCATATCATTCTGACCTTCCGCGAATCCGAGCCCGGTCGCCATCGCGTGCGTCGTTTTCGCCCTATGTCGCCCTGCTGGGTGCCCTGTGAAGATGGGTTCCAGCGTATTTTCTATCGCCTTGAGGGCGAAATGGCGCAAAACGACGGGGTATTAACCCTGCGTGAATTTCTTGATGAGAAGGGGAATCCGATCCCGCTCGATAATATTGACGAGCTTGCCCGCCATCTTATCCGCCTCTCCCCCGTGTTGCGCTTACGAGACGCGCGCTTTATGCGGCGGATCCGTAACGGCACCGTACCGAATATGCCCGAGGTGGAAGTAACCGCCCGCGAGCTGGATTTCCTCGCCCGTGAACTGGTCTCGCGGCCGCAGAATCTCACCGACGGCCAGATCCGTCAGGGACTGTCTGCCATGGTCCAACTGCTGGAGCACTACTTCTCCGAGCAGGGAACGGGGCAGGCGCGCCACCGCCTGATGCGCCGCCGCTCGCACGACGAGCAACGAAGCTGGCGCTATCTCGATATTATCAACCGCATGATCGACCGCCCCAGCGGGCGCACGCATCGGGTGATCCTGCTGGGATTATTCTCCACGCTGTTACAGGCGAAAGGGACGGTGCGCCTGGATCGGGACGCGCGCCCGCTGCTGCTGGTGGAAGATCCGGAAACGCGGCTGCACCCGATTATGCTTTCCGTGGCGTGGCATCTTCTTAATCTGCTGCCGTTGCAGCGTGTCACCACCACGAATTCCGGCGAGCTGCTCTCCCTGACGCCGGTAGAGTATGTCTGCCGCCTGGTGCGTGAATCCTCGCGGGTCACCGCCTACCGGCTCGGGCCCGGCGGGTTAAATGCCGAAGATGGCCGACGGATTGCGTTTCATATCCGTTTTAACCGTGCCTCTTCCCTGTTTGCCCGTTGCTGGTTGCTGGTGGAAGGGGAAACCGAAACCTGGGTGATAAACGAGCTGGCTCGCCAGTGCGGACACCACTTTGATGCCGAAGGGATCAAAGTGATCGAATTTGCTCAGTCTGGCTTAAAGCCGCTGATCAAATTTGCGCGCCGGATGGGGATAGAGTGGCACGTGCTGGTGGATGGCGATGAGGCGGGTAAAAAATATGCGGCGACCGTGCGCAGCCTGCTCAATAACGATCGTGAAGAGGAGCGGGAACATCTGACCACGTTGCCCGCGATGGACATGGAGCACTTTATGTACCGCCAGGGATTTGACGACGTCTTTCACCGCGTGGCGATGATCCCGGTGGATGTGCCCATGAATATGCGTCGGGTGATTGCCAAAGCTATCCATCGGTCGTCAAAACCGGATTTGGCCATTGAAGTCGCGACGGAAGCGGGCAGGCGGGGCGTGGAGTCGGTGCCCACGCTGCTGCGTAAAATGTTCTCCCGCGTCCTCTGGCTGGCTCGCGGGAGGGCCGATTAACGGGCAGTCGCCTGCGAAACCTGTTGGATCAGGCTATCAAGCAGGGCATAGCGGCGGCGGTACTCGGACCGTTTTTTACTCGCAATCTCTTCCATCGGTTTGCGTGGCATGGTCAGTGGCAGGGCAAAGTTGCCGTTCTCCTGCTGCTGTCCGCCAAGGGAGCGCCAGAAGCTGTCATAGTCAGCCAGCAATTTTCCCTCTTTTTTCTTGCGATAGCGCCAGCTGCGGTAGATGTGGGTGGCGTTACTCACCGCGAGGATCTGCTCGACGGGGAAGGCGCCTGCCAGCGTCATGACCGCTTCAACCAGCAGACGTTTTGGGAACAGTCCGTGACAGGCTTTGGTCGCCAGCTGAATGTGCTCGTGCGGGACATGCGCTTTCGCCCCCTGCATTCCGCCGATGAAGAGCGTTGACTTGCCCTGGTATTTGCACAGCGTAAAGGTCAGCTCGGCCAGCACCGTGTTCTGGTGGTCACAAAAAGTGAGGGTCGCTTCCCCTTCTTTGTCCAGAAACGCATCCGCGCTCAGGCGAACGCTAAACTGCTGCTCCTCTTTGCCCGTTAACGTCACCAGCGTGATGCCCTGGCTGGAAAGGTAGCCGTTCAGCAGTGACGCCGGAAGATGGCGGCTCATCATCTGATAGTGATTGTCCAATGCGTCCAGCGTATTGTGACGGCCCATATTGACGGTCAGCCACGGTCGGTGCAGGCGGCACGGCAGGCCGGGCTGCACGCGCAGGATCTGCATCAGACGGGGCTGTTTTGCAAGGTTTCCGAGCAGGCGCGCAGTGGTGAACGGCGTTGCCAGCGAGCGCAACATAAACTTACGTCGATAGGCCGGATTTTGCCACGCCAGCCCCGGCGTGAGGGAACCCGATGCCAGGCTTTTAAACAGTTGCCAGCCCGATTTAGGCTGGGACAGCGTTGAATAAGGTGTATCGACGATGGAAGACATGTTAGATCCTGCTTCTGGTGGAATTTCGCTATTTCAGCAGGCGCTTTATCAACATCGGGTAAACAATTCCCGACGATTACGGGGATCGGGGGTTTCGTTGAGGAGTGGTTTAGATAAAATCAACGGTGATGATAGCCAGAACAATTATTTGGAATATTTATGAACCTGAAGGGAAAACGCAGAAAGCTGTTTCTGCTGCTGGCGGTAGTGGTGTTAGCAGGCGGATTCTGGTTATGGAAGGTACTGAACGCGCCGGTACCCCAGTATCAAACGCTGATTGTTCGTCCGGGCGAGCTGCAACAAAACGTGCTGGCGACGGGGAAGCTGGATGCCCTGCGTAAGGTTGACGTGGGCGCGCAGGTCAGCGGTCAGCTTAAAACCCTGTCGGTTGAGATTGGCGATAAGGTTAAAAAAGGCCAGTTGCTGGGCGTGATCGATCCTGAGCAGGCGCAAAACCAGATCCGCGAAGTGGAAGCGACGCTGATGGAGTTGCGCGCGCAGCGCGCTCAGGCTCAGGCGGAGCGTAATCTCGCTCAGGTCACCCTGTCGCGCCAGCAGGCGCTGGCGAAAACGCAGGCCATCTCGAAACAGGATCTGGACACAGCCGCCACGGAGCTGGCGGTGAAGCAGGCGCAGATTGGCACCATCGATGCGCAAATCAAGCGGAATCAGGCCTCGCTGGATACGGCGAAAACCAACCTCGATTACACGCAAATCGTTGCGCCAATGGCCGGGGAAGTGACGCAGATAACCACCCTGCAAGGCCAGACGGTCATCGCCGCGCAGCAGGCGCCGAACATCCTGACCCTGGCGGATATGAGCACCATGCTGGTGAAAGCCCAGGTATCTGAAGCGGACGTCATTCACCTTAAGCCGGGGCAGAAAGCCTGGTTTACGGTGCTGGGCGATCCGCAAACCCGCTATGAAGGGGTGCTGAAAGATATCCTGCCGACGCCGGAGAAGGTCAACGACGCCATCTTCTACTATGCGCGTTTTGAGGTGCCAAACCCGCAGGGCGTGCTGCGTCTGGACATGACCGCTCAGGTGCATATCCAGCTGACCGGCGTGAAAAACGTGCTGACGGTTCCGCTCTCCGCGCTGGGCGAATCCGCCGGGGATAATCGCTACAAAGTTAAGGTGCTGCGCAACGGTGAAACCCGCGAGCGGGAAGTGGTAATTGGCGCACGTAACGACACCGACGTGGTGGTGGTTAAAGGGCTGGAAGAGGGTGAGGAAGTGGTCACCAGCGAAAGCCTGCCTGGAGCCGCGCAATGACGGCGCTGCTTGAGCTGAATGACATTCGTCGCAGCTATCCGTCCGGCGACGGGCCGGTGGAGGTGCTGAAAGGCATCTCCCTGCGCGTTGAAGCCGGTGAAATGGTGGCGATTGTCGGGGCATCGGGCTCGGGTAAATCAACGCTGATGAACATTCTCGGCTGTCTGGATAAGCCTACCAGCGGCACCTATCGCGTGGCCGGGACGGATGTTTCCACCCTGGACGGCGACGCGCTGGCGAAGCTGCGTCGCGAGCATTTTGGCTTTATCTTCCAGCGTTACCATCTGCTTTCACACCTGAGCGCGGCGCAGAATGTGGAAGTGCCGGCGGTGTATGCGGGCGTCGAGCGCAAAAAACGCCTCGAACGCGCGAAGGCGCTGTTAACGCGTCTTGGGCTGGCGGAGCGTGTTGATTATCAGCCTTCGCAGCTTTCCGGCGGTCAGCAGCAACGCGTGAGTATTGCCCGCGCGCTGATGAACGGTGGGCAGGTGATCCTCGCCGATGAGCCAACCGGTGCGCTCGACAGCCATTCCGGTGAAGAGGTGATGGCGATCCTGCATCAGCTTCGCGATCAGGGGCATACGGTGATTATCGTCACCCACGATCCGCAGGTGGCAGCGCAGGCGGAACGCATTATCGAGATCCACGACGGCGAGCTAGTCAGCAACCCGCCGCCACGTCAGTCCAGAGCGGCGGCGGCGAAAGAGGCGCTGCCGGCCGCAACTGGCTGGGGCCAGTTTTCCAGCGGTTTCCGCGAGGCGCTGACCATGGCCTGGCTGGCGATGGCGGCCAACAAAATGCGCACTCTGCTGACCATGCTTGGCATCATTATTGGTATTGCCTCAGTGGTGTCGATTGTGGTGGTGGGCGATGCGGCGAAACAGCTGGTGCTGGCAGATATTCGCGCCATCGGGACTAACACCATCGACGTTTATCCCGGCAAAGATTTTGGCGACGACGAGCCGCAGTATCAGCAGGCGCTGAAGTATGACGATCTGGCGGCTATTCAGAAGCAGCCGTGGGTGAACTCCGCCACGCCTGCCGTCTCGCAAAACCTGCGTCTGCGCTACGGCAACATCGACGTGGCGGCCAGCGCTAACGGCGTCAGCGGAGATTACTTCAACGTCTACGGCATGACCTTCAGCGAAGGGGCGACCTTCAACGCTGAACAGCTGGCGGGCAGGGCGCAGGTGGTGGTGTTAGACGCTAACTCCCGCAGGCAGCTGTTCCCGAATAAGACCAATGTGGTGGGGGAAGTGATCCTCGTAGGCAACATGCCAGCGACGGTGATCGGCGTGGCGGAAGAGAAGCAGTCGATGTTCGGCAGCAGTAAAATCCTGCGCGTCTGGCTGCCGTACACCACCATTTCCGGGCGCATCATGGGGCAGTCATGGCTTAACTCTATTACCGTTCGAGTGAAGGAGGGCTACGACAGCGGGCTGGCGGAACAGCAGCTGGAGCGGCTGTTAACCCTGCGCCACGGGAAAAAGGATTTCTTCACCTGGAATATGGATGGCCTCTTGAAAACGGCGGAAAAGACCACACGTACTCTTCAGCTGTTCCTGACGCTGGTGGCGGTGATTTCGCTGGTCGTCGGCGGGATAGGGGTGATGAACATTATGCTGGTGTCGGTGACCGAACGTACGCGGGAGATCGGCATCCGCATGGCGGTCGGAGCCAGAGCCAGCGACGTGCTGCAGCAATTTTTGATTGAAGCGGTGCTGGTGTGTCTGGTGGGCGGTGCGATGGGGATTGCGCTCTCGATGATGATCGCCTTTGCGCTCCAGCTCTTCTTACCGGGCTGGGAGATTGGCTTCTCGCCGATGGCGATCCTGACGGCGTTTTTATGTTCCACCTTCACCGGTATTCTGTTCGGCTGGCTACCGGCGCGAAACGCGGCGCGGCTGGATCCGATGGATGCGCTGGCGCGCGAATAACCCGAAAATAAAAATGCCAGCCGATCGGGCTGGCATTTTGCCTGCAGGGTGTACACAATGAATCAGAGAGCTATGCAACCGCTTCTGCTTCAACGGGGACGATCAGACTGGCATGATTGCCTTTTGGCCCCTGGTGTACATCGAACCGGACGGACTGCCCGGCTTTGAGCGTCCTGTAACCATCCATCTGAATGGTGGAATAGTGAGCGAAGATATCCTCGCCGCCGCCTTCGGGGCAAATGAAGCCAAACCCCTTGGCGTTGTTGAACCACTTAACAGTACCCATTTCCATGCTTCGACATCCTTCGTAAATCTTATAAATTAAGATGGAATGAACCGGTGGTGGAGTGGGGGCTGTTCAAAACCTCGCCAACTCACGCTTGTACAATTTAGAGAAACGGAAGAAGCCGTCAAGCGTTTGGCGCTGGAGTTGGGACAATAATCAACCAAAATTTGAGGCAGTTAACGCTATTGCAACAGTTTGTGACAGACATCGCGGATGACAGTAATAGATGATTGTTATCTAACATCTGAGGTAGATTCAAAGTGGTTATGCATAATGGGTAAGACCAACGATTGGCTGGATTTTGACCAGCTGGCGGAAGATAAAGTGCGCGACGCGCTAAAACCGCCATCTATGTATAAAGTTATGTTAATGAACGATGATTACACGCCGATGGAATTTGTTATTGACGTGCTACAAAAGTTCTTTTCTTATGATGTTGAACGTGCAACGCAACTGATGCTTACCGTTCATTATCGTGGCAAAGCGATCTGCGGCATCTTTACTGCCGAAGTTGCGGAAACCAAAGTAGCGATGGTGAACGACTATGCAAGGGAGAATGAGCATCCGTTGCTGTGTACGCTGGAAAAGGCCTGATAAGGCATAAAATTGGGGGAGGTGCCTATGCTCAATCAAGAACTGGAACTCAGTTTAAACATGGCTTTCGCCAGAGCGCGTGAGCACCGACATGAGTTTATGACCGTCGAGCATTTGCTGCTCGCACTGCTTAGCAACCCATCTGCCCGCGAAGCGCTGGAAGCCTGCTCCGTGGATCTGGTGGCGCTACGTCAGGAACTCGAAGCCTTCATCGAACAAACCACACCGGTGCTGCCAGCCAGTGAAGAAGAGCGCGACACACAGCCGACGCTCAGCTTCCAGCGCGTGCTGCAGCGCGCGGTTTTCCACGTCCAGTCTTCCGGACGTAGCGAAGTGACGGGCGCCAATGTGCTGGTCGCCATCTTCAGTGAGCAGGAGTCCCAGGCGGCCTACCTGCTGCGTAAACACGAAGTCAGCCGGCTCGACGTGGTCAACTTCATCTCTCACGGAACGCGAAAAGACGAGCCTAACCAGGCATCGGATCCCAGCGGACAGATCAACAGCAATGAAGAGCAAGCAGGCGGGGAGGATCGTATGGAAAACTTCACCACCAACCTTAACCAGCTTGCTCGCGTTGGCGGTATCGACCCGCTGATTGGCCGCGACAAAGAGCTGGAGCGTGCCATCCAGGTGCTGTGCCGTCGCCGTAAGAACAACCCGCTGCTGGTGGGGGAATCTGGCGTGGGTAAAACCGCGATTGCCGAAGGTCTGGCCTGGCGCATTGTGCAGGGCGACGTGCCGGAAGTGATTGCCGACTGCACCATCTACTCGCTGGATATTGGCTCGCTGCTGGCGGGCACCAAATACCGCGGTGATTTTGAAAAACGTTTCAAAGCGCTGTTAAAACAGCTGGAGCAGGACACCAACAGCATCCTGTTTATCGATGAGATCCACACCATCATCGGCGCAGGCGCGGCTTCCGGTGGTCAGGTAGATGCCGCCAACCTGATCAAACCGCTGCTCTCCAGCGGCAAGATCCGCGTGATGGGCTCTACGACGTACCAGGAGTTCAGCAACATCTTTGAGAAGGATCGTGCGCTGGCGCGTCGTTTCCAGAAAATCGACGTTACCGAGCCGTCGGTTGACGAAACGGTGCAGATCATCAACGGTCTGAAAACCAAGTACGAAGCGCACCACGACGTGCGTTACACCGCGAAAGCGGTGCGTGCGGCGGTGGAGCTGGCGGTGAAATACATTAACGATCGTCATCTGCCGGATAAAGCGATCGACGTGATTGATGAAGCGGGTGCGCGTGCGCGCCTGATGCCAGCGAGCAAGCGTAAGAAAACCGTGAACGTAGCGGATATCGAGTCCGTGGTGGCCCGTATCGCACGTATCCCTGAGAAGAGCGTCTCTCAGAGCGACCGTGATACGCTGCGCACCCTCGGCAATCGCCTGAAAATGCTGGTCTTTGGTCAGGATAAAGCCATTGAGGCCTTAACCGAAGCGATCAAGATGGCCCGTGCTGGCCTGGGGCATGACCACAAGCCTGTCGGTTCCTTCCTGTTCGCCGGCCCGACCGGTGTGGGTAAAACCGAGGTAACGGTGCAGCTCTCCAAAGCGCTGGGCATTGAGCTGTTGCGCTTTGATATGTCCGAGTATATGGAGCGTCACACCGTCAGCCGTTTGATTGGTGCGCCTCCGGGCTACGTGGGCTTTGACCAGGGCGGCCTGCTCACCGACGCGGTGATCAAGCATCCGCACGCGGTACTGCTTCTTGATGAAATCGAGAAAGCGCACCCGGACGTGTTCAATATCCTGTTGCAGGTGATGGACAACGGGACGCTGACCGATAACAACGGGCGCAAGGCCGATTTCCGCAACGTGGTGCTGGTGATGACCACCAACGCCGGGGTGCGTGAAACCGAGCGCAAATCCATCGGCCTGATCCATCAGGATAACAGCACCGATGCGATGGAGGAGATCAAGAAGATCTTCACGCCGGAGTTCCGTAACCGTCTGGACAACATTATCTGGTTCGATCACCTGTCTACCGAGGTGATCCATCAGGTGGTGGATAAGTTCATCGTCGAGCTGCAGGTTCAGCTGGATCAGAAAGGCGTGTCGCTGGAAGTGAGCCAGGAGGCCCGCAACTGGCTGGCCGAGAAAGGCTACGACCGTGCGATGGGTGCCCGTCCGATGGCGCGCGTGATTCAGGACAACCTGAAGAAACCGCTGGCGAACGAACTGCTGTTTGGATCGCTGGTTGACGGCGGCCAGGTGACCGTGGCGCTGGATCAGGCGAAGAACGAACTGACGTACGATTTCCAGAGTGCGGCGAAGCACAAGCCGGAAGCGGCTCACTGAGTTGAAAGGTAAAAGCAAAACGGCAACTTCGGTTGCCGTTTTTTTTGTTTGCTCCCTCTCCCAGTGGGAGAGGGCTGGGGTGAGGGCATCAGGCCGCAGTGAAATTTTGCGAGGCGCTTTCCAGTTTCTTTCGAAGTCAGTTGCTGGATAAATCTACAGTAATAAAATGGCGTCGCACCTGCAAAATCGGGTGCCGGGATTGGCGTCCTGAAAGTGTGTGCACAGACAATCTTGCGTGCATAAAGGATTACATATGACTAATATTAATAGCTTCGCCCAGCTCTACACCGAACTCTCCCTCAACCCCGATCTCCCAACCCTGGCCGAGCGCTGCAAGCTGCTCACCGAAATCCTTCTCGACTGCAAATCTCTCCCGCAAACGCAGCCCGTTTGCCGCTGTCTCGGAGCTTATCTGGAAGAGGTAAAATCCGGCCTCACAGAATCCATGCGTGATTTTCAGGTGGTGGAATTTGAGGACGAAGCGGAACAGCCGCGACAAAAAGAGTGGTTGCTGGAAGATACAGAAACGAAATGTGACTACTGCCGGGCGTTAAACCACGTGCTGCTGGTTTCGCATTTTGACCGCGATATGTTGCCGCACCTGACGGGACTGTTGCATGACATTACCCACGCGATAGCTGAAGATTTAATCGTACCCATGAACCCGTGCATGACAATACATCTGCCGACACAGCCACACTAAGGCCATAAATAAAAAAGGCCGGGATTGTCCCGACCTTTTAAATATTCATCTGCCATTACAGGCGAAAACAATTAGCGACTACGGAAGACAATGCGGCCTTTGCTCAGGTCGTACGGGGTCAGTTCAACAGTCACTTTGTCGCCCGTCAAAATGCGGATATAGTTTTTGCGCATTTTACCGGAGATGTGCGCAGTTACCACGTGACCGTTTTCCAGTTCTACGCGAAACATGGTATTAGGCAACGTATCAAGTACGGTACCCTGCATTTCAATATTGTCTTCTTTGGCCATCTAATCCTCTGGGGTATCACTACCAAGTTTTGAACCGGCAAGATAATGCCGAAATTCATCAATTAAGTAAAGAATTGCGCGTTTAAAACGCAGCAAAACAATTTCAGCGTATTGCCCAAGCGTCACGGTACAACCGAACGGAAAGCGCATTCGTAAAGGGGATACGACAGGATAAACGTCAGGACGTTATCTGAAGCGAGGGTCCCAAACGGCGGCGGGGCAACAGGCAGAAGCTACTCTGCGGCGTAATTATAACACCCTCATAAAAAATATGCGGAAAACATTTAGGCATTGGGCATAAAGAGCATTCTGGGAACCCAAAAATCGCGCGGAAGAGTCTCCTGTCGGCACTGTTCAAGGTGTTCGATATAGCGTCGGCGGGAAATTTCAACCGCGCCGAGCGAGGCGGTGTGCTCATTCAGCACCTGACAATCCATCAGTTGTCCGCCGCGTTGGGCAAATTCCTGGCTAAAAACCAGCAGCGCGGTTTTCGACGCATTCGTGGCGCGGGAGAACATCGACTCGCCGCAGAAAAGCGTGCCCTGCGCCACCCCGTACATTCCCCCAACGAGGTCATCATCTTTCCATACTTCGATGGAGTGCGCGTAGCCCAGCTCATGAAGCTGGTGGTAGGCGATAATGATATCGCGGGTTATCCAGGTGCCTTCATGACGATCTTCAGCGCAGCCTTCGATTACCTGCCCGAAGGCGTGATTGAGCGTGACGCGATAGGGCGAATTTGCGTGAAAACGTTTCATGCTGCGGCTCAGGTGAAACTGCCCGGGCCACAGCACGGCTCGCGGGTCCGGAGACCACCATAAAATCGGGTCGCCGGGAGAAAACCACGGGAAGATGCCGCGCTGGTAAGCCATTAAGAGACGCGCCGGGCTGAGATCGCCGCCCAAAGCCAGCAATCCGTTAGGTTCACGCAGCGCCCCCTCCGGAGAAGGGAACGCAATATTATGGCGAGAAAGCTGCACCAGGCGCATGACAACAGAACTCCAGTACGCGAGAGAGGACGCTACAAATATAGTCTACAGGCGCTGTTTAAACTGGTAGTAGCGACCCTGTTTTGCCAGCAGCTCTGCGTGATTACCTTGCTCAATTATGTGTCCGTTGTCCATCACAATTATTCGATCTAAACTCACCAGCCCGCGCAGGCGGTGAGTGACCATCAGCACGGTTTTGCCTTTCATCACCTTTGTCAGTAAATCAAGAATTTGACTCTCGGTTGTCGCATCCAGACCTTCTGTCGGTTCATCCAGCAACATCAGCGGCGCATCGTGCAGCAAGGCGCGCGCGATGGCCAGACGACGCAGTTCGCCGCCGGAAAGCTGTCGGCCCCCTTCACCCAGCCAGCTGTTCAACCCGTCGTCCTCAAGCAGCTTGTGCAGCCCAACCTGTTCCAGCATCGCCCGCAGCGTATCGTCAGAGGCGTCCGGTGCCGCCAGAAGAAGATTATCGCGCAGCGTAGCGCTGAACAGGTGCACACGCTGGGGCACGACGCTGACGGTTTTACGCAAGGCCGCTTCGCTATAATCAGACAGCGGAAGGTCGTTAAACCGAATCTCGCCCTGCTGCGGGTCCCAGGCGCGCGTGAGGAGTTGCAAAAGCGTCGATTTGCCACATCCCGTACGGCCAAGGATCGCAATGCGCTGCCCGGCATCAACAGAAAGGCTGATATCTTCCAGCGCGTTTTGCGCCTGCTTGTCGTAGGCGAAGGTGACGTTGCTGAGCGTCAGCGCGACCTGCTCCGGCACGATGGTTTGACCCGCGCTGAACTTCACTTCCGGCTCCTGCTCTGCAATATCCGTAATGCGCAGCGCAGAGGCAATCACCTGGCCGAGATGCTGAAAGGCGCCGGTGACCGGGGCTAAGGCTTCGAAGGCTGCCAGGGCACAGAAAACAAACAGCGCAATCAGCGGGCCAGGCTGCGGGTTACCGCCCACGCCACCGGAGGCCATCCAGAGCATGGCGATAACGGCAAACCCACCGATTAACATCATCAGCGCCTGAGAAAACGCGGTCAGTTCAGACTGGCGACGCTGGGCTTCATGCCAGTTCAGTTCCGTATTTTCCATACGGGTGCGATAGCGCTTGCTGGCACCAAAAATGGTGAGCTCGGCCTGACCCTGCAACCAGGAGGTGAGCTGCTGGCGGTATTCCCCGCGCAGACGCGTCAGGTTCTCCCCGGTGGTTTTACCTGCACGATAAAACAGGGGCGGCAGAATAATCAGCGTCATCAGCATGATGCCGCCGAGCGTCAGTGCGATGGGAACATCCAGGAAACTCAACCCCAGCGTGACCACGACAATCACCACAAACGCGCCCACCATGGGCGAGATGACGCGCAGATAGAGGTGATCCAGCGTATCCACATCCGCAACTACGCGGTTGAGTAATTCGCCCTGCCGAAAACGTGCCAGCCCGGCAGGGGAGAGGGGCAGCAATTTGCTGAACGTATAAATACGCAGGTGTTGCAGCACGCGGAAGGTCGCGTCGTGGCTGACCAGGCGTTCGAAGTAGCGCCCGGCAGTTCGCGTAATCGCCGTGCCGCGCACCCCGGCGGCAGGCAGCATGTAGTTAAAGCTGTATAGCCCGGCAAAGCCTGCGGCCGCAGATGCGGAGAGGAACCAGCCAGAAAGCGTAAGCAGGCCGATGCTGGCGAGCAGAGTGATAATCGCCAGTACGATCCCGAGCGTCAGCATCCATTTGTGGCGTTTATACAAAGCAAGATAGGGAAGCAGGGCGCGCATCAGATATCCTCCTGACGGTTCGCCAGCAGGGTCGCAAAGGGCCCCTGCGCGGCAACAAGCGCGGCGTAATCGCCTTGCTCAACAATGTGTCCGTTTTCCATCACCCAGATCTGATCCCAGTCGGTAATACCTTCCAGCTGGTGGGTCACCATCAGGGTAGTTTGCTGGCGTGAGGCTGCGTTAAGCGCATCCATCACGCGCTGCTCGCTGTGAGCGTCCAGGCTGGCGGCGGGTTCGTCCAGCAGCATTAACGAACAGGGGTTCAGCAGCGCACGGGCAACCGCGACGCGCTGTGCCTGGCCCACTGACAGCCCGGCAGACTGATCGCCAATGACGGTATCGACACCCTGCGCAAGCAGCGGCAAAAACTCGCTGACCCAGGCGCGGTCGAGGACCGATTGCAGCTCATCGTCACGTGCATCCGGCCTTGCCAGCAGCACATTCTCGCGCAGCGTCGGGGCAGGCAGCTGAGGGTTTTGACCCACCCAGCTTAGCTGTTTACGCCAGGCATCAGGATCGAGCTCGCGCAGCTCCGTTTTGTTGATACGCAGCGATCCGGTGTACGCCATAAAACCTGACAGCGCATTCAACAATGAGCTTTTACCTGAGCCGCTGGTACCCACCAGCACCACACGTTGCCCGGCAGGCAGGGTGAAGTTCAGCGGGCCGGCCAGCACTTTGCCTTCAGGCGACAGAACAGAAAAATCCTGTGCTTCAATGGTCACCGGATCGTTCGTATTCAGCGTCACCTCACCACGCTCCGGATGCGCCAGCGGCGTTTCCATAAAGGTTTTCAGGCTGTCGGCAGCACCCACCGCCTGCGCTTTGGCATGGTAAAAGGTGCCGAGATCGCGAAGCGGCTGGAAAAATTCCGGGGCCAGGATCAGCGCCAGGAACCCGGCGGAAAGCGTGACCGCCGTACCGTAGTGGCCAAAGTCCAGCGCGCCGAGGTAGGAGAAGCCAAAGTAAACCGCCACCAGCGCAATCGACAGGGAGGTAAAGAACTCGAGCACGCCGGAAGAAAGGAAGGCCATGCGCAACACTTCCATGGTGCGCTGACGAAAATCCTGCGACGCCAGGCGAATGTTTTCGGTTTCCGCTTCACCACGACCAAAGATCCGCAGGGTTTCCATTCCGCGCAGACGGTCCAGGAAATGACCGCTCAACCGACCCAGCGCAAGGAAGTTGCGACGGTTAGCATCTGCCGCACCCATGCCGACCATCGCCATAAACAGCGGGATGAGCGGGGCGGTCCCCATCAGGATCAGAGCCGCTACCCAGTTAACAGGGAAGATGGCGATAACAATCATCAGAGGCACAAACACTGCCAGCGCCATCTGTGGAAGATAACGCGCATAGTAATCGTGCATATCGTCGATTTGCTCAAGGATCAGCGTCGCCCAGCTACCGGCCGGTTTGCCCTGGATCCACGCAGGCCCGGCTTCCGAAAGCCGGTCGAGCACTTTGCGGCGGATCTCATAGCGGATGTGCTGGCCGGCATGGAACCCAACCCGTTCTCGCAGCCAGACCACCCACGCACGCAGGACGAAAACCAGCACCAGAACGATAAACGGCAGCAGCAGCGCTTCGCGCGGGATGCTCTCCATGATCATATGATTGAGAATGCGGGCCAGCAGCCATGCCTGGGCAACAATCAACAGACCGCTGATAAATCCCAGAACGCGGGAGATCATAAGCCAGCGGCGGGACAGAACGCTTTGCTGTTTCAGCCAGCGCGTTAACTCTTGTTGACGGGTTTTTTCCATTGCGTACTTTGCAGGTGACGTTATAAGAAATTAGACATCTGCATGTTACACGTGAGCAAAAATAAAGGCGACCAGTGGCCGCCTTTATTTACGTTTGTTACTGACTTGTAAAGATTATTTACCTTGTTCTGCCAGTCCGTCCAGATAGCGTTCTGCGTCCAGCGCGGCCATACAGCCGGTGCCCGCAGAGGTGATCGCCTGACGATAAATATGGTCCATCACGTCGCCAGCCGCGAAGACGCCTGGGATGCTGGTCTGCGTCGCATTGCCGTGAATGCCAGACTGCACTTTGATGTAGCCGTTCTCCAGCTCAAGTTGGCCTTCGAAAATGGCCGTGTTCGGGCTGTGACCGATTGCCACAAACAGGCCTGCCACTTCCAGCGTTTCGACGTTATCGGTGTTCTGGGTATCACGGATACGCAGTCCCGCGACGCCCATCTGATCGCCAGTTACTTCTTCCAGCGTACGGTTGGTATGCAGCACAATGTTACCGCTCGCCACTTTGTCCATCAGACGTTTGATCAGGATCTTCTCCGCGCGGAAGGTGTCGCGACGGTGGATCAGGTGTACTTCTGAGGCAATGTTTGCCAGATACAGCGCTTCTTCCACAGCGGTGTTGCCGCCGCCGATCACCGCAACTTTCTGGTTGCGATAGAAGAAACCGTCGCAGGTCGCACAGGCTGATACGCCGCGCCCTTTGAATGCTTCTTCAGACGGCAAACCGAGATAACGGGCAGAGGCACCGGTAGCGATGATCAGCGCATCGCAGGTGTATTCACCGCTGTCGCCGGTCAGACGGAACGGACGGTTCTGCAAATCCACTTTATTAATGTGGTCGAACAGGATTTCGGTTTCGAATTTAGCAGCATGCTCGTGCATGCGCTCCATCAGCAGCGGCCCGGTCAGGTCGTTCGGGTCGCCCGGCCAGTTTTCCACTTCCGTGGTGGTGGTCAGCTGACCGCCTTTTTCCATCCCGGTAATCAGTACCGGTTGCAGGTTAGCGCGTGCAGCATAGACCGCTGCGGTATATCCCGCAGGTCCAGAACCAAGGATTAGCAGCTTACTGTGTTTGGTCGTGCCCATGAGATCCCCATTGTTGTTGGCAGGCAATGGGCTGGATTGTAGGGAATTTGTTGCCGTAAAAAAAGAGCACGACAGTTTTGCTTCCGATATATGCAATAGTCACGCCCTATGGATCAGACACGGTCATATCACGTCTGCTACTGAAAATCGCGCGTTTATAAGGCAATAAAATGATGATTAATACCCCCCCGTAATGAATATCTGGCATCTTGTACTAAAAATCGATGTTTTGCTTTGACAATCCCCTGCGCTTTTGCGAAAACATTCAAGGAAGAAAAAAAGACGCATGAACTGCATGTCGAATAGACATGCACGTAAATGCCATTTTTACCGGGTCAGTGAAATCTACGCATGGTGTGGACAGACGCCATACGTGATGTCTGTGACTGCTTTCGGGCAACGGTCTTCTTACCGCAGAACCCGAATCCACATCGCATCTAATACATAACCAGGCGATGTGATGAATAACGGGTGCAGGCTCTGAACAGTGATGTGCACAGGGTCCAGGCAGGAGTAGGGAAGGAATACAGAGAGACAATAATAATGGTAGATAGCAAGAAGCGCCCTGGCAAAGATCTCGACCGTATCGATCGTAACATTCTTAATGAATTGCAAAAGGATGGGCGTATTTCCAACGTCGAGCTTTCAAAACGTGTGGGACTTTCCCCGACGCCGTGCCTTGAGCGTGTGCGTCGACTGGAAAGACAGGGTTTTATCCAGGGCTATACGGCTCTGCTAAACCCGCATTATCTGGATGCCTCACTTCTGGTATTTGTTGAGATTACTCTGAATCGTGGTGCGCCGGATGTGTTTGAGCAATTTAACGCCGCTGTACAAAAACTTGAAGAAATTCAAGAGTGTCATCTGGTTTCCGGTGATTTTGACTACCTGTTAAAAACCCGTGTGCCTGATATGTCCGCCTACCGTAAGCTGCTGGGTGAAACCCTGCTGCGTCTGCCAGGCGTGAACGACACCCGTACTTATGTGGTGATGGAAGAGGTCAAACAGAGCAATCGTCTGGTTATTAAGACGCGCTAACACGGAACAGGTGCAAAATCAGTGTAGTTTGATTACACTCCTGTTAATCCATACAGCAACAGTGCCGGGGAGTCCCGGCGCTGTTGTCCGTTTTAGCACACAGGCAGGCCATGCCTGATACCTGGAGAGCCTTTCTTGA
The DNA here is from genome assembly GCF_003850715.1 of Enterobacter sp. 301B. Taxonomy (NCBI): domain Bacteria; kingdom Pseudomonadati; phylum Pseudomonadota; class Gammaproteobacteria; order Enterobacterales; family Enterobacteriaceae; genus Enterobacter; species Enterobacter sp. 301B. The sequence continues at coordinate 187,233 of NZ_PQTC01000008.1, forward strand.
GCCAGGAATACACTGAAGACAAAGAAGTCACATTATCTAAGCTAAGCAGCGGACGTCGTCTCCTCGAGGCGTTACTGATTGTTATTGCCCTTTTTGCCGTCTGGCTGATGGCCGCCTTACTCAGTTTCAACCCCTCAGATCCCAGCTGGTCGCAAACCGCATGGCATGAGCCTATTCATAACTTAGGTGGCGTTCCCGGTGCCTGGCTTGCGGACACGCTCTTTTTCATTTTCGGAGTGATGGCTTATACCCTTCCCGTCATCATTATTGGCGGATGCTGGTTTGCCTGGCGTCATCGACAGAACGACGACTACATCGATTATTTTGCCGTTTCGCTGCGCCTGATTGGCGCCCTGGCGCTGATCCTCACCTCCTGTGGGCTGGCGGCGATCAACGCTGATGATATCTGGTACTTCGCCTCCGGCGGGGTGATCGGCAGCCTGTTGAGCTCCGCGCTGCAACCGATGCTTCATAGCAGCGGCGGCACGCTGGCGCTGCTCTGTATCTGGGCGGCGGGCCTGACGCTGTTTACCGGCTGGTCCTGGGTGAGCATTGCTGAGAAGATCGGCAGCTTTATTCTGACGCTGCTGACGTTCGCCAGCAACCGTACCCGTCGTGACGATACGTGGGTCGATGAAGACGAGTATGAAGATGAGTACGAAGAGGAAGACGAGGCGCCTGTACAGCGGCGTGAATCTCGCCGCGCGCGTATTCTGCGCGGTGCTCTGGCGCGCCGCCAGCGCGTCGCTGAAAAATTTGCTAACCCGTTAGGCCGTAAAACGGATGCCGCGCTGTTCTCCGGCAAACGTATGGATGAAGACGAGCAGATTGAGTATCGCGGTGCGGCCGTCGACCCTGATGACGTACTGTTCTCTGGCCATCGAGCCACGCCGGGAGAGTATGACGAATATGATCCGCTGCTGAATGGCCACTCCGTGACTGAACCGGTAGCCGCTGCTGCTGCCGCAACGACGGCTGCGCAGGCCCATGTTGCGCCTGTTGAAGCCGTGATGCCGTCCTCGCCTGTTCCGGCACCGGAGTCCGCGATCCAGCAACCGCAGGTAGACTGGCAGACTGCGCCAGGCGTCCATACGCCTGAACCGACCATTGCGCCTGAGCCTGAAAGTTATATTCCTGTGCAGCAGGAACAGTGGCAGCAACCGTATCAGCCGCCTGAACCTGCCAGCGTGCCGCAACAACCGTATCAGGCTTATACGCCCGAACCCGCTGTACCTGAACAGCCATACGTTGCACCGGTGTCTGAACCCGAAGTGGTGGAGGAAGCGAAGCCATCCCGTCCGCCATTATACTATTTTGAAGAAGTGGAAGAGCGCCGCGCCCGTGAGCGCGAGCAGCTTGCCGCCTGGTATCAGCCCGTGCCCGAGCCGGTGCAGGAGCCTGTTGCAAAAGCGCCTTCGGTCAGCGTTCCACCTGTAGAACCTACGCCAGCCGTTGCGTCGGGTGCAGAAGCCGTGAAGCAGGCAACGGCAGCCGCTGCCGCGTCCGCTCCGCTATTCAGCCCGGCAACCGACAGCGCCCCGCGTCCTCAGGTGAAAGAGGGCATTGGTCCACAGCTGCCGCGCCCTAACCGCGTGCGCGTACCGACTCGCCGGGAGCTGGCCTCTTATGGCATTAAACTGCCTTCCCAGCGTATGGCGGAAGAAAAAGCCCGTGAGTCCGACTACGAAGATGATGCCGACGAACTACATCAGGATGAGCTGGCGCGTCAGTTTGCTGCCCAGCAGAATCAGCGTTACGGCGAAGAGTATCAGCATGACGTGCCTTCACAGCAGGACGAGGATGATGCGGCCGAAGCGGAGCTGGCGCGCCAGTTTGCAGCAACGCAGCAGCAGCGTTATTCCGGTGAGCAACCTTCGGGGGCAAACCCGTTCTCGCTGTCGGATTTCGAATTCTCACCAATGAAAGATCTGGTGGATGATGGCCCAAGCGAACCGCTGTTCACGCCGAGCGTAATGCCGGAAGCGGAGCCGGTGCGTCAGCCGCCTGCACCACAGGCTTACGGGCAGCCGCAACAGCCGGCGCCGCAGGCGTATGCGCAGCCGCAGACACCTTCTCAACCGCCTCAGCCACAGTTCCAGCAGCCAGCACCACAGCCGCAGGAGAGCCTGATTCACCCGCTGCTGATGCGTAACGGAGACAGCCGACCGCTGCAACGACCAAGTACGCCGCTGCCGTCGCTGGATCTGTTAACGCCACCGCCAGCGGAAGTCGAGCCGGTGGATACCTTTGCCCTTGAGCAGATGGCCCGTCTGGTGGAAGCGCGTCTGGCTGACTTCCGCATTAAAGCGGACGTGGTGAACTACTCACCGGGCCCGGTGATCACCCGTTTCGAACTGAACCTGGCACCGGGCGTAAAAGCGGCGCGTATTTCTAACCTCTCCCGCGACCTGGCGCGTTCTCTGTCCACCGTGGCGGTACGCGTGGTGGAAGTGATCCCAGGCAAGCCTTACGTTGGCCTTGAGCTGCCAAACAAGAAACGCCAGACCGTTTATCTGCGTGAAGTTCTGGATAACACCAAATTCCGCGACAACCCGTCCCCGCTGACCGTGGTGCTGGGTAAAGATATCGCCGGCGATCCGGTGGTTGCCGATCTCGCGAAGATGCCGCACCTGCTGGTTGCGGGTACAACAGGCTCGGGTAAATCGGTCGGGGTGAACGCCATGATCCTCAGTATGCTCTACAAAGCGCAGCCTGAAGACGTGCGTTTCATCATGATCGACCCAAAAATGCTCGAACTGTCCGTCTACGAAGGCATTCCGCATCTGTTAACGGAAGTGGTTACCGACATGAAGGACGCCGCCAACGCATTACGCTGGAGCGTCAATGAAATGGAGCGTCGCTACAAGCTGATGTCGGCGCTGGGCGTGCGTAACCTGGCCGGTTATAACGAGAAAATCGCCGAGGCGGCGCGTATGGGCCGTCCGATTCCGGACCCATACTGGAAGCCGGGTGACAGCATGGATGCCCAGCATCCGGTGCTGGAAAAACTGCCTTACATCGTGGTGCTGGTGGATGAATTTGCCGACCTGATGATGACCGTTGGCAAGAAAGTGGAAGAGCTGATTGCGCGTCTGGCACAGAAAGCGCGTGCGGCGGGCATCCACCTGGTACTGGCAACGCAGCGTCCGTCCGTGGATGTAATCACCGGTCTTATTAAGGCAAACATCCCGACCCGTATCGCGTTTACCGTGTCGAGTAAAATTGACTCCCGTACTATCCTTGACCAGGGCGGAGCAGAGTCGCTGCTGGGGATGGGTGATATGCTCTATTCCGGGCCGAACTCCACCTCGCCGGTGCGTGTTCACGGTGCGTTTGTTCGCGACCAGGAAGTGCACGCGGTTGTGCAGGACTGGAAAGCGCGCGGGCGACCGCAATATGTTGACGGCATCACCTCTGACAGCGAAAACGAAGGTGGCGGCGGTGGTTTTGACGGCGGCGAAGAGCTGGATCCGTTATTCGACCAGGCGGTTAATTTCGTCACCGAAAAACGCAAAGCGTCCATCTCCGGCGTGCAGCGCCAGTTCCGTATCGGTTACAACCGCGCGGCGCGTATCATTGAGCAGATGGAAGCCCAGGGCATCGTGAGCGAACAGGGGCACAACGGTAACCGTGAGGTGCTGGCGCCACCGCCTTTTGAGTAATCTTCAGCGATTGCAAAGAAGGGTAAATCAGCAAAAATTAAGCATATTCTTCTGTCGCCTGCCTTCGGGCAGGTACAGAATAGAAACGGAACCCCCATATCGGGAAGACGTATTTTAAGGAATAACAATGAAAAAAATCGCCATCGCCTGTGCATTACTCTCCAGTTTTGTTGCCAGCAGCGTCTGGGCTGATGCAGCCAGCGACCTTAAAAGCCGACTGGATAAAGTGAGCAGTTTCCACGCCAGCTTCACGCAAAAAGTGACTGACGGCAGCGGCAACGCGGTGCAGGAAGGCCAGGGAGATTTGTGGGTGAAACGCCCAAATCTGTTCAACTGGCACATGACCCAGCCGGATGAAAGCGTTCTGGTGTCTGACGGTAAAACCCTGTGGTTCTACAATCCGTTTGTTGAGCAGGCGACCGCCACCTGGCTAAAAGACGCGACCAGCAATACGCCGTTTATGCTCATTGCCCGTAACCAGTCCAGCGACTGGCAGCAGTACAACATCAAACAAAACGGTGATGAGTTCGTCCTTACGCCAAAAGGCAGCAACGGTAATCTGAAGCAGTTCACCATTAACGTGAGCAGCAACGGTACCATCAATCAGTTCGGCGCGGTTGAGCAGGACGATCAGCGCAGCAGCTATCAGTTGAAGTCTCAGCAAAACGGCGCCATTGATGCATCGAAATTCACCTTTACCCCGCCGCAGGGCGTAACGGTGGACGACCAACGCAATAAGTAAGAGGCATGAGTGAGCAACCTGTCGCTCGATTTTTCAGATAATGCGTTTCAACCTCTGGCCGCCCGTATGCGGCCAGAAAATTTAGCGCAGTACATCGGTCAGCAACATCTGCTGGCTGCGGGGAAACCCTTGCCGCGCGCTATTGAGGCGGGGCATCTGCACTCCATGATCCTCTGGGGGCCACCCGGCACCGGAAAAACCACGCTCGCTGAAGTGATTGCCCGCTATGCCAACGCGGACGTTGAGCGCATCTCGGCGGTCACGTCGGGGGTGAAAGAGATCCGCGAGGCGATCGAGCGGGCGCGACAAAACCGCAATGCCGGACGTCGCACCATTCTGTTTGTCGACGAAGTTCACCGCTTCAACAAGAGCCAGCAGGACGCCTTTCTGCCGCACATTGAAGACGGTACGATTTTCTTTATCGGCGCCACCACGGAAAACCCGTCGTTTGAACTGAACTCTGCGCTGCTCTCCCGGGCGCGCGTGTATCTGCTTAAATCGCTGACCACGGAAGATATCGAAAAAGTTCTGACGCAGGCGATGGAGGACAACGCGCGTGGTTACGGCGGGCAGGATATCGTTCTGCCGGACGAGACGCGTCTTGCTATCGCCGAACTGGTTAACGGTGATGCCCGTCGTGCGTTGAACACGCTCGAAATGATGGCCGATATGGCCGAAGTGGACGATGCGGGCAAGCGCGTATTAAAGCCTGAACTGCTCACCGAAATTGCCGGTGAGCGTAGCGCGCGCTTCGATAATAAAGGCGATCGTTTTTACGACCTCATCTCTGCTTTACATAAGTCCGTGCGCGGCAGCGCTCCGGATGCGGCGCTCTACTGGTATTCGCGTATCATCACCGCCGGTGGCGATCCGTTATATGTCGCGCGTCGCTGCCTGGCGATTGCGTCAGAAGATGTCGGTAATGCCGATCCACGCGCCATGCAGGTCGCTATTTCCGCCTGGGACTGCTTTACCCGCGTCGGGCCTGCGGAGGGCGAGCGTGCCATTGCGCAGGCAATTGTCTATCTGGCTTGCGCACCGAAAAGTAACGCGGTGTATACCGCCTTCAAAGCGGCGATGTCGGATGCACGTGAACGTCCGGACTACGATGTGCCGGTTCATCTGCGCAATGCGCCTACCAAATTGATGAAAGAGATGGGTTACGGGCAGGAGTATCGCTACGCCCATGACGAACCCAACGCCTACGCCGCCGGGGAAGAGTATTTCCCGCAGGAGATGGCACAAACCCGCTATTATCACCCCACAAACAGAGGTCTTGAGGGTAAGATTGGCGAAAAGCTCGCCTGGCTTGCCGGACAGGATCAAAATAGCCCTATAAAACGCTACCGTTAGTTCAATCGTTGCGGTAATGTTGGCAATATATCTCTGTGGCCGCAGGCTGTGGTCACTTTTTCCTCTTTTAATTCGATAAGCACAGGATAAGCATGCTCGATCCCAATCTGCTGCGTAATGAGCCAGACGCAGTCGCTGAAAAACTGGCACGCCGGGGCTTTAAGCTGGATGTAGATAAGCTGCGCGCTCTTGAAGAGCGTCGTAAAGTTTTGCAGGTACAAACAGAAAATCTGCAGGCAGAGCGTAATTCTCGATCGAAATCCATTGGCCAGGCGAAAGCGCGCGGGGAAGATATTGAGCCATTACGCCTGGAAGTGAACAAACTGGGTGAAGAGCTGGATCAGGCGAAAGCTGAACTGGACGTTCTTCAGGCTGAAATTCGTGATATCGCTCTGGCGATCCCGAACATTCCTGACGACAGCGTCCCTGTCGGCAAAGACGAAAACGACAACGTTGAAGTGAAACGCTGGGGTACGCCTCGCGAGTTTGACTTCGAGGTGCGCGATCACGTGACGCTGGGCGAAATGCACGCGGGCCTGGACTTTGCGGCTGCGGTTAAGCTGACCGGTTCTCGCTTCGTGGTAATGAAAGGTCAGATTGCTCACCTGCACCGCGCGCTGGCGCAGTTTATGCTGGATCTGCACACCGAGCAGCATGGCTACAGCGAAACCTACGTTCCGTATCTGGTTAACCACGATACGCTGTACGGTACAGGCCAGCTGCCGAAATTTGCCGGCGATCTGTTCCATACCCGTCCGCTGGACGAAGAAGCTGACAGCAGCAACTACGCGCTGATCCCAACCGCGGAAGTGCCGCTGACCAACCTCGTGCGTGATGAGATCATCGACGAAGACGATCTGCCAATCAAACTGACTGCGCACTCTCCATGTTTCCGTTCTGAAGCCGGTTCTTACGGTCGTGATACGCGCGGTCTGATCCGTATGCACCAGTTCGATAAAGTTGAGATGGTGCAGATCGTTCGTCCGGAAGAGTCTATGGACGCGCTGGAAGAGATGACAGGTCACGCAGAGAAAGTGCTGGAGCTGCTGGGGCTGCCATACCGCCGTATGGCGCTGTGCACCGGTGACATGGGCTTCGGCGCCTGCAAAACCTTCGACCTCGAAGTCTGGGTGCCTGCGCAAAACACCTACCGTGAAATCTCCTCTTGCTCTAACGTCTGGGATTTCCAGGCGCGTCGTATGCAGGCGCGTTGCCGCAGCAAGTCCGACAAGAAGACCCGTCTGGTTCATACCCTGAACGGTTCTGGTCTGGCGGTTGGCCGTACGCTGGTTGCCGTGCTGGAGAACTACCAGCAGGCAGATGGTCGTATTGAGATCCCTGAGGTGCTGCGTCCTTACATGAAAGGCCAGCAGTTCATCGGCTAATATTTTGCTGCAAAACAAAAAAGCGCCTCAGGGCGCTTTTTTTATATCTTTGATTTGATACGACGCAATATTCCCTCCCTCTAAAGTAGTAATACTCCTCCGAACGAAAGTTAGCATAAAACACCTGTAACGAAGGAATTCGTTATATATAAAACTACATAGCGGTATGCGCCGCCTCTCTTTTCTTTGTGAGCAACCAAAGTGAGTCTTTATGAAAATCAAAGCGCCTGAAGCGTTAATGGCTGCCGAGGTCACTCGCCGTGGGTTGATGAAAACCACGGCAATAGGTGGTCTGGCGGTTGCCAGCAGCGCCTTTACGCTTCCTTTTACCCGTCTGGCGTCGGCGGCGGAGGCTCTGTCTCCCGCTTCAGCCCCGGAAAAAGTGGTGTGGAGTGCCTGTACCGTTAACTGTGGTAGCCGTTGTCCCCTGCGTATGCATGTTGTGGACGGTGAAATCAAATACGTTGAAACCGACAATACCGGCGATGATAACTACGAAGGGTTACACCAGGTTCGTGCCTGTCTGCGTGGCCGCTCAATGCGCCGTCGCGTTTATAACCCGGATCGTCTGAAATATCCGATGAAGCGTGTCGGTAAGCGTGGGGAAGGGAAGTTCGAGCGCATTAGCTGGGACGAAGCCTACGATATTATCGCGACCAACATGCAGCGCCTGATCAAAGAATACGGCAACGAATCCATCTACCTGAACTATGGCACCGGGACGCTGGGCGGCACCATGACCCGCTCCTGGCCGCCGGGTAAAACGCTGGTAGCGCGCCTGATGAACTGCTGCGGCGGCTATCTCAACCATTATGGCGACTACTCTTCCGCACAGATTGCCGCGGGCCTGAACTACACCTATGGCGGCTGGGCAGACGGTAACAGCCCGTCGGATATAGAAAACAGCAAGCTGGTGGTATTGTTCGGCAACAACCCGGGCGAAACGCGTATGAGCGGCGGTGGGGTAACCTATTATCTTGAGCAGGCGCGCGCCAAATCCAACGCACGTATGATCATCGTCGATCCGCGCTACACCGATACCGGCGCGGGGCGAGAAGACGAGTGGATCCCTATCCGCCCTGGTACCGATGCGGCGCTGGTCAATGCGCTGGCGTATGTGATGATCACTGAAAACCTCGTCGATCAGCCGTTCCTTGATAAATACTGCGTCGGCTATGACGAGAAGACGCTGCCAGCCAGCGCACCGGCTAACGGGCATTACAAAGCGTATATTCTTGGTCAGGGCAGCGACGGGGTAGCGAAAACCCCTGAGTGGGCATCCACCATCACCGGCATTCCAGTCGAACGTATTGTTCAGCTGGCCCGTGAAATTGGTTCAGCAAAACCGGCTTATATCAGCCAGGGCTGGGGACCGCAGCGTCACGCGAACGGCGAAATTGCCACCCGCGCTATTTCTATGCTCTCGATTCTGACTGGCAACGTCGGCATTCACGGCGGTAATAGCGGGGCGCGTGAAGGCTCGTATGAAGTACCGTTTGAACGTATGCCAACGCTGGATAACCCGGTTCAGACCAGCATCTCCATGTTTATGTGGACGGACGCGATCGAGCGCGGCCCGGAAATGACCGCGCTACGCGACGGTGTTCGGGGCAAAGATAAGCTGGATGTGCCAATCAAAATGATCTGGAACTATGCCGGTAACTGCCTGATCAACCAGCACTCAGAGATCAACCGCACCCACGAAATCTTGCAGGACGACAAGAAGTGCGAAATGATTGTGGTGATCGACTGCCACATGACCTCATCGGCGAAGTATGCCGATATTCTGCTCCCAGACTGCACCGCCTCTGAGCAGATGGATTTCGCGCTGGACGCCTCCTGCGGCAACATGTCCTATGTGATCTTCACAGACCAGGCCATCAAACCGCGCTTCGAGTGCAAAACTATCTATGAGATGACGTCCGAGCTGGCGAAACGTCTTGGCGTTGAGCAGCAGTTCACAGAGGGGCGTACTCAGGAAGAGTGGATGCGCCATCTGCACGAGCTCTCACGCAAAGCCATTCCAGACCTGCCGGACTTCGATACCTTCCGCAAGCAGGGCATGTACAAGCAGCGCGATCCGGAAGGGCATCACGTGGCGTATAAAGCCTTCCGCGACGATCCGCAGGCCAATCCGCTGACCACGCCGTCGGGCAAAATCGAGATCTACTCCGAAGAGCTGGCAAAAATTGCCGCAACGTGGGAATTGTCGGAAGGGGACGTTATCGATCCGCTGCCGATCTATACGCCTGGCTTCGAAAACTACAACGATCCGCTGACGGAGAAATTCCCACTTCAGTTAACCGGTTTCCACTACAAAGCGCGTGTTCACTCCACCTACGGCAACGTTGACGTTCTGAAAGCGGCCTGCCGACAGGAGATGTGGATCAACCCGATGGATGCGAAAGCGCGCGGCATCAGTAATGGCGATCGCGTACGTATCTTCAACGGACGTGGCGAAGTGCATATCGAAGCTAAAGTGACTCCGCGCATGATGCCTGGCGTTGTCGCGCTGGGGGAAGGGGCCTGGTATAACCCGGATGCGAACCGTATCGATCAGGCGGGCTGCATCAACGTTCTCACTACGCAGCGTCCATCGCCGCTGGCGAAGGGCAACCCATCCCACACAAACCTCGTTCAGGTTGAAAAGGCGTAAGGAGTAACCGATGACAACCCAGTATGGATTTTTTATTGATTCCAGCCGCTGCACCGGGTGTAAAACCTGCGAGCTGGCCTGCAAGGATTACAAAGATCTGACCCCGGACGTCAGCTTCCGTCGTATTTATGAATACGCGGGCGGCGACTGGCAGGAGGATAACGGCGTCTGGCATCAGAACGTCTTCGCCTATTACCTGTCGATTGCCTGCAACCACTGCGAAGATCCGGCCTGCACTAAGGTCTGCCCGAGCGGGGCAATGCACAAGCGCGACGACGGTTTTGTGGTGGTGGACGAGGATGTCTGCATTGGCTGTCGCTACTGCCACATGGCCTGCCCGTACGGCGCGCCGCAGTATAACGCGGCTAAAGGCCACATGACCAAGTGCGACGGCTGCCACAGCCGCGTGGCGGACGGCAAAAAGCCCATCTGCGTCGAGTCCTGCCCGCTGCGCGCGCTGGACTTTGGCCCGGTTGAAGAGCTGCGTAAAAAACACGGTCAGCTTGCTGCGGTCGCGCCGCTGCCGTCTGCGCACTTCACGAAGCCGAGTATTGTGATTAAACCTAACGCCAACAGCCGTCCGACGGGTGATACCACCGGCTACCTGGCAAACCCGAAGGAGGTGTGAGATGGGAAGTGGATGGCATGAATGGCCGCTTATGATCTTCACGGTCTTTGGGCAGTGCGTGGCAGGCGGGTTTATCGTCCTTGCGCTGGCGCTGTTAAAAGGGAACCTCAATGCTGAACAGCAGCAGCGTTTAGTGTTGAGCATGTTTGGCCTGTGGGTGTTGATGGGGATTGGGTTTATCGCCTCTACGCTGCACCTGGGCTCACCGATGCGCGCGTTTAACTCCCTGAACCGCGTAGGTGCCTCTTCGCTGAGTAACGAGATTGCCAGCGGCGCAATCTTCTTTGCAGTTGGCGGGCTGGGGTGGTTACTGGCAGCGCTGAAAAAGCTGCCGTCAGGGTTACGTGCGTTGTGGCTCATCGTCACCATGGTACTGGGCGTTGTCTTCGTCTGGATGATGGTCCGGGTGTACAACACCATCGATACCGTTCCGACCTGGTACAGCGTCTGGACGCCGATGAGCTTCTTCCTGACCATGTTTATTGGCGGGCCGCTGCTGGGTTATCTGCTTCTGCGTGTAGCTGGCATTAATGGTTGGGCGATGCGCCTGCTGCCCGCGGTCTCGCTGCTGGCACTGGTCATCAGTACCGTTGTAGCGCTTATGCAGGGAGCGGAGCTGGCGACGATTCACAGCTCTATCCAACAGGCTTCGGCGCTGGTACCGGATTACGGTTCTCTGATGGCCTGGCGTGTGGTGCTGCTGACGGCGGCGCTGGTGTGCTGGATTGCCCCTCAGCTTAAAGGTTACGCGCCTGCGCTACCGTTGCTGTCACTGGCCTTTGTGCTGGTGCTGGCAGGGGAGTTAATTGGTCGCGGCGTATTTTACGGTCTGCATATGACGGTCGGTATGGCTGTCGCCAGCTAATTTTAGATTTTGTCATAAAAAGCCGGGACATAGTGCCCGGCTTTTCTTTTTTCATTCATGAAATTTTTCGACTGATGTTTCGTTGTAAAAATTCCCGGAAATAAATAAAAACAAATAGATAATTAATATTGGTAGCAGGCTTTGCATTAGCAGGATGAGTTTTTTAAATCGACAAGGCGCATATCGTGCGTGACGCCTGAATCGGTGGATTGACTTTGTTTTTGCCAGTGGCATGATGCGCACGAAATCTGAACTTCCTCACGGTTTTTAATCCATGACCACCTATACCCGCCCGGTGCTTTTGTTGCTCTGTGGCCTGCTTTTGCTGACCCTGGCGATCGCGGTGTTGAACACACTCGTCCCGCTATGGCTCGCCCATGAAAACTTACCAACCTGGCAGGTGGGTATGGTTAGCTCGTCCTTTTTTACGGGCAATCTGCTGGGCACCTTATTAACGGGCAGCCTTATTAAGCGCTTTGGTTTTAACCGCAGCTATTATCTGGCGTCGCTGATCTTTGCCGTCGGATGCGCCGGTTTAGGACTGATGGTCGGCTTCTGGAGCTGGATGGTCTGGCGCTTTATTGCGGGCGTTGGCTGCGCCATGATCTGGGTGGTGGTTGAAAGTGCGCTGATGTGCAGCGGCACGTCCCGTAATCGCGGGCGTCTGCTGGCGGCTTATATGATGGTTTACTACGTCGGTACCGTTCTGGGACAACTGATGGTCAGCAAATTCCCAACCGACCTGATGAGCGTTCTGCCATGGGTAACAGGGATGGTGCTGGCCGCAATTCTGCCGCTGCTCTTTACCCGTATCGTGAACCAGAGCAGTGAGCATCAGGAGGCCACGCACGTTTGGCCGATGCTGAGACTGCGCCATGCGCGCCTGGGGATTAACGGCTGTATTATTTCCGGGATTGTGCTGGGGTCGCTCTATGGCCTGATGCCGCTTTATCTTAACCATCAGGGCGTCAGCGATTCCGGGATCGGTTTCTGGATGGCGGTGATGGTCAGCGCGGGGATTGTCGGCCAGTGGCCGATTGGCCGCCTGGCGGACCGCTTTGGTCGTCTGCTGGTGCTGCGCGTCCAGGTTTTCGTGGTCATCATGGGCTGTCTCGCCATGCTCAGCAACGCCGCGATGGCGCCTGCGCTGTTCATTCTGGGGGCTGCGGGTTTTACGCTCTATCCGGTCGCGATGGCCTGGGCCTGTGAGAAAGTTGAGCATCACCAGCTGGTGGCGATGAACCAGGCATTGTTGCTGAGTTACACCATCGGCAGTTTACTGGGGCCGACTTTTACCGCTATGCTCATGCAAAATTACTCTGATAATCTGCTGTTTATCATGATCGCCAGCGTATCGTTTATTTATCTGTTAATGTTGCTGCGCAAAGCGGGCGAGCACCCAACGCCAGTGGCACATGCCTGATTAAATAAAAGCCTGTCGATGACAGGCTTTTTTGTCCCTGTCACATATAAGACTTTTACTTATTGTGAGTTTTTACTGCCTGGCGATAATTCAAATGAGTTCTACCACTAAAAGGCAGCAATCATGTCTACTCGTCGTTTTTCCACTACCGCACTTGCCGTAGTGTTGGCTTTAACGTTTGCAACGGCTCCGGCCATGGCTAATCCAGGAAACGGGAATGGCGGTGGTCACGGAAACGGTGGCGGACAAGGTAATAGCGGCAATCATGGTAACGGGAACGCTGGTAACCATGGTAATAAGCACAATAACGGCCAGGATAATCCAGGGAAATCGGATAAGAGCTTTAAAAACAGCAACGATGTTGGTCATGATGTTGACGTCCGCGTGAGCTTCGATCATGCCCGCCATCTGGCACTGAATTACGGCTTAACGGGCTACGACTCTCTGCCTCCGGGTATTGCGAAAAACCTGGCGCGCGGTAAGCCACTGCCTCCGGGTATTGCGAAGAAAACCGTGCCAGCCGATATGCTGGGTCAGCTTCCTTCTTATCCGGGCTATGAATGGCGCGTGGTGGGTGACGACCTGGTCTTAATTGCGCTGAGTACCGCGATTGTGACTTCCGTGATTAACGGCGTCTTTAAATAGAATATAAAAAGGCCCGGTTTTCACCGGGCCTTTTCGTTAATACATGACCTTGTGGCCATACTGCTCAAGAATACCTTTGACGCGCTCCATCGTCTCTTTTTTCGGCGGCTTCACGCCATCGAGCTTGTACTCTTCACCCATTGCCACCCATTTGTGTTTACCCAGCTCGTGATAGGGCAGGAGTTCAATTTTCTCCACGTTACCCATATCCCGGGTAAATTCGCCCAGACGATGTGCAGAATCATCATCATCTGACCAGCCCGGTACCACCACGTAGCGGATCCAGGTCTTGACGCCTTTGTTGGCAATGTATTTGGCAAATTCCAGCGTACGGTGGTTTGAGACGCCAACCAGATTCTGGTGGATCTCATCATTCATCTGCTTGAGATCGAGCATCACCAGATCGGTCACTTCTAGCAGTTCATCAATAACCGGATCGTAACGGCGCACAAAGCCGTTGGTGTCGAGGCAGGTATGAATACCTTCTTTATGGCAGGCGCGGAACCAGTCGCGCACAAATTCAGCCTGAAGAATGGCTTCACCGCCGGATGCCGTCACGCCACCGCCGGACGCGTTCATGAAGTGGCGATAGGTCACCACCTCTTTCATCAGATCTTCAACGGTGACTTCTTTGCCGCCATGGGTGTCCCAGGTGTCACGGTTATGGCAGTACAGGCAGCGCATCAGGCAGCCCTGGAAGAAAGTGATAAAGCGGATCCCCGGGCCATCGACGGTGCCACAGGATTCAAAGGAGTGAATGCGACCAATAATTGACATTGCGGTGATATCTCCGAATTTGGCCCATCCGGGGGCCTATGTAGATGCACAGCTCAAAGGCTATGTCGAGTCTGTTTTGGCTGTTATCCATTAAGTATAGATAGCGGACAAAAGAGACTGATGAAGCGAGGGTGTTAAAAAGGCCCCACTTGCGTGGAGCCTTTATTGTACGCTTTTTAACGCGTGATTTCAGTCAATTCCACTTACATGGACTGAGTGAAAGTACGGGTGATAACGTCCTGCTGCTGTTCTTTCGTCAGGGAGTTAAAACGTACTGCGTAGCCAGATACGCGGATGGTCAGCTGAGGATACTTCTCAGGATGTTCCATCGCGTCGAGCAGCATTTCACGGTTCATCACGTTCACGTTCAGGTGCTGACCACCTTCAATGGACGCTTCGTGGTGGAAGTAACCATCCATCAGACCCGCGAGGTTAGTTTTACGCACTTCGTCGTCTTTACCCAGAGCGTTTGGCACGATAGAGAAGGTGTAAGAGATACCATCTTTCGCGTATGCAAACGGCAGTTTAGCAACGGAGGTCAGAGAGGCAACCGCACCTTTCTGGTCACGACCGTGCATTGGGTTAGCACCTGGGCCGAATGGCGCGCCAGCACGACGACCGTCTGGGGTGTTACCGGTTTTCTTACCATACACAACGTTAGAGGTGATGGTCAGAACAGACTGAGTCGGGATAGCGTTACGATAGGTAGTGAGTTTCTGAATTTTCTTCATGAAACGTTCTACCAGGTCAACCGCCATGTCATCAACGCGAGCGTCGTTGTTACCAAACTGCGGATATTCGCCTTCGATTTCGAAGTCGATAGCCAGACCATCTTCGTCACGAATTGGTTTAACTTTCGCATATTTGATTGCAGACAGGGAGTCAGCCGCAACGGACAGACCTGCGATACCACACGCCATGGTGCGAACGACGTCACGGTCGTGCAGCGCCATCAGAGAGGCTTCGTAGCTGTACTTGTCGTGCATGTAGTGGATGACGTTCAGCGCAGTGACATACTGCTTAGCCAGCCAGTCCATGAAGTGATCCATGCGCTCCATCACTTCGTCGAAGTTCAGAAGGTCGCCTTTGATCGGTTCAGACTTAGGACCAACCTGCATTTTCAGTTTTTCGTCAACGCCGCCGTTGATTGCGTACAGCATGGTTTTCGCCAGGTTTGCACGCGCACCGAAGAACTGCATTTGCTTACCAACAACCATTGGGCTTACGCAGCACGCGATAGCGTAGTCGTCGTTGTTGAAGTCCGGACGCATCAGGTCATCGTTCTCGTATTGCAGAGAAGAGGTGTCGATGGACACTTTAGCGGCGAATTTCTTGAAGTTCAGTGGCAGTTTTTCAGACCACAGAACGGTGATGTTCGGCTCCGGAGAAGGACCCATGGTGTACAGGGTGTTCAGGAAGCGGAAGCTGTTTTTGGTTACCAGCGTACGGCCATCTACGCCCATACCGCCGATAGATTCGGTTGCCCAGATTGGGTCACCAGAGAACAGCTCATCATATTCTGGAGTACGCAGGAAACGAACCATACGCAGTTTCATGACCAGGTGGTCAATCATTTCCTGAGCGTCTTGCTCGGTGATTTTGCCTGCTTTGATATCGCGTTCGATATACGCATCCAGGAAGGTGGACACGCGGCCGAAGGACATTGCTGCACCGTTCTGAGACTTAACCGCGGCCAGGTAGCCGAAGTAGGTCCACTGAATAGCTTCCTGAGCGTTGGTTGCAGGACCAGAGATATCACAGCCGTATTTAGCCGCCATCTCTTTGATCTGACCCAGCGCACGGTGCTGTTCAGCAATCTCTTCACGCAGACGGATAGTCGCTTCCAGGTTTACGCCGTTTTCCAGGTCAGACTGGAGAGAGACGAACTGCGCGTATTTGTCTTTCATCAGGAAGTCGATACCGTACAGCGCAACGCGACGGTAGTCACCGATGATACGGCCACGGCCATAGGCATCTGGCAGACCGGTCAGAACGCCAGATTTACGGCAGTTCAGAATGTCTTTGGTGTAAACATCGAATACACCCTGGTTATGGGTTTTACGGTATTCGGTGAAGATTTTTTTCAGCATTGGGTCCAGCTCGCGGTTATACGCTTTGCAGGAACCTTCAACCATTTTAATGCCACCGAACGGGATGATTGCGCGTTTCAGTGGTGCTTCAGTCTGGAGACCAACGATTTTCTCAAGGGCTTTGTTGATGTAGCCAGCATCGTGAGAAGTGATGGTAGAAGCAACGGAGGTGTCAAAATCAACTGGCGCGTGAGTGCGGTTTTCCAGTTTAACGCCTTCCATTACGCTGTCCCACAGCTTGGTGGTTGCGTCAGTTGCACCAGCCAGGAAGGATTCGTCACCTTCATACGGGGTATAGTTTTTCTGAATGAAGTCACGGACGTTGACTTCATTCTGCCAGTCACCTTTCGTAAAACCTTCCCAGGCTGTGGCTAACTTTTCATTAAGCTCGGACATGTAACACCTACCTTCTTAAGTGGATTTTTTATTTACTGCCTGAGACAACCATTAATGATGATCGCCGCCACGCAGGTAAATGACCCAGTATGTCAACCCAACTAACAGACCCCCACCGATAATGTTCCCGATAGTGACGGGGATCAGGTTATCAGTAATGAAATTCATAATAGTCAGGTGTGAAAAACTTTCCGGGGTTGAACCAACAGCAGTCCAGAACTCCGGGCTTGCAAAGTTGCGGATAACAATCCCCATCGGGATCATGAACATATTCGCAATACTGTGCTCAAAGCCGCTGGCAACAAACATCGCAACCGGCAGAACCATAATCATGGCTTTATCCATCAGGCTACGACCAGAGTAGCTCATCCAGACCGCCAGGCAGACCATCAGGTTTGCAAGGATGCCGAGAGCAACGGCTTCGATAAATGTATGGTGCATTTTGTGGTCGGCGGTTTGCAGGACGTTAAGCCCCCAGCCGCCGTTGGCGGTCATGTACTCGCCAGAAAGCCACATCAACAGAACAAAGAGCAGACAGCCAATCAGGTTGCCAACGTAGACGTTGAGCCAGTTGCGCCCCAGTTGACCCCAGGTAATTCTTCCGCTGGCTTTTGCCACAACAATCAGCACCGTTGAGGTGAAGAGGTCGGCGCCGCAGATGACGCAGAGGATCAGGCCCAGTGAGAAGCAAATACCACCAATCAGTTTCGCTATGCCGAAAGGCATCCCGGCAGTGCCGGTGGTGGCTGTGATATAGAAGACGAAAGCGATGGAGATGAACACCCCAGCCGTAATGGCCAGAAAGAACGTCGTCATCGGATGTTTCGTTGCTTTGTAGACACCCGCTTCTTCGGCAACTTTCGCCATCGCAGCGGGGAGTAATAGATCAAAAGGGTTGTCAGCTTTCACACTAACTCTCTCTTTATTAAGTCGGCGACGAGATACTAACAAAGCATTATAGAAGAGAAATTGATATAGATCATATCTCGCCTGGCTTATAGGCCCGCAGTGTGTATGGTTTTACAGCAAAAGCGGAGTAAGTATTTGATTATCCTTATAAAAATAAATTTTAAAAGTTATGAAAAGAGTTGAATTTTTTCCTTCAGCCTCCCGTGGAACAGTTAATTAAAATGGAGTATTAATTAGAATTAGTAACAGTAAAGCCCAGGTAAGCGTTTTTATATTTACCCGTAGTTAACTTAATTATTACAATTAAACGTCATTGCGGAAAAATAAAAAAAAGGGGCAATGAAATTGCCCCGTAATATAGCTCAGGCGATTGAATACGCCTACAGCCATTAATGTTATATGCGCTTATTTTGACCAGTAAGCGGCTTTAGCCTTCTGCAATTTTTCATACGCATTCAGCAGCGACTGATGCGCCGGGAAGGCTTTCAGATCGCTGTCAACCGCTTGCAGGCCATAGAACGGTTCTTCACCGCTCAGCGCCGCGCTGGCAGCCTCAACGGCATCTGCACCGTACATGCGGACGAAGGCGTTCAGATACTGCAATGGCTCGCGGTCGTCTTCCTGAGAAAGCAAGAGCAGCGTTTGCAGGCAACGGTAATAGTTAGTGCGCTCGGCGGAGAAGACGGACTGGTTAAACTCCATCGTCCACTCGGTCCAGGCCAAAGCCTGATCCAGATCGCCGCCCGCCAGCGCCAGCATCGCTTTTAGCTCGCCGATGCGCAGCGTGTACCAGCCGTTATCTTTTCCGGTTGCCAGACCCAGCAGTTCGCGTACGCGGGTGAAATCATCGTGTCCTTCTTCGTCCAGTTGGGCGATCAGGTTCAGATAATCTTCTTTATCCCACTCGCTGCCCGGCAGGGCCAGCAGGGTTTCACGCAGATGCGCGCCCATGCTGTTGTTCGCCAGCCACAGATCTTCTGCCGGATAGATGTCCGACATACCCGGCACAATAATACGGCACGCATAAACGCCGAGGTGTTCATAGTCGGCAATATAGACTTCCTGATCTTCCGCGTTGAAGATCGCCATCAGGGTGGCGAACTCTTCTTCCGTCGTACCGGCAAAGCTCCAGTCCACGAACGGATAGTCCGCGTCCTGTTTGAACATATCCCAGGAGATCAAACCGCTGGAGTCGATGAAGTGCGTTTCGAGGTTGGTGTGCTCGGCGACTTCTTCATCATCAAAGGTTGGCGGGGTGAATACGTCGAGATCTTTCAGGCTACGACCTTGCAGCAGTTCGGTCACGGTACGCTCCAGCGCCACGCCGAAGTCCGGGTGCGCGCCGAAAGAGGCGAAGCAGGTGCCATTTGCCGGGTTAAACAGTACCACGCAGATAACCGGATATTTGCCGCCCAGAGAGCCGTCATAAGCAAAGATTGGGAAACCTTCCGCTTCCAGTTTGGCGATGGATTCCACCACGCCCGGGTAGCGCGCCAGCACGTCAGCCGGGATCTCCGGCAGACTGATGGATTCAGCAATAATACGGTTTTTGATGTGACGCTCGAAAACTTCAGACAACCCCTGTACACGCGCTTCGTTACGGGTGTTACCGGCAGACATACCGTTAGACACATACAGATTGCCAACGATGTTCATTGGAATGTAAACGGTCTGCTCGTCAGACTGACGGGTGAACGGCAGGGCGCAGATACCACGATCCTCATTGCCGGATTGCAGGTCGATCAGCATGCTGGCGGTCAGTTCGTTTTCCGGATCGTAGAACGCGCGCAGGCGGGCATCGAGAATGCCTTCCGGCAGTTCGTCGTCTTCGGGTAGCGGGAACCATTTTTCGTTCGGGTAGTGAACGAACGGGCCGTTGGCAATCGTTTCACCCAGCCAGAAGTCGGCGAAGAAATAGTTGGTGGACAGACGCTCAAAATACTCACCCAGCGCAGAGGCCAGTGCCGCTTTTTTGGTCGCGCCTTTGCCGTTGGTAAAGCACAGCGCACAGTCTTTGTCGCGAATATGCACGGACCAGACGTGAGGCACCGGATTCAGCCAGGAGGCTTCTTCGATATTAAAGCCCAGGTCGGTCAGTTTCTGCTGGAAGCGAGCGATGGAATCTTCCAGAGCGGCGTCTTTGCCGGGGATAAACGTTTGAGTCATGGCGTTCACTTTTATCGTACGTAAAGCGCGCAATGATACGGGTTTTGCGTGACGGGTGCTATCTCCGGCGAAAATAAATGGCTGGGCTATGCTTATAAGCAGTAACCTACTGTTAAGGCATAAAAAAATGAAAGCATTTGATCTCCAGCGGATGGCGTTTGATAAAGTCCCACCTGAGTTTTTAGGCGAAGTGGCGTTGCGTAGCCTGTACACCTTTGTACTCGTCTTCCTGTTTCTGAAAATCACCGGACGTCGCGGCGTGCGGCAGATGTCACTGTTTGAAGTGCTGATTATCCTGACGCTGGGTTCGGCGGCAGGGGACGTTGCCTTTTATGACGATGTGCCGATGGTGCCGGTTTTTATCGTCTTCGTGACGCTTGCGCTGCTGTACCGGCTGGTCATGTGGCTGATGTCGAAAAGTGAAAAACTGGAAGATCTGTTCGAAGGAAAACCGGTGGTGATTGTCGAAGATGGTCAACTGGCCTGGGAGAATGTGCAAAGCGCCAATATGACGGAGTTTGAGTTCTTTATGGAGCTACGTATAAGCAGCGTTGAACAACTGGGGCAGGTGCGTCTGGCGATTATGGAAACGAACGGTCAAATCAGCGTTTATTACTATCCTGACGATGAGGTCAAGCCCGGCCTGTGCATACTGCCGGATATGCTTATCGAGCGATACAAAACCGTCCCTGATGCGGGCCAGTATGCCTGCATAAAATGCAGCCATGTGGTGGTCATGCAGGCGGGCGATCATCAATTATGCCCTCGCTGTACAAATCCAGAATGGACGAAGGTTAGCCGGGCTAAACGCATTACCTGACAGCGATTTTGTCGGTTTTGCGACAACGGTACGGCAGATTGTTTTGTGTGACGAGGGGCACATTTCTTCGGCCATAAGTTTTAGACATTGCGGCGCGTGTCACTGAATGATAAAACCGATATCCACAGTTATAACTTATGGCTTTTAGCGTGGTGAGGGGAAATGGCTCAAGTCTTTAATTTCAGTTCAGGTCCGGCAATGTTACCGGCAGACGTGCTCAAACAGGCTCAACAGGAGCTGTGTGACTGGAACGGTCTGGGTACGTCGGTGATGGAAGTTAGCCACCGGGGTAAAGCGTTTATTCAGGTGGCGGAAGAGGCAGAAAAGGATTTTCGCGATCTGCTGAACATTCCCTCGAACTACAAAGTATTGTTCTGTCACGGCGGTGGACGCGGTCAGTTTGCGGGTATTCCGCTCAATCTGCTGGGCGACAAATCCACCGCTGATTACGTTGATGCCGGCTACTGGGCGGCCAGTGCGGTAAAAGAAGCGCACAAATATTGCACGCCGAACGTTATCGATGCCAAAGTGACC
This sequence comes from Enterobacter sp. 301B, assembly GCF_003850715.1. Classification (NCBI taxonomy): domain Bacteria; kingdom Pseudomonadati; phylum Pseudomonadota; class Gammaproteobacteria; order Enterobacterales; family Enterobacteriaceae; genus Enterobacter; species Enterobacter sp. 301B. The sequence continues at coordinate 208,284 of NZ_PQTC01000008.1, forward strand.
GTTGACGGTATGCGCGCCGTGAAGCCGATGAGTGAGTGGCAGCTTTCTGACAACGCCGCGTATCTTCATTACTGCCCGAACGAAACCATCGACGGTATCGCTATTCACGAAGAGCCAGACTTTGGCGAAAATGTCATTGTGACGGCGGACTTCTCCTCCACCATTCTGTCCACGCCGCTGGACGTCAGCCGCTACGGCGTCATCTACGCGGGTGCCCAGAAAAACATCGGTCCTGCGGGTCTGACTATCGTTATCGTGCGTGAAGACCTGCTGGGGAAAGCCCATAAGTCTTGCCCGTCAATTCTGGATTACACCGTCCTGAACGACAACGATTCCATGTTCAACACTCCACCAACGTTCGCCTGGTATCTCTCCGGCCTGGTCTTCAAATGGCTGAAGCAAAAAGGCGGCGTGGCGCAGATGGACAAGATCAATCAGCAAAAAGCTGAACTGCTGTACGGCGTGATCGACAAGAGCGATTTCTACCGTAACGATGTCGCCAAAACTAACCGTTCGCGCATGAACGTGCCGTTCCAGCTGGCGGACAACAACCTGGATAACGTGTTCCTGGAAGAGTCCTTCGCGGCGGGTCTGCATGCGCTGAAAGGTCACCGTGTGGTAGGCGGTATGCGTGCCTCTATCTATAACGCGATGCCGCTGGAAGGCGTTAAAGCCCTGACTGATTTCATGATCGACTTCGAACGTCGTCACGGTTAATTGGCTGTTTTTCACCCCCGCAGCGTTCCTGCGGGGTTTTTATTATGTTGAGTTGAGAGTTAAGTTTCATGGAATCCCTGACGTTACAACCTATCGCGCGGGTAGATGGCACCATTAATCTGCCTGGTTCAAAAAGTGTCTCGAACCGCGCTCTGCTGCTGGCAGCTCTGGCAAACGGCACCACCGTCCTTTCCAACCTGCTGGACAGCGATGACGTGCGCCATATGCTCAATGCACTGAAAGCGTTGGGCGTTCAGCACGCGCTGTCAGACGATCGTACCCGTTGTGAAGTCACCGGTAACGGCGGCGCATTACATTCCGCTGAAGCGCTGGAGCTTTTCCTGGGTAACGCTGGTACGGCGATGCGTCCTCTGGCCGCTGCGCTGTGTCTTGGGAGCAACGATATTGTGCTGACCGGCGAGCCGCGCATGAAAGAGCGTCCGATCGGCCACCTGGTCGATGCCCTGCGTCAGGGCGGCGCGCAGATTGATTATCTTGAGCAAGAAAATTACCCGCCACTGCGTCTGCGCGGTGGTTTCACTGGCGGTAATGTTGAGGTTGATGGTAGCGTCTCCAGCCAGTTCCTGACGGCACTGCTGATGACCGCACCGCTGGCTCCAAATGATACCGTGATTAGCATTAAAGGCGATCTGGTCTCTAAGCCGTACATTGATATCACGCTGCACCTGATGAAAACCTTTGGTGTTGAGGTGGAAAACCAGTCATACCAACGCTTCGTGGTTCGCGGTGGCCAACAGTATCAGTCTCCGGGTCACTACCTGGTTGAAGGCGATGCTTCATCCGCCTCCTATTTCCTTGCCGCAGGCGCGATTAAAGGCGGTACGGTAAAAGTGACGGGTATTGGTCGCAACAGCGTGCAGGGCGATATTCGTTTTGCCGACGTGCTGGAAAAAATGGGCGCGGTTGTGACCTGGGGCGATGACTTCATCTCCTGTACGCACGGTGAGCTGAACGCCATCGACATGGACATGAACCATATTCCTGACGCGGCAATGACCATCGCCACCGCTGCGCTGTTTGCGAAAGGCACCACCACGCTGCGTAACATCTATAACTGGCGCGTAAAAGAGACTGACCGCCTGTTCGCAATGGCAACCGAGCTGCGTAAAGTGGGGGCGGTGGTAGAAGAGGGCGAAGACTACATTCGCGTCACGCCGCCGGCAAAACTGCAATTTGCAGAAATTGGCACCTACAACGATCACCGCATGGCGATGTGTTTCTCGCTGGTGGCGCTGTCAGATACGCCAGTCACCATCCTTGACCCGAAGTGCACGGCGAAAACCTTCCCGGACTACTTCGAACAGCTGGCGCGCATTAGCACCCTGGCCTGACGATCGTATGCCGCATCTCCTGATGCGGCATTTCCTTACGCTTTCTGACAGTCATCCTCTTTCATTTCTTCTACACTCTGCTTCAATCATTCCGTAATTTGCACGCAAAGGTAACAGTTGCGCACGTTGGCGCGTATAATGCGCGGCGTTCATGTAAACGGTATGCCTTAATTAAGGAGAAAAAGATGACGGCAATTGCCCCGGTAATCACCATTGATGGGCCAAGTGGCGCAGGGAAAGGTACTCTGTGCAAAGCGATGGCGGAAGCATTGCAATGGCATCTTTTAGATTCGGGAGCAATCTATCGCGTGCTGGCGCTGGCTGCGCTGCATCATCATGTAGATGTTGCGTCTGAAGAAGCGCTGGTACCGCTGGCTGCACATCTGGATGTGCGCTTTGTCTCTACTGATGGCAACCTTGAAGTGATCCTGGAAGGGGAAGATGTCAGCGGTGAAATCCGTACGCAGGAAGTGGCCAATGCGGCCTCTCAGGTGGCGGCTTTCCCACGCGTTCGTGAAGCGCTGTTACGTCGCCAGCGCGGTTTCCGCGAAGCGCCGGGGCTGATCGCCGACGGCCGCGACATGGGAACCGTGGTATTCCCTGATGCGCCAGTGAAAATTTTCCTTGACGCCTCTTCGGAAGAACGTGCTCAACGCCGCATGCTTCAGTTGCAGGAAAAGGGGTTTAGTGTTAACTTTGATCGCCTTTTATCCGAGATAAAAGAGCGCGATGATCGCGATCGTAACCGCGCCGTCGCACCACTTGTTCCCGCGCAAGACGCATTAGTGCTGGATTCGACCAGTTTAACTATTGAGCAAGTGATTGAAAAAGCGCTACAATATGCGCGCCAAAAACTGGCACTCGCGTAATCGCGACCGATTTAGCAGTACCCCCGCTGCAATGGATTGACGGCGGGTATGTGAAACAACCCCATCCGGCACGGAGCCAGGTGGACGTTAATATTAACCTGAAGATTAAACATGACTGAATCTTTTGCTCAACTGTTTGAAGAATCCTTAAAAGAAATCGAAACCCGTCCGGGTTCCATCGTTCGCGGTGTTGTTGTTGCTATCGACAAAGACGTAGTACTGGTTGACGCCGGTCTGAAATCTGAGTCCGCCATCCCGGCTGAGCAGTTCAAAAACGCCCAGGGCGAGCTGGAAATCCAGGTAGGTGACGAAGTTGACGTTGCTCTGGACGCAGTAGAAGACGGCTTCGGCGAAACCCTGCTGTCTCGTGAGAAAGCTAAACGTCACGAAGCATGGATCACGCTGGAAAAAGCTTACGAAGAAGCTGAAACTGTGGTCGGTGTTATCAACGGCAAAGTTAAAGGTGGCTTCACTGTTGAGCTGAATGGTATTCGTGCGTTCCTGCCAGGTTCTCTGGTAGACGTTCGTCCAGTCCGTGACACCCTGCACCTCGAAGGCAAAGAGCTTGAGTTCAAAGTAATCAAGCTGGACCAGAAGCGTAACAACGTTGTTGTTTCCCGTCGTGCCGTTATCGAATCCGAAAACAGCGCAGAACGCGATCAGCTGCTGGAAAACCTGCAGGAAGGCATGGAAGTCAAAGGTATCGTTAAGAACCTCACTGACTACGGCGCATTCGTTGACCTGGGCGGCGTTGATGGCCTGCTGCACATCACCGACATGGCGTGGAAACGCGTTAAGCACCCAAGCGAAATCGTGAACGTGGGCGACGAAATCACTGTTAAAGTGCTGAAGTTCGACCGCGAGCGTACTCGTGTATCCCTCGGCCTGAAACAGCTGGGCGAAGATCCATGGGTAGCTATCGCTAAGCGTTACCCAGAAGGTACTAAACTGACTGGTCGCGTTACCAACCTGACCGACTACGGCTGCTTCGTTGAAATCGAAGAAGGCGTTGAAGGCCTGGTGCACGTTTCCGAAATGGACTGGACCAACAAAAACATCCACCCATCCAAAGTTGTTAACGTTGGTGATGTAGTGGAAGTGATGGTTCTGGATATCGACGAAGAACGTCGTCGTATCTCCCTGGGCCTGAAGCAGTGCAAAAACAACCCATGGCAGCAGTTCGCGGAAACCCACAACAAGGGCGACCGTGTTGAAGGTAAAATCAAGTCTATCACTGACTTCGGTATCTTCATCGGCCTGGACGGCGGCATCGATGGCCTGGTTCACCTGTCTGACATCTCCTGGAACGTTGCAGGCGAAGAAGCAGTTCGTGAATACAAAAAAGGCGACGAAATCGCAGCAGTTGTTCTGCAGGTTGACGCAGAGCGTGAACGTATCTCCCTGGGCGTTAAACAGCTCGCAGAAGATCCGTTCAACAACTGGGTTGCACTGAACAAGAAAGGCGCAATCGTAAACGGTAAAGTGACTGCTGTTGACGCTAAAGGCGCAACCGTAGAACTGGCTGACGGCGTTGAAGGTTACCTGCGCGCTTCCGAAGCTTCACGTGACCGCGTTGAAGATGCAACTCTGGTTCTGAGCGTTGGTGACGACGTTGAAGCTAAGTTCACCGGTGTTGACCGTAAGAACCGTGCAATCAGCCTGTCTGTTCGTGCTAAAGACGAAGCTGATGAGAAAGATGCAATCGCAACTGTGAACAAACAGGAAGATGCAAACTTCTCTAACAACGCAATGGCTGAAGCTTTCAAAGCAGCTAAAGGCGAGTAAGTTCAGGTTCGCACCATCATTTGAGCTGTAACGCATTTACAGCGCGAAGGATGGAGAGCAGACTTGACAGATTGCAGGATTCGTCCTGTAATCAATAACAAAGGGCGGCTACGGCCGCCCTTGTTTAATAAGCTGTTCAGCTAATGGGTTTGAAAGGAACCGGAGGAATCATGACCAAGTCAGAATTGATTGAAAGACTTGCCAGTCAGCAACCGCATATCCCTGCCAAGGCTGTGGAAGATGCCGTTAAAGAGATGCTGGAGCATATGGCTACCACTCTTGCCCAGGGCGAGCGCATTGAAATCCGCGGTTTCGGTAGTTTTTCCCTGCACTATCGTGCACCACGTACCGGGCGTAACCCGAAGACTGGCGATAAAGTGGAGCTGGAAGGAAAGTATGTTCCGCACTTTAAGCCGGGTAAAGAACTGCGCGATCGCGCCAATATTTACGGTAACTGAGTTTAATCATCAGGGTTAAACTGAGTTTAAAGAAAGCACCTTAGGGTGCTTTTTTTGTATCCCGCCCTGCATTTCTGAATACGCGCCGCATTTAAATTTTCTCTTTGCTGTAAACGCTTAAAAACGTTGCAGCGCCCGCTGTAAATCACGCCTTTTCTGTCTGACGACGCATCAGTCCCGCCGCATAATCGCCTGAAACATGGAGGTGAAGATGGGGATCCACGTTATCAGTATGTGCGCCATTCTGGCCATAATCCCGCTCTATTGGTTACCCGTTTTGCCAGATTTGCATATTGTCTGGTTGCTGATTGCCGCAGGAGTTGCGTTATCCGTACAGAAGAGAAAATGGCTCAGGTTTTCAGGACTCGCATTGCTTTTTATGTGCTGGGGGATCCTGGCCGCTCAGGAAAGCGTGTGGCCGATGAACCATTTAACGAAAGCACCGCAGCAGGCCGAGGTGGTCATTACCGCAACGGACGGCGCAACGATGCATCAGGGAAGGATTATCAGCCTCAATGGAGAACGCGTGTGGGCTGCCATGGGCGTGTCACTCTACGGCAACTACCTGCCTCAAAATGTCTGCGTGGGTCAACGCTGGGCAATGACCCTGCGGCTCAGGGCGGTACACGGAGAGCTCAACGATGGCGGCTATGATTCGCAGAAAAACGCCTTTGCCCGACACCAGACGCTGAGCGGACGGTTTACCCATGCGGAGATTGTCGACGCACGCTGTAGCCTGCGTTCGCAATACCTGACATCACTACAGAATACGCTTTCAGCATATCAGTGGGGGCCCGTGATCCTGGGGCTGGGGGTGGGCCTGTCCTGATCCACA
>NZ_PQTC01000082.1:0-466 GCF_003850715.1 Enterobacter sp. 301B
AATTTGCCTGGCGGCTTTAGCGCGGTGGTCCCACCTGACCCCATGCCGAACTCAGAAGTGAAACGCCGTAGCGCCGATGGTAGTGTGGGGTCTCCCCATGTGAGAGTAGGGAACTGCCAGGCATCAATCAGGAAGAACCCCGTACCGGAAGGTGCGGGGTTTTTTGCTTTGTGCGCGGAAAAACATGCCGGATGGCGGCTTCCCCTTCTCCGGCCTACAATTGTTAAAACGATTTTAACAATGGTGCCGCTTTGACTCGTCCTTTTGATTACCAACAAGATTTTGCAAATATAAATTTTCGCGAACATCCCGAACGGTATCAGGTTGGCCGGGGTGAGCAGGGTGAATCGCCACGGATAATCTAGACACTTCCTAGCCGTTGATAATACTGGTTTTCATATTCTGTCGGTGACATCTGATCGCTGGAACCATGCCGACGCTTACTGTTATAAAACATTTCGATGTA
>NZ_PQTC01000009.1:0-187163 GCF_003850715.1 Enterobacter sp. 301B
TGATTACATCGAAATGTTTTATAACAGTAAGCGTCGGCATGGTTCCAGCGATCAGATGTCACCGACAGAATATGAAAACCAGTATTATCAACGGCTAGGAAGTGTCTAGATTATCCGTGGCGATTCAAAGTTTGTACATGAATCAATACTAAGTGTTAATCAATACAAAGTACTTCTGACTTTCGCAAAGCGAAACCAACCATTGTCGTAATGTCCTTGCATCACCCAAATAATAAGAAAGTGGAGATGGAATCTGCCGAAAAGTTTCGGCTGGATTGCAGTAAAGTTCATCATTATGATTGCTTGCATAATCAGCGATTGGAAAAACACTTTTGGGAGATAAGGGACGAGACGATATGAAAGTGACTGATGAGGCTTTGTTACGTTCAGGGTTTACGCAGCCCGAATTGCAGAAGATAAAAAGCAATATTGATAAATATGGAGGAACGCCTGGAGAGGCCATAAATGACCTCGCTAGACGATTTGTTACCCTGGCGGGAGTGGTGGCTGTGTGTACCTTTACCCTACTGTACTTTTCGTCTTCAGCTCACCTGATAGAGCAGCTGCATGGGGGCTGGCGATGATCTTTGGGGTTGCCATTATGTCCTTCGCACAGCCGCCGGTAATTTCCTATAAATCCTGGCGTTATCGAAAAAATACAAAGGATTAACGGGTTCCATTTTCTGCTGTTAACAGGTCGAAAATCACTTTTGCTTTAACGCCATAACCGACAATCTTCATTGTTATCTTAGGAGTGCTGATTGTGCTGACATTGCGATAGTAATCGTGTGAAAGCCAGCGGAATAATCTCCAGGCTCCAGTTTTCGAGCAAGTCCTACTGGGTTGCTGAATATACCTACAGACTGGATAAAGAAAAGCTCACTGATTACTCTCTTGAACAGCAAGCCTCTATTTTAGCTGATTACTGGTTACTGCTGGTTTATGGGATTAGTAAGTGGTCTTATTATCAAAGGCCTGGGCGCATGGGGATGTACAGGGGCGTTAAACATGAAGTACAAAATGTTGCTGGGTGTTGTGTTCATCTTAACGGGATGCCCTGGGCCTGGTGATCGAATGGTAGATCGTGAATCTTCAACGGCATTAATCAAAGATAATCAAGTTTGTGTCGTGTCACCACTGGAGCCACAGGAACGGATCACTGCTATCCAAATTAACAGTGATAATAGCGACTCTCTTCACAAGATTTTTGATGACAAGCCCGTGTATGTTCAAAAGGGCGGGTGTCTTCCTGTGTTCGGATTTAAGTTTACACCTGGAGAGCGGTATAACTTCGCCTATTACGTCCAATCTGATAAATCAGGGTCACATTTAGTCACTGCTGTATTTTCTTATCCCAAAGAATAAGGGGCTGAACGCCCCATATTCTTAACGGCGTGTAAACGCCAACCTGAGCCCTAATCCAATGAATGTTACACCAACAATTCTATCCAGTATTTTCTGCAACCTTCTGTTTTGCGAAACGGTTCCGGCTGCACTACCTGCAAGTACGGCGAACGTTAAATCAGTCATAAAAGCGATCAATGCGTAGGTCATTCCCAGGAGTAGAAAAGAAGCTGTCTGGTGCTCGCTTCCAGGCGCAACGAATTGAGGGAAAAAGGAGATGAAGAATAACAGTACCTTCGGGTTGGTTAAGGTAGTTATGAAACCTTTAGTAAGTAGACTCGTCAGAGTCGCTTTTGCCTTAACACGTTCAGCTTCGTTGTGATTCGTGGTTTGCTTTGTCAGCGTTCCCCAAATCATCTTACTACCGAGATACATCAGATAAGCCGCACCGAGAGACTTAATGATGGTGAACATCATCGGAGATGCTGTTATCAACGCGGTTAATCCCACAGCGCTTGCAATTGCATGTGTGCAACTACCTAATGCTACACCAGCGGCAGAGATAATTCCCGCTCGTCTTCCATTAACCACGCTTTGACCTACCACGTAGGCTATATCAGGCCCAGGTGTAACGGAAAGGAGAAATACAGATAGGACGAAAAGCCCAAAATGAGTTATGTCCAGCATAGCCATCTCCAGAAAAAAATTATGTACCTCCATGCTAACACTGAATTTTTATGCCGTAAAAGGTGATTTTATATGCTTTTAGTCTGCTTTTGCTAAACAACGAATCACTCATGGCATAACACGCTAAGTTGCACATTTCCTGTACCCTGGATACCCTGAGATTAATCCTAATAACTCAAGGGTGAGTATGGCTAGCGGGAAGAGAAAGAATCAAAAGGAATCGCCTGAAGAAGAGTTAGATCGCCTGCTGGATGAGCTTGAACTCACACCGGAGCAACGGGAGTTTATCGAATCCATGCGAGAGGATAAGAGCGATCCCAGTAGTGAGTAACGCTTGTCTTAAGCCGAACGAGTACAAACGGCATTGTAAGAAATTCTTCTCCTGGTGCATGCAGAATCACGGTGCCTTTGTTCCGGCTGTCGCTGGAGTGTCATAAATATAATTACGCGCGCGCATAATTTAAAATTAAACCCTCTTTCTTTTTACGTAATCAATCGCCCCTGTTATATCTGTCGGCAAATTTTTTATTTCCCGGATCGCAGATGAAAACACGAATCCTCCTGTGCGCTGGCTTATTAGCTGCCTCCAGTGCCCATGCCAGCGCCCTCTATTTTTATGAAGCTGGCACCGAAGATACCGCGCTTGCCGGAGCAGGGCAGGCGGCTCGTGCGCAGGATGCCTCTACAATTATGACCAACCCGGCTGGCATGACGCGCTTACCGGATCATATGGTCACCGGTGGGTTACAGGTTATGGATGGCTCCATCGACAACCAGCTGGATAACGATGCCCATCAAAGCCCCGGCGATGTGATGAAAACCATCCCGAATGCCAGCGCCTTTTATAGTCAGAAGATAAACGATGATCTTTATGCCGGGGTCGGGCTTTACGGTAATTACGGCCTGGGGATCGATTACGGCAGCTGGATGGGCGACAGGCTGATTAAAAAGAGTACCATGGTAGCCATGACGCTCAGCCCCTCGCTGGCCTATAAGCTTAACGACCGTCTTTCGATTGGCGCGTCCGCCAACGTTAACTACGGTTACTTCTCGCTGACTCGCAGCGTTAACGATGATGACTACCGGCGACGCGATGAAGACCTGGCCATGAGCTATCGGCTTGGGCTGCTGATGCAGCTAACTGACCAGACCCGAGCCGGTATTACCTGGAACAGCGAAACGGACTACAGCTTCAATATTGACGGCAACGCGCGTCTACAGAACGGCACCTACGACCTGCCGGTGTCAGCACAAATCAGCGCGCCGCAGCAAATTATGCTCAGCCTTGTGCATGACATTAACCCGCAGTGGTCGGTTATGGGCGATCTCGGCTGGCAGGACTGGAGCCAGTTCGGCGCGCCGCAAATCGTCGTCGGGGACCAGCAGCTTAACAACGTCAGCCGCCTGAAGGACACGTGGCACGGTGCGGTGGGCGTGCAGTATCGTCCAACGCCTCAGTGGCGACTGAATGCCGGTGTGGCGTTCGACAGCTCGCCGTATGAAAGCCAGAGCGATGTGGCCTTAACCTTACCTACCGGCGATGAGTGGCGATTTGGTACGGGAGCCCAGTATCAGATCACCCCGGCCAGCAATATTGGTATTGCCGTGTCGTATCTTCATATGCAGTCGTCGCATGTGAAATCGCCGGTGGCGTTTGCCGGAAGTTACGACCATCCTTATCTTTGGTTTGCCAGCGTCAACTACAGCTATCAGTTTTGATCGGCTAACCGCTTAAAATATATGGTCTATAATGGCAGATACTGAATGTCAGAAGGTTGTACCATGCATATTTTACCGCCTGTTCGACCCGAAAAATCCATCGAACGACTGACCGCTATCCTTGAGCCGATAGCGGAGAAAGTGCACGTTGTTCCACGTAAGCGACTCACCTGGTTACGGAAGGGGAAACAGCAGATGTACCTCTTTCTGGAAGGGGAGCTGTCCCTGCTGCGGACATCGGATGGACTGGTGGTCGTGACCGTTTACGAGCCGCATTTGTTTGGTATTGCTGAGATGATCCAGCCTACGCAAGGCCATTTTCTCCGTGCGGAAAGGGAGTCGACCATTTTACGTCTCGATGCGGACAAGGCGGCCGAGTTATTCCGTGCCGAGGGCGTCTGGGAGGATGTCGCAGCGCTGCTCTCATACCATACGGCCTATTTGATATTCCGTGATGCGCAGGTACTCCAGCAGCGTACCTATTCCGTTATTCGTAACCACCTTCAGGAAATGATTTTGCTCCCGGAGGAGACGCGTTTGCGTACCACGATACTGGAATATATTCAGGATCGTACGCTGCTTTCTCGCAGTAGTATACTCAATGTATTATCCGCCCTTAAACAGGGAGAATATATCTCCTTTAAGCGCGGTGGGTATTTGCTTGAAGTCAGACACTTACCTGAATCATTCTAGGGGAAGTTTAAAATTAAACAGAAATGGAATTAACGAGGCTGTTAATTTTCTATATCGTTTGCTTTCTAAGGTTTATCTTTATTAAGTAAACGGTATATTTATGAAAAAGACAGTTCTCGCTTTGATTATGGTTAATGCGTTTACCGCCACTTCCGCGTTCGCCGCCGCTGATGCGGGCACCTGGTATGGCGGAGCGAAATTCGGCTGGTCACACTATTTTGATACCAATATGGGTTCAAAAGCGTTTGATAACAATAATTCCGACCACTTCGATTTTGACCATGATAATGTCGGTGGGGGTGTTTATACGGGTTACCAGATTACCCCATGGCTTGCGGTAGAAGGCGGTTATGATTATTTAGGCAACATGCAGATCAAGGGTCAGCATGGCGCAGGGGCGCAAATGAAGACGCAGGGTCTGTAAATGTCACTGAAGGCCAGCTATGCCTTGACCAATGACTGGGATATCTACGGCCGTGCCGGTGCGATGGGCTATCGCGCTGAATCCGATGTAAGTGGTCACAATCGTTTTGAAACCGGTGTGCGCCCGCTTGCAGCTGTGGGTACTGAATACGCCTTCAATAAAAACTGGGCTGGCCGCCTGGAATATCAGTGGGTAAGCAATGTGGGTAATGCAAACCAGATCGGTGTGAGCAGCGACCTGAGTTCCGTCACCGCAGGGCTTAGCTATCGCTTTGGTCAGTACGACTGATGCATGTGATATGGCGATTAAGAAAAACCCGGCTGCTATGTTGCCGGGTTTTTTGTTATCAGCTGGCGAATAACGGTTCAAGCATAATATGAATATTTTGCAGGCCCGTGACATTATTGTCTTTCAGGTATTGCTGATTAACCATATCTAACTGTTCCAGTTTGGTCAGCGAGGCGTAAACGCGTTGAACAGCGCTGTCCGCAACAAAAATTTCTTTTGCGGTAGTGTCCTGAAGATACTGTGATTTTACGCTGCGCGTTAAGTTATCGATCTGCTGTTTATTTTCCTGATAAAGAGACGCGATATGAGATATCTGTGCCTGCGGCGGTTTTTCCCCCGGTAATACCAGCGGAATTTGCAGATGATTAATCTTTTCAACGTTGTCTGGTGGTGGAGAGCTACATGCTGTTAATGTGCTCAGACTTAATATAGCGAAAAAGAACGGCAGGCTCTTCATCGAATCACTCCGGGGAAATAATTGGACTCAGCATTATCCCTGAAGGCCGCAGCGACGAAAGAATAAACTTATTTATTTATAAACGTTATTTCCATAGGTAAAAGAAAAGCCCGGTGATAGCCTCCTTTCCCCCCATGTACCGCCAGCGTGAATATGACGCCTCGAGGATGTATGAAATTTAAAACTCTCGTTAGTGCGATGGCCGTTGCTGGTCTGCTATTGGCCTCGTTGATCTCATTGCCTGTCCTGGCACAAAAGGAGGTGAAGGAAGCCACTGCCCATACGAAACAAATGAATGATGCACTTTATGGTCAACTGCCCTTCTTTGATAAAACCGATTTCCGAAATGCGCATAAAGGCTTTATTGCCCCGCTGCCACCTGCGGTGATTAAAGGTGAAAAAGGCGCCGTTATCTGGAATCCCCAGAAATACGCTTTTATCAAAGAAGGGCAAAAAGCGCCGGATACCGTCAACCCGAGCCTGTGGCGTCAGGCGCAGCTGAATAATATCGGCGGTCTGTTTGAAGTCACGGAAGGCGTCTACCAGATCCGCAACCTCGATCTGTCGAATATGACAATCATAGAGGGCAAAGAGGGGATCACGGTTATCGATCCGCTGGTGTCTGCGGAAACGGCTAAAGCGGGCATGGATCTTTACGTTAAGCATCGCGGCAAACGTCCGGTTGTTGCCGTTATTTATACCCATAGCCACGTCGATCATTATGGCGGCGTGCGTGGCGTAATTGATGAAGCCGGGGTAATGTCCGGCAAAGTGAAAGTCTATGCGCCAGCCGGTTTTATGGAAGAGGCGGTATCGGAAAATATCATGGCCGGAAACGCCATGAGCCGCCGTGCCAGCTATATCCACGGAAACCTGCTGAAACCCGGTGTGAAGGGGCAGGTGGGGGCAGGTCTGGGGACTACCACCTCAGCCGGAACGGTCACGCTCATCGCGCCCACTCACTCTATTACCGAAGAGGAGCAGAAAGAGGTCATTGACGGTCTCACCTATGACTTTATGCTGACGCCGGAATCGGAAGCACCGTCTGAAATGCTCTGGTATGTGGAAGAGAAAAAGCTGATCGAAGCAGCAGAGAACGTCACTCACACCCTGCACAATACCTACTCGCTGCGCGGGGCTAAAATACACGATCCGCTGGCATGGTCAAAGTACATCAATAACGCCATTGATCGTTGGGGTGATAAAGCGGAAATCATTATCGCGCAGCACCACTGGCCCACGTGGGGTAACAAAAAAGTGGTGAAGCTGATGAAAAGCCAGCGTGATATCTACCGCTATATCAACGACCAGACGCTCAGACTGGCGAATAAGGGGCTGACGAGGGATGAAATAGCCGCTAATTTCGCCCTGCCTTACGGGCTGGCTAAATCCTGGGCAGGCCGTGGCTATTACGGCTCGGTAAGCAACAACGTCAAAGCCACCTATGTCTACTATCTTGGCTGGTTCGACGGCAATCCGGCGACGCTCGATGAACTGCCTCCGGTCGAGGCGGCGAAAAAGTATGTCGATTACATGGGCGGAGCCCGCGCGATCCTTGAAAAAGCCCGTGTCGATTATGCCCGGGGGAATTATCGCTGGGTGGCTCAGGTGGTCAGTAAAGTCGTTTTTGCCGATCCGAATAATAAGGCGGCGCGCGAACTGGAAGCCGATGCGTTTGAACAGCTGGGATACCATGCGGAGTCAGGGCCGTGGCGTAACGCCTACCTCACCGGTGCGCAAGAGTTGCGTAACGGCGTGAAGATAAAGCCGACGCCCAAAACCGCCAGCCCGGATGCGGTCCGTGCCATGTCAACTGAGATGATTTTTGACTACTTCGGCGTTCACCTTAACGGCGTCAGAGCGGCGAATGCCAGAGGCATTTTTAACGTTGATTTAGGCCGCGAGGGCGGCAGGTATAAGCTGGAGCTGGAGAATGGCGTGCTAAACCACAGTGCCAATATCCAGGCAGAAGATCCGGATGCAACCATTACGCTCAGCCGCGAAACGCTGAACAAAATCATCCTTAAGGAAACCACGCTGAAAAAGGCGCAACAGGCAGGAGAGGTGACGATCGTCGGCAACGCCGTGAAGGTAGATGAAATGCTGCGCTGCATGGAGAGCTTCAGTTTCTGGTTTCCTGTCGTCACCCCTTAAAAGTAAAAAAGGCTGCTTTCGCAGCCTTTTAGCATTAGCCAACAACAATTTGCCGGGTGGCGGCTTCGCCTTACCCGGCCTACACTCTGCGCTGCTTGAGCGCTAGATGACGCCGTCGCCGCCGTCAGAACACCAGACCTGCCCGGAGGTGTATGAACACTCATCCGAGGCCAGAGTGACATACAGCGGTGCGATCTCCACGGGCTGTCCCGGGCGTCCCAGAGGGGTACTCTCGCCAAAATGTTTCACTTTTTCCTGTGGCTGCCCACCGCTGGGCTGGAGCACGGTCCAGTAAGGTCCGGGCGCTACCGCGTTCACGCGGATCCCTTTCGGACCCAGCTGTTTCGCCAGCGCTTTGGTAAACACCGCGAGACAGGCTTTGGTCTGCGCATAGTCAAGCAGTACGGCGCTCGGTTTTACCGCCTGTACAGATGAGGTATTAATGATGGAAGCGGGAGCTTTCATGTGGCGCAACGCCGCCTTTGTGATCCAGAAAGGCGCATAGACGTTGGTTTTAAAGGTCGCGTCAAAATCTTCCGTGGTCAGTTCTTCCAGCGTCTCACGGTACTGCTGGCGGCCTGCGTTATTCACCAGGATGTCCAGCCCGCCCAGTTTTCCGACGGCCTGTTCCACCAGGTTCTGACAAAAAGTTTCGTCCCGCACATCGCCCGGAAGCGCGACGGCATTCCGTCCTTCCGCTTTAATCAGGGCGATCACTTCCGCAGCGTCTTCTTCCTCTTCCGGCAAATAGTTAATGGCGACATCTGCCCCTTCGCGGGCATAGGCAATGGCTACCGCGCGTCCGATGCCAGAATCGCCACCGGTAATTAGCGCCTTCTTACCGGTAAGCCGGCCATGCCCTTTGTAGCTTGTCTCGCCGTGATCGGGAACAGGGTCCATTTCAGAGGCCAGGCCCGGTGGCGTCTGGGGCTGCTCCGGGAAAGGTGGCGTTGGGTAAGCGTTAGTACGTTGTTCATTATCACTCATAGCTAACTCCTTGTTAGGGGTGAGATTTGATGGATAGTTACAGCGTTAACGCTTCGCTGAATTATTTTTGCAAGTGGCTGACCCGCACTACGGGTGGGGATGATTTTTTATCGAGCGAGCCGCTAATACTGATCATGTTGTCAGGTTCCACGGTTCTGTCATCAAATACGGCTTTCGGGATAATAACGTCGATTTTCCCGGTTTTATCCTGGAATACGTATTTATCGCCGTTGCCATCAATAAGATTGCCACGCAGTGAAATAGAGGCGCCATCATGCATCTCTTTCGCCTGAGTAATGGTCATAATGCGCGCATCATCGGTACCACGATAACCACTGTCCAGGGCGTGCGGCGGTGGCGGCGCTTCACCCTTTTGTAACCCGCCGTTATTATCTGCCCATGCGGAAGGGATAATTAATATTAACAAGGCTGAAATCACTGATAATTTCATCTGATATCCTTCATTTTGGATGTCTTGACTTATTAAGTATTGTTGCTATTCCTTTATGTGGCAAATGTGATAAGTCTTAAAAGCATTTGCGTAGAAAAATCAAAAATTTCGGCAATTAAGCGAAACGGTGACAAAAGCCATGGAACCAAAAAATGAAAAAGTGCCTGGGATAAGAGAGAGTTATCGTTTACTGACGTTTGAGTATGCATTTCGTCAGGTGGGTTTTATTGTACTGTTAGGTATTATCGTGGCCGCATTAGCCGGCCTGTTTTCCAGCGGTGCGGTTAGCGACGTGGAGAGAACAAACGAAGCAAAATCCCTGAACCTGAGCTATGAGCGCTTCGGCCGCCGCCAGACCGAATCGCGGATGACGCTGACGTTTCCGGTGACGTCTGAGGGTAAATATATTCTCAGCCTGACCAGCGAAAGCAGCGACGTATATGAGCCGGGCAGCGTCTGGCCGCAGCCGGACAGCATGTATAGCCGGGGGAATACCCTGTTTCTCGTTTACGACAATCTGAAACAGAGCGATAAGTTCACCGTCCTGCTGTTCATCACGCCGACAAAAGCAGGGAAATGGACAAACAGCATCCGCGTAAACAACGGGCCAGATATCCGCTTCTGGCAGTTTATTTACCCCTAGGAGTCGAATATGGACATGGTTTTTCGTGCCCTGGCAATATACCTGTTTCTGGTGATCGTGTTTAAAGTCGCCGGACGGCGCGCCCTGCTGCAAATGACCAGCTTTGACCTTATTTTGCTCTTAATTATCAGTGAGGCGACACAGCAGGCGCTACTGGGCGAAGATTTTTCCGTCACCGGTGCGATGATTACAATAACAACGCTGGTGGTGGTGGATATTATTTTTGGCCTGATTAAAAAATATTCTTCTTCTGTTGAGAATGTTCTTGATGGCACCCCGGTGATATTGGTAGAGAATGGTATTCCCATTGCGGATAAACTGAAAAAAGTCGATGTATCCTGCGATGATATATTGGTTTCAGCACGGCAGAACCACGGCATAACGGAATTAAAGGATATTAAGTACGCGATCCTTGAGCGTAACGGCCATATTTCAATTATTCCTGAAGAAAATTAACTAAGGGGCACATCCATGAGCAACCTTATTCACGATAATAATACGACCATCAGCGAGCTGACGAAAAAGCTTGCCACTACGCTCACAGAAAGAGGACTGCGTCTAACCACGGCGGAGTCCTGCACCGGGGGTAATCTCGCGGTTGCGCTTTGCGCTGAAGAGAACACGGCGGAATTTTATGACGTTGGCATGGTGGTGTTCAGCGATGCGGCGAAGGAGAGGATCCTCGGCGTGCGGCACGAAACGATTGAGCGCTTCACCGCCGTCAGTGAACAAACGGTTACTGAGATGGCCGCTAAAATTCGCGATATTGCCGAGGCGGATATTGGTGTTGCCATCAGCGGCTATGCGGGACCGGAAGGCGGAGACGATGGCACGGCAGCCGGTACGGTCTGCTTCGGCTGGAATATTCGCGGACAGACGGAAACCCGCACCGTGCTGTTTTCCGGTGAATGTCAGGATGTGGTGGAAAAAGCGGTGCGTTATTCGCTGTCTGAACTGATCGAAATACTCTCCGGATGGGATAACGTCTGAGACAAGGGGAAAGGTTATGGCTGTTATCGTTATTACCGGCGGTACGGCGGGCGTGGGGAAAGCCACGGCGCTGCACTTTGCTAAAGCGGGCTACGATGTAGGCATTATTGCCCGCGATGAGCAGAGCCTGCGCTCCACAGAAGAGGAGTTGCGCCGTTTCGGGATCAACGCGTGTGCCGTTCAGGCCGACGTGGCGGACAGCAAGGCGGTGACCGATGCTGCTAACGAAATTGAATACCGGCTTGGAGCCATCGATGTGTGGGTGAATAACGCCATGGGCGGGATGCTGGCGCCGTTTCGCACCATGTCCCCGGAGGAGTTTCGCCGCGTCACCGAGGTGACCTATCTGGGCTATGTTAACGGCACCCGCGCCGCGCTGGAGTTAATGACCCCTCGCGATCGTGGAACGATTATTCAGGTTGGCTCCGCGCTGGCCTACCGTTCCATTCCCTTGCAGTCAGCCTACTGTGGGGCGAAGGCCGCGATCCGCGGATTTACCGATGCCGTACGCACCGAGCTGATGCATGAAAACAGCCGGGTGCAGATCGCAATGGTACAGATGCCGGGCCTCAATACGCCGCAGTTCGAGTGGGCGAGGAATAAATTTGCCTGGGCGATGCGCCCGGTTCCTCCCGTATTTCAGCCGGAAGTGGCCGCCAGCGCTATTTTTAAGGTGGCGCAGAAACCGGTGCGGGAGCTATGGGTGGGCAGCAGCACCGTCCAGTCGATTGTCGGGCAGTTTCTTTTCCCCGGTTTTCTGGACCGGCTGATGGTTAAAAAGGCCTGGGAAGGGCAGATGACCGATACGCTAAATGCGGATGACCGTCAGGACTATCTGGATCAGCCGGTTAACGATCTGCATAAAATCCACGGGCATTTCACCGACGAAGCAAAAGAGCGCGCCACCAGCGTTACCTCCGGCATGCCGGGGAAAGTGCTGCTCGGCTCCCTCGCCGTTACGGGCGCGATCGTGGCGCGTCTGCTGCTCTCGCGGAGACGATAATCAGCGCAGTGCGGTACGATCGGTCCAGAACCAGCGGTAGCCATAGCCGCTGAGGTTAAGCGCGACGGTTTTGCCGCATACCAGCGCGTCGTCGTAGCGTTTGTCCGCCAGGCATGCGGTCCAGGTCGCATGCCGGATCCCTCTGGCGGTAAAATTAACGGGCTTATCGCTGAAATTAACGAAGGTCAGAATGCTGCGCGTGTCGGTTTCGTAATAGATCCCCAGTACCGCATCGTTGTCGATAGTAATAAGACGAAACGGCGCGACGCCGATCTCAGGAAACTCCGAGCGCGTATTGGCGATATCGATAATGCAGTGCAGGAGGGAGTTGCGGTGCAACAGCGAATCCGCCACGTTGATTTTTTGATAGCGGTACGGACCATGGTCAATCATTGGGGCGATAAAGGTTTCCGGGTCGGCATCTGAGAAACCGCCGCCCTGCGATCCGGCCCACTGCATCGGGGTGCGTACGGCGTAACGCTCCTCCAGATCTAAATCATCGCCCATTCCAATTTCATCCCCGTAGCGCATGACCGGTACGCCCGGCAGCGAAAACAAGACCGCATGGCAAAAGGCCAGCCGCTTTCGATCGCCCTTAAGCATCGGCGCCAGACGGCGGCGGATCCCTCGCTGATACACGCTCATCTCTTCATCAGGGGCGAAGGCATCAATGACGGTCTGCTTCGCTTTTTTGCCTATCCCTTCCAGATCCAGCTCATCATGATTGCGCAGCCAGTTGGCGAAGCAGCAGGAGTCCGGCGGCACGATCATCTTCTTCACTGCGTTGCGCAGCGGTCGTGCGCTCTTCTCTGCAAGGCTGACGTAAAAGTACTTATTGAGCCAGAAATTCAGCACCAGGTTGAGCCGGTCATTCTGACCAAAATAATCTTTGTAGGCGTCGACCTCCACGTCGACTTCGCCGAGCAGGATCGCGTCCGGATTGCGCTGTTCGATAAGACGGCGCAGATGCTCCAGGATCCACAGGCCACGTTTTTCATCTCCACGCCCGGCCTGTTTTGTCAGGTGCGACGCTGCATCCAGGCGAAAGCCCGACACCCCGAGCTTTAGCCAGAAGATGATGATGTTCTCAACCTCCTTCAGCACCGCCGGGGAGGCCAGATTGAGATCCGGCTCGTGGTGATAAAACATATGCCGGTAGTATTGCCCCGCTTCGTCGTCCCATGTCCAGACGCTCTTTTCCACGCCGGGGAACATCGGTGGCGTATCGTCCTCGTCCGTGTCAGACCAGAGATAATAGTCACGGTAGGGTGACTGCGGGTTGCGGCGGGCCTGCTGAAACCAGGGATGCGCATCCGAGGTGTGCTGGATCAGCAGCTCAATAATGACCTTCATCCCCAGCTCCCGCGCCTGTTCAATAAAGGCGATGATATCGTTGAGCTTGCCGAAGCGGGGATCGACCTGCAAATGGTCGCTTACGTCATAGCCTTCATCGAGAAAAGGGGTGAGGTAAAACGGGGTGATCCAGATAACCGTCGCGCCCATCCGGCGGATGTAGCGCAACTTCGCGGCGATCCCGGCGATGTCGCCACAGCCATCGCCGTTAAGATCGTAAAACAGGGCGGTATCAATCTGGTAAATAATGGCGCGTGTATGCCAGCCTGCCATAGCAATCCTTAGTGATAACCTTCGGTATCAGACACTTTGCCCCGGAAGACGTAGTAGCTCCAGGCGGTGTAAACCAGGATCACCGGGATGATTAACAGCGTGCCGATCAGCATAAACAGCTGGCTGGCAGGCGGCGCGGCGGCTTCCCACAGGGTGATGTGCGGCGGGATAATGTGTGGCCACAGGCTGATGCCCAGTCCGCTAAAGCCGAGGAAAATCAGGCCCAGCGTTAACAGGAACGGACGGGCATGGCTGTCGGGATTGCGCGTCAGCCGCCAGATCCACAGGCTGAATACCGCCACCAGAACCGGAACCGGCAGGAACCAGAAGAAGTTAGGCAGTGTAAACCAGCGCTCGGCGACAAACTGCCAGCCGAGCGGGGTCCAGATACTCACCACCGCAATAACGGCGATCAGTGCCAGCAGCACGTGCCGGGTCAGCTCACGCATCCGGTTTTGCAGCGCGCCTTCGCTTTTCATGATCAGCCATGTGGTAGCCAGCAGGGTATAGGCGACAATCAAACCCAGCCCGCAGAACAGGTTAAACGGGGTTAACCAGTCCAGCGAGGAGCCCACAAAGCGTCGCCCTTCCACGTCAAAGCCGTTGATCATCGCGCCGACCACGATCCCCTGGCTGAAGGTTGCCAGCAGGGAACCGCCAGCAAAAGAATAGTCCCAGAATTTGCGGTGGGAAGGGGTCGCCTTAAAGCGAAACTCAAATGCCACGCCGCGGAAAATAAGCCCGATCAGCATGGCCGTGAGCGGGATGGTCAGGGCATCGATAATCACCGCGTAGGCCAGCGGAAACGCGCCGAACAACCCTGCGCCGCCGAGAACCAGCCATGTTTCATTTCCGTCCCAGACCGGAGCGACGCTGTTCACCATCACGTCGCGTTCTTTGGCATCGCCCACAAAGCTGAACAGCATGCCGATACCGAGATCGAAACCGTCCATGATGATGTACATCAGCGTGGCGAAGACAATAATGGCAAACCAGATGACCGGGATATCGACGCCCATCAGATCTTCTCCTCTTCCGGAACAGACTCGGCGGCGGACAGCGGACGGGCAGGGGTGCCCGACGTATTAGACGTTAGCGTGCCGACAGGCTGCGGCCCTTTCTTTATCAACCGGGCGAGATAAACATAACCCACGCCAAATACCGAACAGTAGACCACGATAAAAGCCAGCAGGCTGATGCTCATCTGCAACGTGCTGTGCAGAGACACCGCATCTATCGTGCGCAGATAGCCGTAGACGACCCACGGCTGGCGGCCCACTTCGGTGGTAACCCACCCGGCGAGCAGCGCAAGCAGTCCGGCTGGCCCCATGCACAGGGCAAACCAGTGGAATGGTCGCGAGTGATAGAGCCGGCGGCGATAGCGCAGCCAGACGCTCAGCACACCAAGCGTAATCATCAGCAGCCCCATGCCGACCATAATGCGGAAGGACCAGAAGACGATGAGCGAGTTCGGGCGGTCCTCTTTCGGGAAATCTTTCAGCGCCGGGACCTGTTTATCCAGGCTGTGCGTCAGGATCAGGCTGCCGAGCGCCGGAATTTCAAGCCCGTATTTGGTGCGCTCCTCCTCCATATCCGGTACGCCGAACAGCAGCAGCGGGGTAGCCTCGCCGGGCGGATTTTCCCAGTGGCCTTCAATCGCGGCGATTTTGGCAGGCTGATGCTCAAGCGTATTCAGGCCGTGCATATCCCCAACGACTGCCTGGATGGGCGCGACCAGCAGCGCCATCCACATGGCCATGGAGAACATTTTGCGAATAGCGGGCGTGTCGTTGCCGCGCAGCAAATGCCATGCCCCGGACGCGCCCACAAACAAGGCGCTGCACAGGAAGGCGGCGATGGACATATGGATCAGACGGTATGGGAATGAGGGGTTAAAAATAATGGCCAGCCAGTCTTCGGGAATGACCTGACCGTTCTGAATACTGAAGCCCTGCGGGGTGTGCATCCAGCTGTTGGAGGCGAGGATCCAGAAGGTGGACATCAGCGTGCCCAGCGCTACCATGCAGGTGGCAAAGAAGTGCAGGCCGGGGCCGACCTTGTTCCAGCCGAACAACATCACGCCCAGGAAACCGGCTTCGAGGAAGAAGGCGGTTAAGACTTCATAAGTGAGCAGAGGGCCGGTTATGCTGCCTGCGAACTGGGAAAATCCGCTCCAGTTAGTCCCAAACTGATAAGCCATTACCAGCCCGGAAACCACGCCCATACCAAAGTTAACGGCGAAAATTTTCAGCCAGAAATGGTAAAGCGAGCGCCAGACATCATTTTTTGTGCGAAGCCACATGCCCTCGAGAACCACCAGATAGCTCGCAAGCCCGATGGTGATTGCCGGAAAGAGAATATGGAAAGAGACGGTAAAGGCGAACTGTATCCTGGCCAGATGAAACGCATCAAGCTCGAACATGCTCCGTACCTCTGGAACTGATAGCCCACAAGGCATTGCCAGACAGCCTCAGGCTGCCTGGCAAAACCGGTTACGGTTTTTTCTTACCCGCGCCAAGCTCGGCACCGGTAAGCGGATCGGCTTTAGGATCGGATTTCGTACGTGCGCACATTGCTTTGACCAGCGTAGCCTGCTCTGTTGTGAGCGTTACGCTTGCGCCGCCGTCACCGCCATCGACCGCTGGCTGAGGAGATTCCACGTAGTCGAAGTGCTTGTCGCTGTTCCAGCTTCCGCGAACTTCTCCCCCCTCAGACATATTGTAGTACTTGTTGGTGTACTCTTCGATTGGCGGCAATTTACCCGGTGGGAAGTTGTTACGGATCGACTGGAGCGCCTTCTCAAACGAAAGCTGGTGTGCTGCCTCACGCGTCATTAAAAACGCCAGCGCATCTTTAACACCTGGATCGTCCGTTACGTTAATAAGCCGTTCGTAGATAATTTTGGCGCGCGCCTCGGCCGCAATGTTGGAGCGCAGATCCGCGGTGGGTTCGCCAATGGTATCCACGTACGCCGCCGTCCACGGTACGCCTGCGGAATTAGTGAGCGGAGTACCGCCCCCGTAGAGCAGGGAAGTGATATGACTGTCGTTGCCGTTTTCGGTCATGGACCGGTACAGCTCCGCTTCATTTTCAACGCCTTCCGCCAGTTCACCTTTCGCACCCTTATTAAGCATACCCACCAGGGTGCCGATAATTTCCAGGTGACTTAACTCCTCGGTCGCGATATCCATCAGCATATCTTTACGGCCGGGATCGTCGTCGCTCAATCCTTGCGTAAAGTAACGACATGCCGCGGCAAGTTCGCCCTGTGGCCCGCCAAACTGCTCAAGCAGAAGATTAGCCAGACCCGGATTCGGTTCGGCTACGCGTACCGTGTATTGCAGCTGTTTTACGTGTCGAAACATAGTTTCTCCCTCTTCCGTTATTTTTTCGCTTCAACGCCGTCCGCGTCGGAGCGCAGCAGGAACTGTTCCGTCGTCTGTGGAATATGTTGAATCAGCCAGTCCGCCATCTGGCGCTCTTCTTCCAGAATGGATTCAATGGCTGGAATGGAGGCGGTATCGCCCGCTTGTTTGGCCGCGGCCAGCAGAGAGGTGTAGCAGGCAATTTCAAACTGCTCAAAAACGTAGCCGCTGATGGAGCCTTTAACAATTTCGTCGGAAGGGAACATGCCGCCAATGGACTGGCCGAGCGCCGCCATTTTGCTCATGGAATCTTTTATGACCGAACGGGAAATATCATTGCGGTCGAGAATTTCTTCCAGCACGGTAATTTGATGTTTAGTTTCATTAACGTGTTGTTCAATTCGTGCACGTAAGTCGGGATAATTATCAATACGGCTGGCCATTGATTCCAGCATGGATTCGGCTTGCTTTTCCATCGCATGGGCATCGCGTAGCCAATCATGGTAGTGTTCTACATGATTCATAATTAACTCCTGTGATTTATTTTCTGGTTAATTGTTGGTGCTGATGCTCATCAAATTATTATTTATCCTTTCTGGGCTTTTTGATTAATATTGCCGACAGCCAGATCGGTTAATTTGAGATCGGTTTCTTTTTCTTCTTCCAGCGTTTCTGCAAGAAGTTTAACGGCTTTTTTATAGCCTAATTGTTCAGCCAGGGTGGCTAGGGTGCCATAGCTGGCAATTTCGTAGTGTTCGACTTTCTGTGCGGCGGCAATTAATGCAGCATCACGCACTTCGTTTTTCTCAGTGCTCTCAATAACTTCGTTGGCTTCTTCAATTAAGCCTTCCATTGCAACGCATTTCATGCGCTTCAGCTTGAGGCCGGATTCCTGCTCAATAATCTGATCGATACGTTCGATCTGTCCCTGCGTCTCCTCAAGGTGAGCCGTGAACGCAGCGCTCAGCTTCTCGCTTGATGCGGCACGGGCTAACTTGCTTAGCGCGCGGGTCAGCTGCTTCTCAGCGCTGTAGGTATCGGATAACAGGTGAATAAATACATCTTCAACAGTTTTCATATTCATATATTCGCTCCAGTGAAATAAAGGGAAGGTACTGCGAGCCGACAGGCCCGCAGCATGCTCTCGGTATATTTATAAGAGCTTTAAATAAGATCAGGAGTTATCAGATTTACGGCCCCCGCCGTGACTGTTCTGTCCCCCTTTCTTACCCGCTTCAGATGCGCGTTGCGGATCGTTTTTGAAATTACCGCCGCTGTGCTGGCCGCCTTTACGTCCAGCTTCTGATGCTTTTTCACGGTCTTGCGCGAAATTACCGGAACCACCACGATGTTGCTCTGCCATATATCAACCCTCATGTTGCGTTTATGTCAGGTGATACGATAAGTAATTCGTATCAGTTGTCGTTCAGAAATTAACATTAGTCGTTATGTGAGAAGAGTCAAATTTCCTGCCTGGGTTGTTTTGCGCCATTTCCAGAGATGCGGGGAAAATACCGCTTCGTTACGTTTTTTGAAAATTGGAAGTAAATCCATTGCTTATGGGTAAATAACTTGTGTCGTTAGGATTCCGCTTAGCTAATAATCTTAATATGAACGCGGCGGAAATGATTACAAGAATTGACGTAGCGCAAAAATATATCTTGCCGACCTGAGTCTTTATAATCGGAATAGTCTTAAGCGAGAAGTAAAATAACGAGCCGAAACAGTGTATCCGATCGTCGTTTTTGACGTGGTCAGGCGGATCGGGTGAGGGTATGCTGCATTTGTCACCACAATAATTACAGAGGCAATGTCATGGATCAGGAGCTACTGGATGCAGGGTACCGGGCCTATACCGGTGAGAAAATCGATGTCTACTTCAACACAGGGATCTGCAAACACTCGGGCAACTGCGTACGCGGCAGCGCGGCGCTGTTCGACCTGAAGCGTAAACCTTGGATCGCACCGGATGAAGTGGATGCAGAAACTGTTGCGCGCGTAATTGATACCTGCCCGAGCGGTGCGCTGAAGTACCGCCTAAAATAAGTGAGGAACCATGGATATTCTTGAAGGCCATAACAAGTTTTATGTCAACGACGCCGAAGGCAATCAGGTTGCGGAGATCGTCTTTGTCCCGACCGGCGAGCATCTGAGCATCATCGAGCACACCGATGTGGATCCGAGCCTGAAAGGGCAGGGTGTGGGTAAGCAGCTGGTGGCGAAGGTGGTAGAGAAGATGCGCGGGGAGAACCGTAAAATTATCCCGCTGTGTCCGTTTGCGAAGCATGAGTTTGATAATACGCGGGAGTATGACGATATTCGGGCGTAAAACAGATGCCCGGCATTGCGCCGGGCAGCACACTCAACCGACAAACATCACCGACACACACAGCACACCCACAATCAGCGTCAGCAGGTTACCGATGGAGCGGTACGGTTTTAACGACGGGATCAGGTACGTCGACAGCGTCGGCATGATGAACAGGATCATGGCGATAAGCGGACCGCTGATGGCGTAAATCATCGAGATCGCATTCGGGTTGATGCAGCAGACCGCAAAGGTAATCAGCGACACGCCGAGAATCGAAACCGCGCGGTTAAAGGCGCGACTTTTCTTCACCCCCACCTGATTCAGCGACGATTTCACAATTTCCGTTGCCCCTTCAATCACGCCAAAATAGGTGCCGAGGAACGATTTCGACATCGCTATAATTGCCACGATAATGCCGGAAATGCCCAGCCATGCCGGGGACGAAGGCATCATCGACAGCGCGGACAGGATCGTCACCCCTTCCTCTTTTGCCGCCACGATATAGGACGGTGGAATCGAAAGCAGGCAGCTGAACACAAAGAACAGCACGCTGAGGCAGATGATCAGGTACGCCACTTTCATGATTTTTTTGCATTTACCCATAGCCTCTTCACCGTATTTCTCGCGACGATCTACGGCGAAGGTCGAGATGATCGGGGTATGGCTAAAAGCGAAAACCATCACCGGGATCGATATCCACACCTGGTGCAGCGTATGCTGGTCGAAGGCCATCTGGCTGGTCAGCAGCGACGGCTGCCAGCTGCCCGTCAGATACAGCGAGACAAACAGGAAATAGGCGATCAGCGGAAAGACAAGGAAACCCATCACCTTAATGGTGATGTGCCGCCCCATCAGGAAGATCAGATTCAAAATCAGCACCACGCCAAAACTCACCATCATCCGAACGCTGGTATCCACCGTCATCCGTTTCGCCAGCTGTTCTGTAAGTGAGTTGGTTATCGCCACCGCGTAAATCAGAACCACCACAAAGAAGGCTACGAAATAGAGCGTGGTGATGAGGTTGCCGATCTTTTTGCCGTAGTAATGGGAAACGGCACCGGTGATCCCTTCGTTGCCTTTCGTCTTCGACGACAGAATAAATTGCGCCAGCGCTTTATGCGGCCAGTAGGTTAAGGGATACGCCACAAGGGCGGTGATCAGCAGGACAATCGCGCCAGCAGAGCCGAGCTGAATGGGCAAGAACAGGGTTCCTGCGCCCACGGCAGTGCCGTAGAGGGCGAAACTCCAGAGAGTCTCTTCTTTTGACCAAATTTTCGACATTAGAGCAACGTATCAACTATAAAACGAACAAAAAGGAGTGCAATTTACCATAATTATGCGTTGAGGTCGCCGTTGCTTCGCTGGGGTTGGGCCGGAGAAGGTCTCCGGCCGGAAGGTCATTCGCTTGCCAGGGCGCGACGTTGCTGGCGGCGCTTGATAATTTTCTCCCGCAGGGTGTCATACGCCCAGTTGTAGAGCATGGTGTACGGCAGGAAGAACAGGAAGAAACCAATCTCCAGCGTGAAGGCCTGGAGCAGCGTCACGCCCAGCACGGCGGCAACGATGGTTACGCCAATCACAATAAAGCCGCATTCAAAACCCAGGGCATGCAGGGCGCGCACTTTCGCCGTGCGCTTCACCCGCTGGACGGGCCAGAAACGGTCGAAGCCAAAGTTATAGATAATGTTCCAGAGCATTGCCGTGGTCGCCAGAATAATGGTGAGACCCCCCATTTCAACCACCGAGCGCTGCATTAGCCACGCGGCCGTCGGGGCGAGGATCGCCGTAGCAATGCCTTCAAAACAGACGGCATGGAAGATCCGCTCCGGCAATTTACGTTGGAGTGCATCCTGATGTTGCATATTTACCTCATGTAGACGCCAGTATGGGCGTTGATGCGGCCTATTCTTATCGCTTAAGGTGATATATAAAAGATAGTATCCATCGATAAAGTAGATACATCATGCGTTACTCTCCCGAAGCACTGACCGCGTTTGTTGAAACTGTCGCCGCAGGTTCGTTTTCAGCTGCGGCACGACGGCTGCGTAAAAGCCAGTCCACCATCAGCACCTCCATCGCCAACCTTGAAGCTGACCTTGGCTTTGAGCTGTTTGATCGCTCGGCGCGTCACCCGGTGTTAACCGCCCAGGGTCAACAGGTGCTGGGCTATGTCCAGTCAATCCTCGCCGCCAGCGCGCGCCTTGATGAGCTGGCCGTATCCTTAACAGCGCAAACGGAGGCGCGTTTTACCTTTGTTCTCTCCGATACGCTTAACCCGGCCGTACTGGAAGAGATGATGAGCCAGTTCGACCAGCGTTTTCCGCACACCGAATTTGAGTGCCTGATTGGGGAAGAGGAGGACGTGATCGATCTGCTGCAAAAGGAGCGGGCGCAAATTGGCCTGACGGAAGCACGCGACAGCTACCCGACCGATATTGGCGCGACCCGTCTGCCTATGCAGACGCGGATGGCTATTTACGTTTCTGCCGGACATCCTCTGGCAGGGCAACATGAGACGCAGGCGGACGAGCTGCATGGCTGGCGCGAGCTGCGGCTGAGTACCTATCTTGAACGGGAAGCGCCCCTTGCGCGCGGGCCGGTCTGGTCTGCGCCGAACTACCTGCTGCTGCTAAGCATGGCGGTACAGGGCTTTGGCTGGTGCGCGTTACCCTGCGCGCTGGTCGACGAATTTGCCGCATCGAAATCGCTGGTGCAGCTGAACGTGCCGGGCTGGCCGAGGTCGATTGCCATCGATCTGGTATGGAACAAAAGAACCCCGCCCGGCGTCGCCGGAAGCTGGCTGCGCCAGTACTTGCAGGACGCACGATAATCCTGTGACTAAACTCACTAATTTTAAACATTTGCGTCAATTGTTGATAACAATCCTCTACTATCGTCATGTCATTTTGCACAGAGGTCGTGATGAAAGATGTCGTTATAGTGGGTGCGTTACGTACGGCTATCGGCTGTTTTCAGGGAGCGCTTGCGCGTCACTCTGCGGTTGATCTCGGCAGCGTGGTGGTAAGAGCGCTGGTGGAACGCAGCGGGGTTGCCGCACATGAAATTGATGAGGTGATCCTCGGCCAGGTGCTGACCGCTGGCGCGGGACAAAACCCTGCGCGCCAGGCGGCGCTGAAAGGCGGCCTGCCTAACACCGTTTCGGCGATTACCATCAACGACGTCTGTGGTTCAGGTTTGAAAGCGCTCCATCTTGCGACGCAGGCCATCCAGTGCGGTGAAGCGGACGTGGTCATTGCCGGAGGGCAGGAAAACATGAGCCGCGCCCCGCATGTCCTGACCGACAGCCGGACCGGCGCGCAGCTCGGGAACAGTCAACTGCTTGACAGCCTGGTTCATGACGGGCTGTGGGACGCCTTCAACGACTACCATATGGGCGTAACGGCGGAAAACCTGGCGCGGGAATACGGCATCAGCCGCGAGCTTCAGGATGCGTATGCGCTTAGCTCGCAGCAAAAAGCACGCGCGGCGATCGATTCTGGCCGTTTTCGCGATGAAATTGTCCCGGTCAGTACCCTGCGCCAGAACGGCGAAGCGCTCATCGTTGATACCGACGAGCAGCCGCGCACCGATGCCAGCGCAGAAGGGCTGGCAAAACTCGATCCGGCCTTCGAAACGCTCGGTTCTGTAACGGCAGGTAACGCATCATCCATTAACGACGGTGCGGCGGCGGTGATGATGATGAGTGAAAGCAAAGCCCAGGAGCTGGCGCTGCCGGTGCTGGCGCGCATCAAAGCGTTTGCCAGCGTGGGTGTTGATCCTGCGTTAATGGGGATCGCCCCGGTCTATGCCACGCGCCGCTGTCTTGAGCGGGCGGGCTGGCAGCTGAACGATGTAGATCTGATTGAAGTCAATGAAGCCTTTGCTGCACAGGCGATCTCGGTCGGGAAAATGCTGGAATGGGATCCGCTGCGGGTCAACGTCAACGGCGGTGCGATCGCGCTCGGTCATCCTATTGGCGCTTCCGGCTGCCGCATTCTGGTGTCGCTAGTCCACGAAATGAAAAAGCGTAACGCCCGAAAAGGGATCGCAACGCTCTGCATTGGCGGAGGGCAGGGGGTAGCCCTGGCTATCGAACGGTAATTTCCCCCTCTGCGCACAGAAAGCCTCCCTCGGGAGGTTTTTTTATGTCTACAGAATCCTTTTCTAACACTTCTGCGTTCTTTCTTAATCCCACAATAATTATTGCGCGGTGAATTATTCGCTTTGTGAAGTTCTTAGTGTGATCTCACGCCTGGAATTTATGCGTTATACGCCTTTTTTGTTGATGAGGTTCACGTCGATCTTTGCCAAAAAAAATGAAACAAATAATTTCGATCCTTGTCACTAAAATAACGGTACATAAAAAATAAACTCAAGTTTCATAAAAACGAAACGTTATTTTAATTGAGGGTTTTTTCATGTTTAAGAAATCTCTGCTCCTTGCTTCCCTTATTAGTGCCTCTTTTGCGGCTAGCGCCGTTACCGTCGATCTGCGTCACGAATATATTGACAGCGGCTCGAATGCCGACCGTGTTGCCGTCTCGCACCGCTTTGACAATGGCTTCGGTTTTTCAGTCGAGGCGAAGTGGAAATCAGGCGGGGACAAGGCAGATCAGCCATTCGCGGATGTGGTGGGGAACGGTCACGAAGATCAGATTAGCTGGCGCTGGAAAGCGACAGACAATATCGCCCTGACGCCTGCGTTTACGATTGAAAGCACAGACATTCGTACCATTTATAAACCGAATCTGCATGTGCAATATAGTTTCGATAATGGCTTCTACGTGGCCGCGCGTTACCGTTATGAATATACCCGCTACCCGTCAAGCTCAAATAAGGACGATGATAAAGTTAACCGTGGTGATGCGTGGGTCGGTTGGGTATTAGGTGACTGGCGTACCGAGCTGAACTATGTTTACGCGAAAAGCTCTGAAGGCGTGGCCCGAAATAACAATAAAGATTATTCCAATGAATATAACGCCAAGCTCGCCTACAAATGGGATAAAAACTGGGCACCGTATGTTGAGGTGGGCAACGTGGGGGTTAAAGACACTGACGAACGCCAGACCCGTTTCCGTTTAGGCGTGGCGTACTCCTTCTGATAATCCAGCTTCTTCGCTAAAAACCGCCGGGTGGCGCTTCGCTTACCCGGCCTACACTTTCCTTCCACTCCGTCGTTTCGTATGCCGGATGGCGCTGCGCTTACCCGGCCTACACTTTCCTTCTACTCCGTCGTTTCGTATGCCGGATGGCGATGCGCTTACCCGGCTACACTTTCTCTCCAATCAGTCGTTTCGTAGGCCGGGTAAGCGTTAGCGCCACCCGGCAAAAAGCGCCGCAATCACCCAAAAAAAAGCCCTCCGAATCGGAGGGCAAGGCCAGTTACAGAAACACTAACTCATCCAGGCATGCAACATTTCAGGTTGCTCGGGGAGTTTCGCGATATAGAGGGCTGGTTTGCCGTCTTTATCGGAACTGTACAGCACCGCTTTTTCGTCCGGCGTGAAGGACGGATGCGGGTGGGTTACCTGGCGGCTGTTCGCCACCGTAGCCCAGGAAGTGTCATGACGGGCAATGCGGTAATAGGCTTTCTTCGCCACGTCAAAGGCATACAGATAAGGATCGTTATCAATGGTGTAGCCGCCGGTGTCTTTCACATCGACAGGCGTGCCGGAACCGTCGCCAACCAGCATGGTGCCGTCAACATTGCTCATCAGGTGCGAACAGGCGGGCATGTTCATTACCGCTTCATTCACGCCGGTGTCCGGATTGAAGCGGGAGATGGTGCGCCCTTGCTGACCTTTCAGGTAAGAGACGTAGATCAGCGCGGACCCGTCCGGCACCCAAAATTCATGCGTGCAGCTTTCCCCTTCCGCGTGCGTTTTCACTTTCCGCACGTTGCTGCCATCTTCGTTGACCAGCCACATGCGGGCGTCAACCAGGTCGTGTGGCCCTTCATGACAGAAGGCCACGGTATTGTCATCGAACGGGCGATAAATCGGATGTCCCAGCCAGATCTTCTCGTCATGGATGGTGGTGCTTTCACCCGTTTTTAGATCAACGCGCAGCAGGCGGCAGTGCGGCCCTTTGTGGAAGAAGTCGTGGAAAATTTTCCAGTCGTTGAGTGGCGTCCAGTCACGTCTGGCAATCTCAATACCCACCAGTTTGGTGCAGTCGCTGTTCGCGACCCAGGTGCCGTAGCCAACCCACTCTTCCGGGACGCGGTACACTTCGCGCTCTGCCAGCGTCTGTAAATCCACCTCAAGCAGGGTGCGATCGTTTTTCACATAGTAGAGGGATTGATCGTCCGGAGAGAGGAACCCGCCAAAGGTGTTATCGCCCGCGCCTTCGGTCAACTGCACCGCTTCGGCGTTTTTCAGATCCAGCAGGTAATAGTTCCAGTGACCGTCGAACTCCCCGGCGAACAGCAGGTGGCTGCCATCGTTAAAGAAGCACTTCTGGTAAAAGTAGTTGCGATGACAGGTTACTTCCGGTGGGGTCAGGCGGGTAACTTCCACGCCTGTATCCGGATCGCGGCTGACCTCGTAGTTCAGCTTGACCCGCATACCTTTAGCCATAATGCACTCCTTTGAACGCGTAATGTAGGTTGAAAACTAGGTGTTAAATTATCAAAACATCGTTTCATTATGTGTGACTGACAGCGCAAATTCTCAGTTTCTTTAACCAGATTGAGGGGCTTAAAGATTTATCGTGATCGAAACACCATTTCTGGCATAAACATACAGAAAAAATGAAACGTTGTTTTAAATGTAATTGAAAACCCCATGTACAGGGGATAATATGTGTTCATCACGAAAACGGAACATTGTTTCGTTATTCATCTTTGCCTTCGGGCACGATCAATTCTGGAGGTTTACGTGGACGTCAGACAAAGCATCCACAGTGCGCACGCAAAAACGCTGGATACTCAGGGGCTGCGCAGTCAGTTTTTAGTTGAGCAAGTGTTCGAAGCCGACAAGTACACCATGGTCTACAGCCATATTGACCGCATTATTGTGGGCGGGATTATGCCGGTGGCGAAAACCGTCTCCGTGGGCGGTGAAGTGGGCAAACAGCTGGGCGTGAGCTACTTCCTCGAACGCCGTGAACTGGGCGTGATTAACATTGGCGGGCCGGGCACCATAACCGTCGATGGCCAGTGCTACGAAATTGGTCACCGTGACGCGCTGTACGTCGGAAAAGGCGCGAAAGAAGTGGTGTTCGCCAGCATCGATGGCAGCAAACCGGCGAAGTTCTACTACAACTGCGCCCCGGCTCATACGACTTACCCAACCAAAAAAGTCACGCCAGCGGACGTTGCCCCGGTGACCCTTGGTGACAACCTCACCAGCAACCGCCGCACCATCAATAAATACTTCGTACCGGATGTGCTGGAAACTTGCCAGCTCAGCATGGGGCTGACCGAGCTTGCGCCGGGCAACCTGTGGAACACCATGCCGTGCCATACCCACGAGCGCCGCATGGAAGTCTATTTCTACTTCAACATGGATGAAGATGCCTGCGTGTTCCACATGATGGGACAGCCGCAGGAAACTCGCCATATCGTGATGCACAACGAGCAGGCGGTCATTTCGCCAAGCTGGTCCATCCACTCTGGCGTGGGAACGAAAGCTTATACCTTTATCTGGGGTATGGTCGGTGAAAACCAGGTCTTCGATGACATGGACCACGTCGCTGTTAAGGATCTGCGCTAGTCGCAGGCAGTTAAGCATACATCTGCCTGTTGGTGACAGGCGCTGAACGATTAAGGAACAAACATGATTCTGGATGCATTTTCTCTGCAGGGTAAAGTGGCTGTGGTTTCCGGGTGTGACACCGGGCTGGGGCAGGGTATGGCGTTAGGTCTGGCGGAAGCGGGCTGTGATATCGTCGGGATTAACATCGTAGAGCCAACGGAAACCATCGAGCGCGTCACCGCGCTGGGCCGTCGTTTCCTGAGCCTGACCGCGGACCTGCGCAAAATCGATGCGATCCCTGAACTGCTGGATCGCGCGGTGGCGGAGTTCGGGCATATCGATATTCTGGTCAACAATGCGGGCCTGATTCGCCGTGAAGATGCGATTAACTTCAGCGAAACGGACTGGGACGACGTGATGAACCTGAACATCAAGAGCGTGTTCTTTATGTCCCAGGCGGCTGCGAAGCACTTCATCGCGCAGGGGAAAGGCGGCAAGATCATCAATATTGCCTCCATGCTCTCTTTCCAGGGCGGCATCCGCGTACCGTCTTACACCGCATCGAAGAGCGCCGTGATGGGCGTGACCCGTCTGCTGGCGAACGAGTGGGCGCAGTACAATATCAACGTCAACGCGATTGCGCCGGGCTACATGGCCACCAACAATACCCAGCAGCTGCGTGCTGATGAAGAGCGCAGCGCGGCAATTCTGGAACGTATTCCAGCGGGTCGCTGGGGTCTGCCGAGCGATCTGATGGGCCCGGTTGTGTTCCTGGCTTCTCCGGCTTCGGATTACATTAACGGCTATACCGTCGCCGTTGACGGCGGCTGGCTGGCACGTTAATTCAGCCTTAATAAAGAACCTCTGCCCTCGGGTGGAGGTTTTTTTTGCGCCAAAATTGGCTTTATCCATATCCTTAAAGATGAAAAATCCATACTAAAAAGGAATAAATGACGGGTATCACACATTTATTGCTTAAATATTAACTAATTAATAAAAAATAAGGTTAAACCACCCTGATTTGAAATTGTAATGTCCATCACAGAACGGTATGTCGTAGCGAAATAATCCATATCTTCACCAGTTCCGACCTGACACTTTCTTCCGGTATCTCGTAATTTCACTTAACGAATTTCGCTGTTGAGGCAGGAAACTATGACATCTATAAATGACTCTACCCTTATGCCCGCTGCGCTGCGCGATACCCGACGCATGAACCAGTTTGTTTCTGTTGCGGCCGCCGTAGCCGGTCTACTGTTTGGTCTGGATATCGGCGTTATCGCTGGCGCACTGCCCTTTATTACCGACCACTTTACGTTAAGCAACCGCCTGCAAGAGTGGGTGGTGAGCAGCATGATGCTGGGCGCGGCCATCGGCGCGTTGTTTAACGGCTGGCTGTCGTTCCGTCTCGGGCGCAAATACAGCCTGATGGTTGGGGCGATCCTGTTCGTCGCAGGCTCCATTGGCTCCGCGTTTGCGACAAACATAGAAGTGCTGCTGCTTTCACGCGTGTTGCTTGGCGTAGCGGTGGGTATCGCGTCCTACACCGCGCCGCTTTATCTCTCTGAAATGGCAAGTGAGAACGTGCGCGGGAAGATGATCAGTATGTATCAGCTGATGGTGACGCTCGGTATCGTGCTGGCGTTTCTGTCGGATACGTACTTCAGCTACAGCGGCAACTGGCGGGCAATGCTTGGCGTGCTGGCGCTGCCTGCGCTGCTGCTGATTGTGTTAGTCATTTTCCTGCCGAACAGCCCGCGCTGGCTGGCGCAAAAAGGGCGTCACGTGGAGGCGGAAGAGGTGCTGCGCATGTTGCGCGACACGTCTGAAAAAGCGCGTGAAGAGCTGAACGAAATCCGCGAAAGCCTGAAGCTGAAGCAGGGCGGCTGGTCCCTGTTTAAGGCGAACCGCAACGTGCGCCGCGCAGTGTTCCTCGGCATGCTGTTACAGGCGATGCAGCAGTTTACGGGGATGAACATCATTATGTATTACGCCCCGCGCATTTTTAAAATGGCCGGTTTTACCACCACCGAACAGCAGATGATCGCCACGCTGGTGGTGGGGCTGACCTTTATGTTCGCCACCTTTATCGCGGTGTTCACCGTTGATAAGGCCGGACGTAAACCCGCCCTGAAAATTGGCTTTAGCGTGATGGCGCTCGGCACCTTAATCCTTGGCTACTGCCTGATGCAGTTCGATAACGGCACGGCGTCAAGCGGCCTCTCCTGGCTCTCCGTGGGCATGACCATGATGTGTATCGCCGGTTACGCGATGAGCGCCGCGCCGGTGGTGTGG
This sequence comes from Enterobacter sp. 301B, assembly GCF_003850715.1. Classification (NCBI taxonomy): domain Bacteria; kingdom Pseudomonadati; phylum Pseudomonadota; class Gammaproteobacteria; order Enterobacterales; family Enterobacteriaceae; genus Enterobacter; species Enterobacter sp. 301B. The sequence goes on from NZ_PQTC01000009.1 coordinate 29,135, forward strand.
ATCCTGTGCTCTGAAATACAGCCGCTGAAATGCCGCGACTTTGGTATCACCTGTTCCACCACCACCAACTGGGTGTCGAACATGATCATTGGCGCGACCTTCCTGACGCTGCTGGATGCGATTGGCGCGGCAGGCACCTTCTGGCTCTATACGGTGCTGAACGTGGCGTTTATCGGTGTGACCTTCTGGCTGATCCCCGAAACCAAGGGCGTGACACTGGAGCATATTGAACGCAAGCTGATGAGAGGGGAGAAACTACGTAATATCGGCGTGTAATGTAATTGCCCGGTGGCGCTTCGCTTACCGGGCCTACGATACCGTGTAGGCCGGGTAAGCGGCTTAGTGTTTACCGCATCGCACGTCTCAAAATACGCTCCGCCTGACGCTGGAAGTCAGCGGCCGTCTCTTCCACGGTTTTCTGGCCGTAGTCGATATACTGCAAAGAAGTACCGAACTGCGCCACAATCTGTGGGTCGTCAAAGTATGGCGAGACGGTGAGTTTCGCCGGCAGCGACTGCGCCAGACGCAGGCCTGCCACGGAAGGATCGTCCTCTTTAATGGTGCCGTCTTCAGTCAGATACTGCACCGCTACTTTGCTCAGCGGTACGCCACGCTCAAGGCCCAGCGTATCGACCCCTTCTTTGCTGTTGAGCAGGAAATTAATCAGCTTCGCCGCCGCTTCCGGGTTTTTGGTCGACTTACCAATCGACAGCATTTGCGCCGGTTTGAAGAACAGGCCCGCGTCGGTGGCGCCCGGCAGCATTGGGTAGCTGCCCAGCTCCAGTTTCGCCGGTGGCTTCAGGTTGTCGGAATATTTGTTGATGGTGGAGTTCCACATATAGGTGCCGCCCCATTCTCCCTGGATCCACGGCTTCATCTCATACATGTTGCTCTTACCAAATGAGGCATAATATTTGGTGTCCGGCATGACGTGGCTGTCGATCAGCTTTTTGTAGGTCTGGAAGAACTCCACCCACTGTTCCTTTGTGTAGCTGAACTTTTTGGTTTTCTCATCCACCGCAGGAATGTTGTACTTCTGGATCATGTACGAATTCAGCAGCGCCAGCGTATCCTGGTGCTCGAGGATCACCGGGTAGTATTGCTTACCGAGCTTGCTCTCGAAGGTTTTACCGGCCGCCATCAGCTCGTCCCAGGTTTTCGGGTACGCAATACCCGCTTTTTTCCAGGTTTCGTCATTGAAGTAGAACACCCGCGCCGTCACCGAGATCGGAATGCCGTTCAGCTTGCCATCCACGGTGGTGGTTTGCAGCTCTTTGGGATCGAACTGCGACAGGTCGATCACCTCCTTCAACTTGTTCAGATCGTAGAAGCCGTCACCGGTTTTGGAGAAGATCGGCAGCCAGTTCCAGTTCGTCTGCATTACGTCTGGCTCGGTTCCACCCGCAATCTGGGTGGTCAGACGGGAGAGGTGACCGTCCCAGCCGGTGTATTCCGCTTTCACGTTGATGTCCGGGTTCTGCTTATGGAACTCCTCCAGCGCTTTCAGGGTGACCTGGTGACGGCCGTTGCCGCCCCACCAGGACATCCGTAAATCCACATTCTGCGCCATCGATGGCAAAGCGGTAAGGCCCAGGGTCGCGGAGATAGCTGCGCTTAAAAGCACTTTTTTCATTTTTATCACTCCATCAGAGAGAGAGGTTCTGTTCAGTTTTTGCGTCAAAAATATGACACTTATTCATATCAAACGTGAAATACACCTTACGATGAAGTCCCTTATCAATCATTGGTTTAGCTTCATCGGACGGGATTCTGGCGGTCAGTTCGTAGTCCGCGACCTTCAGGTACACAAAGAATTCGTGGCCCATGTTCTCAACGCGCACCATCTCCCCACTACAGCCGCCGTTCGGGAAGGGCTCATCAGAGAGCGACACAAATTCCGGGCGCACGCCGAAGAAGATCTCCTTACCCGCGTAAGCGGCGACTTTCTCCTGCTTCTCCGCGTTCAGCGGCATGCTTTCATCACCAATGGCGATGTGCAGCTGTCCCGCTTTTTCGACCAGCACGCTTTTGCGTATATTCATCTCCGGCGCGCCGATAAAGCCCGCTACGAACATGTTCTTCGGCTTGTGGTAGAGATTGTCCGGCGTATCCACCTGCATGATATGGCCGAGCTTCATCACGCAGATGCGGTCGCCCATGGTCATCGCTTCGGTCTGGTCGTGGGTCACGTAAACGGTGGTGGCCGGTTTTCCGGATTTCTTCAGCTGCTTGTGCAGGTCGGAAATACGGATACGCATCGAGGCGCGCAGTTTGGCGTCGAGGTTTGAAAGCGGCTCATCGAACAGGAACACATCCGGCTTTTTCACAATCGCACGGCCTACCGCCACGCGCTGCGCCTGGCCGCCGGAAAGCTGGCGCGGCAGGCGGTCGAGCAGCTCTTCAAGCTCAAGAATTTTGGCGGCTTCATTCACCTGGGACTCAATCTGATCTTTCGGCAACTTGCTCAGCTTGAGGCCAAAGGCCAGATTCTCGCGCACCGTCATGTGTGGATAGAGGGCGTAGTTCTGGAACACCATCGCAATCCCGCGCTCTTTCGGCGCGAGGTTGTTCACGATCTTGTCGCCGATACGCACCTCGCCGCCGCTGATGGTTTCCAGTCCCGCCAGCATGCGCAGAGTAGTGGATTTGGCGCAGCCGGATGGTCCGACGATCACCATGAATTCCCCTTCGGCGATTTTAAGATCGATAGCGTGTACCGCTTTAAAACCGTTGGAGTAGACCTTTTCCAGCTTGTTGAAAATAACTTCAGCCATGGTATTTCCCTCTTAACCTTTAATTCCGCTGCTGGTGACGCCCTGTACGAAGTAGCGCTGTGCCAGGAAGAAGACAATGATGGATGGCAGAATGGAGATGCTCGCCATTGCCAGAATTTCGTTCCACGGCGCCCCTTCGGTGACGTCGATGGACATTTTCAGCGCCAGTGCAATCGGGTATTTATCCACGCTGTAGACATAAATCAGCGGCCCGATAAAGTCGTTCATAGACCACATGAACTGGAACAGGGCGACGGAGATAATGGCCGGTTTAAGGATCGGCACAACCACGTACCACAGCACCTGAAGGGAGTTACAGCCGTCAATCTGCGCCGCCTCTTCCATGTCACGCGGGACGCCGCGCAGGAACTGGATCAGCATGAAGACGAAGAACCCCTGGGTGGCGAAGGCCAGCGGCAGGTACAGCGGCATATAGCTGTTCAGCATGCCCATCTCACGGAACATCAGGTACTGCGGGATCAGCAGCACGGTGCTTGGCAGCAGCATGGTGGTAATGAGCGTGGCGAACCAGAACTTCTTCCACGGGATCTCGAAGCGGGCAAAGCCATACGCCACGATGGTGGAGGAGATAATGGTCAGGATCACTTTCGGGATCACATACTTAAAGGTGTTCAGCATGTAGTGGCCGAAGTTGTACTCGGTGCCGGTTTTCCAGCCGTTGATGAAGCCGTCCCAGGTGGCATGGGCAGGCCACAGGCTCAGGGTGGTGAAGATCTCGTGGTTCGGTTTGAACGACGCGGAGAACATCCACACCAGCGGGTAAAGCATCAGCAGGCCGACAAACAGCAGGATCGCATAGCGAACGGTGGCGTTGATTTTCTCTCTGCGCAGCGTGCGGGCTACTTCGCGTTCGGCGATGCTTCTTGCCGTGGAGAGTTGTTGAATATCAGCCATTTTTGCCTCCTTTATCGGCGGAGTAGAACACCCAGTATTTCGACGACTTAAAGGCGATACCGGCGAAGACGGCCACCACCAGGAACAGGATCCACGCCAGCGCCGCGCCATAACCCATATCGAAATACTTAAACGCGGTGTCGTAGATGTAGAGCGAGAACAGGTAGGTCGAATAGGTCGGCCCGCCGCCGGTGATCACGTACGGCCCGGTAAATTCCTGGAACGCCTGCGTGGTCTGCATGATGAAGTTGAAGAAGATCACCGGCGTAATCAGCGGCACGGTCACCTTCATGAACATCTGCCATTTCGATGCGCCATCGATCATCGCCGCTTCATACTGGGACTGCGGTACGTTTTGCAGCGCGGCCAGGAAGATGACCATCGCGGAACCGAACTGCCAGACGCGCAGCAGGGTAACGGACATTAGTGCCAGTGACGGTTCACCCAGCCAGTTCACCGGGTCAAAACCAAATACGCCGATAAAGCTGTTCAGCAGGCCATCGATGGCAAATAAGGCGCGCCACAATACGGCAATGGCGACGGAACTGCCGAGGATCGACGGAATATAGTAGGCAGTACGGAAAAATCCGATGCCGCGTAATTTAAAGTTCAGGACAAAGGCAATCCCTAATGCGAAGGCGAGCTTTAACGGAATGGTTAAAAATACGTATGCAAAGGTCACGCCCATTGATTTCCAGAAGAGCGTGTCTTCGGTAAACATGTAGCGATAGTTTTCGATGCCGTTAAACACCGGCGGACTCATCAAATCGTAATCCGTAAAGCTGAGGAAAAATGATGAGACGAAGGGGAATGCCGTAAAGAGTATCAACCCGATGATGTAGGGTGATATCCATGCGAGCCCCAGCAGCTTGTTTTCATTCATACATACCTACCTGGCGATCAATGGTTTAAAACGGAATCTGCTTTGTTACATCTTCCCAGGCCAGCATCGCGCGGCATGAGAGCTGAGTTTTAGGGTGCAATATCTGGCGTCGGCTAAATATAAAATTGTTTTTTAACGCTTTTTTGCCTTCCTCTTTGCGCTAAATGCGTTGGGTTTCAAAAGAGCTGAACCGCCGTTCTTGGATACTAAAACATCGTTTTATTTTATATTATTGCGATTTATTTCTGCGTCATTCGCTTAATGATGGAAATGTGATCAGCGTCGAAACGCTGTTTCAATATAGTGAGGGAGGTGGCATTTTTGCCTTTTCACGGACGTTCGTCGGGGCTGCGAGGAGGCGATACGAAGCACAAGTGGAAACGGGAAAAACAATAGTCACGCAGCGTGGCTAACTACCAGATCTGATAGCAGGTCTACAGATGTACCAATTCGGCATTCAGATAATTCTTACATTCTTGTATGATTTCTCAAACCGGAACCAGTCAGGCAGAATTTCACTGCATCCTTAAAAGAAGAACAGTTATGTCAGCAATGGATTTCAAACAACATACGGATCTCAACTTTCCTCACTATGCTCCCCCGGCGGTCAGCGCTAAAGAAATAGATCTCCTGGGTCTGCTGGACGTCCTGCTGGCAGCAAAAAAACGCATCATTACCATTGTGTTTGCATTTGCACTGGTCGGCCTGGCAATCGCCTTCCTGATACCGCAAAAATGGACCAGTAAAGCGGTCATTACGCCAGCGGAACAGACGCAGTGGAGTTCGCTGCGCCAGATGATGGTGACGCTGCAGGTGCTTGATGTGGACGTTAAAGTTACCCGTGCGGATGTATTTAATCTGTTTATCAAAAAGTTTCAGTCTCAGTCCCTGCTTGAAGAGTACATGAAGAGCTCTCCTTACGTGATGGCTCAGCTCGATGGCGCCGAGGTTGACCCGCTGGAGCTGCACCGCGCGGTGGTCAATATCGCCGAAAAGATGAAGGCTATTGATAACACCCAGGAAAAAAATGCTGATAAAGCACCGTATCTCTCCTGGACGTTAAGCTTCACTGCCCCAACGGCAGAGGACGCGCAGAAAGTGTTGAATGGTTACATTCAGTACATTTCCCGCATTGTCGAGCAGGAGACCATGCAAAACATCCGCGATCAGCTGATCCTGAGAACCAAAACGGTTCAGCAGCAGCTGGAGCTGGATCGGGTTCGACTGACCAATATCCACAATACCAACCTGCAACGCCTTAACTACTCGCTGGAAGTGGCGAACGCGGCAGGGATCAAAAAGCCGGTTTACAGTAACGGACAGGCGGTGAAAGACGATCCGGATTACTCCGTCGCGCTCGGCGCGGACGGGATTGCGCAGAAATTGCAGATTGAAAAAAATCTGAAGGATGTTTCTGAGCTGAACGCCGATTTCCAGAACCGCGAATACTATCTGGCGCAGCTGCAAAAACTCTCCTTCGAAGACGTGAGCCTGGAGCCGTTCAAATACCAGCTCTCTCCTTCTATGCCGGTGAAAAAAGATGGCCCGGGCAAAGCACTGATCGTGCTGCTGGCGGGTATTCTGGGTGGGCTGTTCGCCTGTGGCAGCGTGCTGCTGCGCGAAGCAATGCGCTCCCGCAACCCGCTGCCGGAACAACTTCCTGAGCCGGTTACGGAATAACATGAAAAAAGGCGCTCTGATGAGCGCCTTTTTTTATTTCAGGAAATCCTCGCGTACCGGCGTAAAGGTATCCAGCAAGGTGCCGGGTTTGAGGCAAACGCAGCCGTGCATCACGTGCGGCTTTTTATAGAGAGTGTCGCCCGCCGTCACCACATGCTTTTCCTCGCCAATGGTGAACTCAAATTCCCCCGAGAGAACGTAGGTGAGCTGCTCATGCGGGTGGTTATGCAGCGGGCCAATCGCACCTTGCTCGAAATTCACTTCCACCGCCATCATCCTGCCATCGTGCGCCAGAATACGACGCGTCACGCCGTTGCCCAAATCGTCAAGCGTGGTCTCTTTATGGAAAATAAACATATTTTCGCCCTGTTATGTAATGAAACATTGTTTCATTTAACTTATCTCAGCCGCAGCGAAAAGAAAACGTTTAGCCAAATAAGTGGAAAGGCGATCACAAGTTTGCTTCACTGGGTGAAACGTACAGGAGGAAAGATGAAAACGATCGGTCTGTTAGGGGGCATGAGCTGGGAATCAACGATCCCGTACTACCGCCTGATTAATGAAGGCGTCAAACAGCGTCTGGGCGGTCTGCATTCGGCCAGCCTGCTGCTGCACAGTGTGGATTTCCATGAAATAGAAGCCTGCCAGTCGAGCGGGGAGTGGGACAAAGCCGGGCAAATGCTGGCAGACGCCGCACTTGGCCTGGAGCGTGCGGGCGCGCAGGGTATTCTGCTGTGTACCAACACCATGCATAAGGTGGCGTCGCATATTGAAGACCGCTGTTCGCTGCCGTTCATACATATCGCGGATGCCACCGGGCGTGCCATACGTGCCGCCGGCATGACGCGCGTGGCGCTGCTGGGGACGCGCTACACCATGGAGCAGGATTTTTACCGCGGGCGGCTGAGTAGCCAGTTCGGGATTGAAAGCCTGATCCCGGAGGAGGCAGACCGGGCGCGCATTAACCAGATTATTTTTGATGAACTGTGCCTCGGCACCTTCAGCGAAGCTTCGCGCGCCTGGTACGTCAGCGTGATTGAGAAACTGGCGCAGCAGGGGGCGGAAGGAGTCATCTTCGGCTGTACCGAAATTGGCCTGCTGGTGCCGGCAGACCAAAGCCCGATACCGGTCTTTGATACCGCCGCCATCCATGCCGCGGATGCGGTGGAGTTTATGCTGTCATAAAGGTTTTTGCAGGTCAGGTAAGCGAAGCGCCACCTGACGCGCGTGCGCAATCAGGTGTTCACTAAAGGCATCAACCAGCGCTGAGGCGGGCCGGTGCAGCGGGCGGATCAGGCTTACGGTAAAGGGAACGGAAACGCTAAAACGGCGCAGAACCACGCCGCTGCTGGCGTAGTCCATAGCCGTGAGCGGGTTCACCACCGAAATACCCACGCCCGCGCGCACCATCGCGCAAATTGATGCCGCACTGTGCGTTTCCATCACCATCCGCCGCTTCACCTGATGTTCGGCAAACAGGCCATCCAGAAGCTGCCGGTAGCTGTCGGTCTGCGACAGGCTGATATAGTTCTCACCGTGAAAATCTGCCGGGGTCAGAACTGCTTTGAAAGCAAGCGGGTGGCTGGCAGGCAGCACGCAGACCTCATCCAGCGAGAGCAGCTCCGTGCGTTCCGTTCCCGCTGGCGTGACGAGGGTTTCGGTCAGACCCAGATCGTGGCGCTGGGCCGAAAGCCACTCCTCCAGCAGCGGCGACTCCTGCGGCACGATGGTCAGGCTGACCTCCGGATAGCGGGCCAGAAACGGCTGTAGCAGTACCGGCAGGAATGACTGAGAAAAGACCGGCAGGCAGACGATGGACAGCTCGCCCTGGCGAAACTCCCTCAGGCTCTCCGCCGCGCTCACGATCCTGTCCAGCCCGTACCAGGAGCGCTGAACCTCCTCAAAAAGACGTAAACCCTGCACCGTTGGATGCAGCCTGCCGCGGGTGCGTTCAAACAGCTTCAGCCCCAGCACTTTTTCAAAACGCGCCAGCTCGCGGCTGACCGTCGGCTGCGAGGTGTGCAGCATCTGCGCGGCTTCAGTGAGATTGCCGGTGGTCATCACCGCATGAAAAATCTCGATATGGCGTAGGTTAACGGCGGGCATAGGGCACCTGATGGCTGAGCGTGGTCCATATCATTTTTGCATAGACTCACGATAAAACGATATTTTTTATTCTCTTCAGGCTGTGGCGTAATGATAAAAAACAGAATACCGGAGACGACCATGCCACGCCCGCTCAACCAGACCGAAACCGATTTAAACGCCGATAACCTGCTGCGCCTGCCTGCCGAATTCGGCTGTCCGGTGTGGGTCTACGATGCGCAGATTGTTCGCGAGAAAATCGCCGCGCTGCATCAGTTTGACGTGGTGCGTTTTGCGCAGAAGGCCTGCTCCAATATTCATATTCTGCGCATGATGCTCGAGCAGGGCGTGAAGGTTGACTCCGTATCGCTGGGTGAAATCGAACGTGCGCTGGCGGCCGGGTTTGATCCGAAAGCCGACAGCGACGCGATCGTCTTCACCGCTGACCTGATAGACGACGCCACGCTGGCGCGCGTGCATGAGCTGCAAATCCCGGTCAATGCCGGTTCGGTGGATATGCTGGAACAGCTTGGGCAGGTCTCTCCTGGCCATCGCGTCTGGCTGCGCATCAACCCGGGCTTTGGTCACGGTCACAGTCAGAAAACCAATACCGGGGGCGAAAACAGCAAGCACGGGATCTGGTATGCCGATATGCCTGCGGCGCTGGAGGTTTTACAACGCTACAACCTCAAGCTGGTGGGCATTCACATGCATATCGGGTCCGGCGTGGATTACGGCCATCTTGAGCAGGTTTGTGGCGCGATGGTGCGTCAGGTTATCGATTTTGGTCAGGATCTGGAGGCGATCTCCGCCGGGGGAGGGCTTTCGATCCCTTACCGCGAAGGGGAGGAGGCGATCGACACGGATCACTATTACGGCCTGTGGAGCGCCGCGCGTGACAGCATCGCCGCTCATCTGGGCCATGCGGTGAAGCTGGAGATTGAGCCGGGTCGTTTCCTGGTCGCCGAAGCTGGCGTGCTGGTGGCGCAGGTGCGGAGCGTGAAGGAGATGGGAAGCCGTCACTTTGTGCTGATTGATGCTGGCTTCAACGACCTGATGCGCCCGTCCATGTACGGCAGCTATCATCACATCACCGCGCTTGCCGCCGATGGCCGCGAGCTGGTCAACGCCCCGCGCATCGAGACCGTTGTTGCCGGCCCGCTGTGTGAATCCGGTGACGTCTTTACTCAGCAGGAAGGCGGGAAAGTCGAAACCCGTTCGCTGCCAGAGGTAAAACCGGGAGATTATCTGGTGCTGCATGATACCGGTGCGTACGGGGCGTCTATGTCTTCGAACTATAATAGCCGTCCGCTGCTGCCGGAAGTGCTGTTTGATAACGGCGTGGCGCGGCTGATTCGCCGTCGCCAGACCATTCAGGAGCTGCTGGCGTTAGAGCTGGTCTGATTAAACCAGGGGCCTGTTGTCACGGAATCGCGTAATACCAGCGTGCCGGTGAACGGTGGGATCGCTTCAACCGGCTGGTTTTTTGCCAGCCGGATCGCCTGGTCGATCGCCGTGACGATCATGTTGTCGATCGGCAAATACACCGACGACAGGGCAGGCTCCAGCCACTTTGCGCTGGGGGCATCGTCAAAACCAAACAGCGAAATATCCTGCGGGATCTTCAGCCCGGCCTGGTGTAATGCTTTGGAGGCGCCCAGGGCCATGTCATCGTTACAGGCAAACAGGGCGCTGAACGATGTCTTTTCCGCAATCAGCTCCTTGCACAACTCGTAACCCCGCGTCATGCCTGCATCGCCGTATTTAATCCGCCGCTCGTCAAGACGAATACCGTGCTTCTCCAGCGCCTTACGGTAGCCCATCAGCCGCGCTTTACCCGTTGGGGTGTGGATCGGGACGGTGATACAGGCGATCTCCCGATGGCCCTGGCTTATCAGGTAATCCACCGCTTTGAAGGCTGCGTCCTGCTGTTCAAAGAAGACGCAGCGATCCGCCGCCTGGCTCACTTCGCGGTTAATGATCACCAGCGGCGTCTGCACGCTGTTGATCAGCTTCAGGATCGTCTTTTCGCTCATGTAACGCGTGTACAGCACGATGGCGTCGCACTTGCGGTCGGCGAGCATCTGCACCGCCAGTTCTTCCTGTTCAGGGGCATCGTGACCGTCGGTAACAATCAGCTGTTTACCGTGCGTTTCGGTCTGCCGTGACGCCTGCTGTAGCAAACGACCAAAGTAAAATCCGTCGAACGTCGAGACGACCAGACCGATGCTGTTGCTGGTCTGGTTAGCCAGCGAGCGCGCGAGAAAGTTCGGACGATAGCCCAGCTCCTCCATCGCGCGAAATACCTGCTGGCGCGTGCTCTCTTTAACCTGACCTGTGCCGTTCAGCACGCGCGAAACGGTGGCCTTCGACACGCCCGCACGCAGTGAGACATCCAGCATTGTTGCCATTCGAAATTCCTGTTTCCACGTAATGGTTTGCAGTTTAACACAGACCATCCGGCGCATAAGCGACGTGGGAAGGACAAAACCCCATAACGATCACGCTTTTCAGTAACGATCCTCGCCCGCGGAATAAATGCCTGCCATTGGTATACCAAAATGGTGATAAATCATAATCTGGAATACCTCTAACGGCGTTGGGAGCTTAATCACAGAACAAATCGCCTGTGGACGCTATTTTTGGCATACCAATAGTATCCGGCTGTACACCTTATTCAATAAAAGCCCTTTTACTGAGGTATTACCCTATGGCATTTCAGGAAAAACTGATCGACGCTCTGGGCAGTTTTGCCACTACCTTCAACAGCTATCGCTATATCCAGGCGATCAAGTCTGCGTTTATTACCTTAATGCCAGTCATCATAGTGGGGGCGTTCTCGGTATTGATCTCCAATATGGTGCTGGATCCGAAAAACGGTCTGGCGAGCTTTCAGTCGCTGTCGTTTCTCGCGGCCTTAAAGCCGATCACCAGCGCGCTCAACTATGCCACGCTGAACTTTCTCAACATCGGCGCGGTGTTTTTAATCGGCATTGAGCTGGGGCGTATTAACGGCATTAAGTCCCTGTTCCCCGGCCTGCTGGCGGTGATCTGCTTTATCTGCGTGACGCCGACCACGGTGGAAATGCTGGTGGACGGTGAGATGCACGTGGTGAAAGATGTGCTGCTGCGCCAGTTCTCAGATACCCGCAGCCTGTTCCTCGGTATGTTTATCGCCATCCTGTCGGTGGAGATCTACTGCTGGCTGGAAAACCGCAAGGGGCTGAAAATCAGGATGCCGGACACGGTGCCGCCGAACGTTGCCGCGTCGTTCTCTGCGCTGATCCCGGCCATTATCACCACCACCGCCATCGCCACCTTTGGCTTCGTGTTTCATCAGATTACCGGCATGTATCTCTACGACGCGGTATACCAGGTGGTGCAACAGCCGCTGGAGCGCGTGGTGCAAAGCCTGCCGGGGATCCTTCTGCTGATGTTTGTCGCCCAGCTGTTCTGGGTGATTGGTATTCACGGCAACCAGATGATCAAGCCGATCCGCGAGCCGCTGCTGCTGGGGGCAATCACCGTTAACATGAGCGCGTTCGAGCAGGGCAAAGAGGTGCCAAACATCATCACCATGCCGTTCTGGGACGTCTATATGAGCATCGGCGGCTCCGGCCTGACCATCGGCCTGCTGATAGCCGTCATGATTGCCACCAAACGTAAAGAGATGAAGGAGATAGCCAAGCTCTCCATCGGGCCGGGTATTTTTAATATCAATGAGCCGGTGATCTTCGGTATGCCAATCATGCTCAACCCGATCCTGGCTATCCCCTTCATCATCACGCCGCTGGTGACGGGCTCGATTGGCTACTTTGCCACCGTGACCGGATTTGCCGGGAAAGCCGTGGTGATGGTGCCCTGGACCACGCCGCCGCTGATCAACGCCTGGCTGTCAACGGCGGGCTCCATGGGGGCGGTGATCACCCAGTTTATCTGCATCGTGACCGCGGTGATTATCTATCTGCCGTTTGTGAAAATTGCTTCACGCCGCGCAGAGCAGGCCGCACTGCAACAAGCCACCGATAACGCATGAGGATACGATGAGCACAAAACAGATAGCCATACCGCAAGATTTTATTCTGGGTGCGGCGGCATCGGCCTGGCAGACCGAGGGCTGGAGCGGCAAAAAGCCGGGGCAGGATTCGTGGATCGATCTCTGGTACATGAACGATCGTCACGTCTGGCACAACGGCTATGGTCCGGCGGTGGCAACCGACTTTATCAATCGCTTCCGCGAAGATGTAGCGCTGATGAAGCAGGCGGGACTGACGCACTATCGCACCTCGATCAACTGGTCGCGCTTTTTAACCGACTATGAAAATGCGACGGTAGATGAAGAGTACGCCGCGTATTACGACGCGCTGTTCGATGAAATGCACCGTCAGGGCATTGAGCCGATGATCTGCCTGGAACACTACGAATTGCCGGGCGTGCTGCTGGAGACCTACGGCGGCTGGGCGTCAAAGCACGTCGTCGAGCTGTTCGTTCGCTATGCAGAAAAGGTATTTGAGCGCTTTCACGGCAAAGTCACCCGCTGGTTTACCTTCAACGAACCGATTGTGGTCCAGACGCGCGTCTACCTTGACGCGCTGCGCTGGCCCTATGAGCAGAGCACCAGCACCTGGATGCAGTGGAACCACCATAAGGTGCTGGCGACGGCGAAAGTGGTGAAGCTGTTTCGCGAGAAAGGGTATGACGGCACGGTGGGCTGTATTCTTAACCCGGAAGTGACCTATCCGCGCTCCCGCGCGCCGCATGACGTGCGAGCGGCAGAGATGTACGATCTGTTCTACAACCGCGTCTTTCTCGACCCGCTGGTGCACGGGCGCTATCCGCAGGCGCTCTTTACCCTGCTGGCGCAGCATCAGGTGCAGTGGGACTACACGGCTGACGAGCTGGCGCTGATTGCCGACAACACCGTCGATGAGCTGGGCATTAACCTCTATTACCCGCATCGCGTCAAAGCCCCGTCCCGCGCCTGGCACCCGGAGACGCCGTTCCATCCGGCGTACTACTACGAGCCGTTTGAGCTGCCCGGACGGCGTATGAACACCTCCCGCGGCTGGGAGATCTTTCCGCGCATTATTTACGACATGGCGATGCGGATTAAAAACGACTATCGCAACATTGACTGGTTTGTGGCGGAAAGCGGGATGGGCGTGGAGAACGAAGTGCAGTATCGCAATCGTGACGGTGTCATTGACGACACGTACCGCATCACGTTTATCAGCGAACATCTCTACTACACGCTGCTGGCGCGGGAGGCGGGGGCGAACTGTCACGGTTATATGCTGTGGGCCTTCACCGACAATGTCTCCCCGATGAACGCGTTTAAAAACCGCTACGGGCTGATTGAGATCGACCTTGAAAATCAACGCGCACGGCGGGCAAAGAAATCAGCGTCCTGGTTCCGCCAGCTGCGCGATGAGCGTGTGCTGACGCTCAGGGTAGACGATGAATGGAAGTAAGCCTTCTGGTAAAATAGCGCACAAACTGGCCGGGAGGACGTCCGGCCCGCGCATTAACTGAAAAACACAGGTGAAAACGTGGATAAGGCTGTCATCCTGCCGGAAAAAAAACAGTACCAGGAGATTGGCGAGGATTTACGGGCGCAGATTATCCAGGGGCATTATCCCGTGGGATCGCGTCTGCCGCCGGAGCGCAACATCGCCGAGACGTATGGCGTCAGCCGCACTATCGTGCGCGAGGCGCTGCTGATGCTTGAGCTTCAGGGGACGGTGGATATTCGCCAGGGGTCAGGCGTGTACGTGATGCGCATTCCGGAAGAGCATGAAAACGAGGAAGAGCGTTTTCTGAACAGTGACGTTGGGCCGTTTGAAATTCTCCAGGCGCGTCAACTGCTTGAAAGCAACATCGCTGCCTTTGCCGCAAAAATGGCGACACGGGCGGACATCGACAACCTGCGCCGCATTATCGAGCAAGAGCAACGGGCGATTGCCGTCGACGATCGCAGCCAGGACAACAACAAAATGTTCCACCTGGTGCTGGCTGGGGCCACACAAAACCAGATGCTGCTGGCGACGGTTGAGAGCGTCTGGCATCACATGGACAGCAGTCCGCTGTGGCAGCAGTTCAATGGCCATATCGCCAGCCGCGCCTGGCGCCTGAAGTGGCTCGGAGACAGGCAAACCATTCTCGCTGCGCTCCGCCGCCGCGACGTGATGGGGGCGTGGCAGGCGATGTTCCAGCATCTTGAAAACGTCAAAAAGAGCCTGCTCGAGCTGTCAGACGAAGACGCGCCCGATTTTGACGGCTATCTCTTCGAATCGGTCCCTCTTTTCCAGGGGAAGCTGGTGTGAATATACTGCCGCTTCACGCTGCGCCGCAGTTTACACAGCAGGTGATCGACTGGATCTGGAACGCGTTTGGTGAAGGTATGCCGCGTGCCTTTTTCCAGAGCATTGTCGAGCACAGCCTGACGCCAGGCGAGTTACCGCTCACCTTTATTGCCGTTGAGGATGACCAGCTGCTGGGCACCGTTGGGTTGTGGCGTTGCGATTTAATTTCCCGGCAGGATCTTCATCCCTGGCTGGCTGCGCTGTATGTCGATGAAGCCGCGCGGGGAAACGGGCTGGCGGGAAAACTTCAGCAGCATGTTATCGGCTACGCGCGACGCGCCGGGTATCACGAGCTTCATCTCTGGTCTGCCTGCCGCGACTTCTACGAACGTTACGGCTGGCACTACATCGGTGATGCCCTGGAATACCCGGATAAAACCGTCCATCTCTATCGCTGTTCGCTCACGGCTTCCGCGGGCGATACCACCGAGTGACGGCGCACTAAGGTTGGGCTGAACAGGTGGGTAATTTCCGGTGGCGGGCGATGCTCGGCCAGCGCTAACGCCAGTTCTGCCGCCTGCGTTGCCATGGTCACAATCGGGTAGCGCACGGTGGTCAGGCGAGGGCGCACGTAGCGCGACACCAGCACATCATCAAAGCCAATCAGCGAAATTTCTGCCGGGACGTCAATCCCGTTATCATTCAGCACGCCCATCGCGCCGGCGGCCATGGAGTCGTTATAGCTGGCCACGGCGGTGAAATTCCGCCCGCGGCCCAGCAGCTCCGTCATCGCCTGCTCGCCGCCACTCTCATCCGGTTCTCCGTACGCCACAAGACGATCGTTGCACGGCAGACCGGCTTCGCGCAGCGCGTCGTAATAGCCCTGAAGGCGATCTTCCGCATCGGAAATTGGGTGGTTGGAGCACAGATAACCAATTCGGGTATGGCCCTGCTGGATCAGGTGACGGGTTGCGAGCCATGCGCCGTAACGGTCGTCGAGCGCCACGCAGCGGGTTTCAAATCCGGGAATAATACGGTTGATAATCACCATCCCCGGCATCTGTTTCATCAGATGGATCAGCTCGGCGTCGGGGATCATTTTGGCATGGACCACCAGCGCCGCACAGCGATGACGGATCAACTGCTCAATGGCCTGGCGTTCTTTCTGTTCATTGTGGTAGCCATTACCAATCAGCAGGAAATTACCGGTGTGATAAGAAACTTGTTCTACGGCTTTGACCATCGCACCGAAAAACGGATCGGATACATCCCCGACCACCAGCCCGATGGTTTCTGTCGACTGTTGGGCAAGGGCGCGTGCGTTGGCGTTAGGGTGATAATTCAGGTTTTCCATGGCGTCCTGCACGGCCTGGCGTGATGCATCACTCGCTTTAGGGGAGTTGTTGATCACGCGGGAGACGGTCGCGACGGAAACACCGGCCAGACGAGCCACATCCTTAATTGTCGCCATTCAATACCTTCTTATAGGGGTAAGCGTTTACACACTAACTAGTGTTGCGGAAAAGCGGCGTGCATTCAAGGGGAGCGGGTGAGCGTCCTCTGCAAACGTGAAGCAGAACATCCCTCGCGGTGTAATCGTTACACGGCCAGTCATGTCTGAATAATGTCAATCTGAACCTTTAGTTACACTTTGCCTCAGGCTGTTGCGATTGTCCGTTGGCAACGATGCGTTGTGAATTGCTAGAGTCGAGATCCCAGAGGTATTGATAGGTGGAATCAACTTCGGTTGATTAACACGATTTACACCAACCTGCGTTTTACGCAGGTTTTTTTTTGCCTGTAAGTTCAACCTGTAACAGCAAAAGAGATTATTCACACCTGGTTGCACTTCGGCTCATTCCCTTGCGTTTTCCTGCTGGCGAAGCCTGTCGCCGGAGGCCACAATCAAGATCCCAGAGGTATTGATTGGTGAGAATTCCTGGTACGTTTTCGTACTCTTCACTTGCACCAACCTGCGCGGATGCGCAGGTTTTTTTTCGCCTCTGTTTTTGCTATCGCTCCCTCACTACTTCTCGTGTAATCTGCCACCATTTATACCTTTCACACTGGCTGGCAAAGGGAGTTGAAATGCTTTTTGGGTTCTTCCGCACACTGTTTCGTGTCCTGTTTCGCATTCGCGTGACTGGCGATACGCAGGCACTCTATAGCGAGCGTGTTCTTATCACACCGAATCACGTCTCTTTTCTTGATGGCGTATTGCTGGCGCTGTTTTTGCCCGTGCGGCCCGTCTTTGCGGTGTACAGCTCCATCAGTGAAAAATGGTACATGCGCTGGCTCAGGCCGCTGATTGATTTTGTCCCGCTCGACCCTACCAAACCGATGATGATTAAACATCTGGTGCGTCTGATTGGGCAGGGGCGTCCGGTGGTTATCTTCCCGGAAGGGCGGATTTCAGTGACGGGCTCCCTGATGAAAATTTACGACGGCGCCGGTTTTGTCGCGGCGAAGTCTCAGGCCACCGTCGTGCCGCTACGCATCGACGGGGCTGAGCTGACCTTTTTCAGCCGTCTGAAAGGGCTGGTGAAGCAGCGTCTGTTCCCGAAAATTACGCTGCATATATTACCGCCGACGTCACTGCCGATGCCCGAGGCGCCGCGCGCGCGTGACCGCCGTAAAATCGCCGGGGAAATGCTGCACCAGATTATGATGGAAGCGCGCATGGCCGTACGCCCGCGCGAAACGCTGTATGAATCGTTGCTGTCGGCGCAGTATCGCTACGGTGCGAAGAAAAACTGCATCGAAGACATCAACTTTACGCCGGATACCTACCGTAAGCTGTTGACCAAAACGCTGTTTGTCGGGCGTATCCTGGAAAAGTACAGCAAACAGGGCGAAAAGATCGGCCTGATGCTGCCAAACGCGGGTATCAGCGCGGCGGTGATCTTTGGTGCCGTCTCCCGGGGCCGCATTCCGGCGATGATGAACTACACGGCGGGCGTGAAAGGGCTCTCCAGCGCGATTACCGCAGCACAAATCAACACCATCTTTACCTCCCGCCAGTTCCTGGACAAAGGCAAGCTGTGGCACCTGCCGGAACAGCTGACGCAGGTGCGCTGGGTGTTCCTGGAAGATCTGAAAGCAGACGTCACGACCGCCGACAAGCTGTGGATTTTCGCGCACCTGCTGATGCCGCGTCTGGCGCAGGTTAAGCAGCAGCCGGAGGATGATGCCATTATCCTCTTTACCTCCGGCTCTGAAGGCAACCCGAAAGGTGTGGTTCATAGCCACAAAAGCATTCTGGCAAACGTCGAACAGATTAAAACCATCGCTGACTTTACCGCCAACGATCGCTTTATGTCGGCGCTGCCGCTGTTCCACTCATTTGGTTTGACCGTGGGTCTCTTTACGCCGCTGCTGACCGGTGCCGAGGTGTTCCTCTACCCAAGCCCGCTGCACTACCGCATTGTGCCGGAGCTGGTTTATGACCGTAACTGCACGGTGCTGTTTGGGACGTCCACCTTCCTCGGAAACTACGCGCGCTTCGCCAACCCGTATGATTTCTTCCGCGTGCGCTACGTGGTGGCGGGGGCGGAAAAACTCCAGGACAGTACGCGCCAGATCTGGCAGGACAAGTTTGGCCTGCGGATTCTGGAAGGCTATGGCGTGACGGAGTGCGCGCCGGTGGTCTCCATCAACGTTCCGATGGCGGCGAAACCGGGAACGGTTGGCCGCATTCTGCCGGGGCTGGACGCGCGTCTGCTGGCGGTACCGGGTATTGAAGACGGCGGACGTCTTCAGCTGAAAGGGCCGAACGTCATGAACGGCTATCTGCGTGTGGAAAACCCGGGCGTGCTTGAGGCGCCGACGGCCGAGAACGTCAATGGCGAGGTTGAAACGGGCTGGTACGACACGGGCGATATCGTGCGCTTCGACAATCAGGGCTTCGTGCAGATCCAGGGACGTGCAAAACGCTTCGCCAAGATCGCCGGGGAAATGGTCTCTCTTGAAATGGTCGAGACGCTGGCGACCGCAGTCTCGGCGGAGAAAATGCATGCGACCGTGGTGAAAAGTGATGCCAGTAAAGGCGAGGCGCTGGTGCTCTTTACTACTGACGGTGAACTGAAGCGTGATGCGCTTCTCAGGTATGCGCGCGAACATGGTATCCCCGAGCTGGCGGTCCCCCGCGATATTCGTTACCTCAAACAGTTACCGGTGCTGGGCAGCGGTAAACCCGATTTTGTGACCCTGAAGGGCATGGTTGAAGAGGCGGAACAGCATAATGCGTGAGTCAGTACACACTAACACTTCAATCTGGTCGAAAGGCATGATGGCGGTTATCGCCGCCCAGTTTCTTTCCGCGTTCGGCGATAACGCGTTGCTGTTTGCTACGCTGGCGTTGCTGAAAGCTGAGTTTTATCCCGACTGGAGCCAGCCGATCCTACAGATGGTGTTTGTGGGTGCTTACATTGTATTTGCGCCGTTTGTTGGCCAGGTGGCGGACAGCTTCCCCAAAGGTCGGGTCATGATGTTTGCCAACAGTCTTAAGCTTCTGGGCGCGGCAAGCATCTGCTTTGGTATCAACCCGTTTGTTGGCTACACGCTGGTGGGCATTGGCGCGGCCGCTTACTCTCCGGCGAAGTACGGCATTCTGGGGGAGCTTACCACCGGTGATAAGCTGGTGAAGGCCAACGGCCTGATGGAGTCCTCCACCATTGCGGCGATTCTGCTGGGTTCGGTGGCGGGCGGCGTACTGGCAGACTGGCACGTGCTCGCCGCGCTTGGCATCTGTGCCCTGATGTACGGTGGCGCGGTGATCGCCAACCTGTTTATCCCCAAACTGGCCGTGGCGCGTCCGGGACAATCCTGGCGCTTCGGGCCAATGACCGGCAGCTTCTTTAACGCCTGCCGCGTACTGTGGCGTAACGGTGAAACACGCTTCTCGCTGATGGGCACCAGCATGTTCTGGGGGGCCGGCGTTACGCTGCGTTTCCTGCTGGTGCTGTGGGTGCCGGTGGCGCTGGGTATAACAGACAACGCCACGCCGACCTACCTGAATGCCATGGTCGCCGTCGGGATTGTGGTCGGGGCCGGGGCTGCGGCCAAACTGGTGACGCTCGAAACCGTTGCGCGCTGCATGCCTGCGGGGATCCTGATCGGCGTCGGCGTTCTGTTCTTCTCCCTGCAACATGCCATATTGCCTGCCTATGCCCTGTTGTTACTGATCGGCGTATTAGGCGGTTTCTTTGTGGTGCCGCTCAACGCGCTTTTGCAGGAGCGCGGCAAGCAGACCGTCGGGGCTGGCAACGCCATTGCGGTGCAAAACCTTGGCGAAAACATGGCGATGCTGCTGATGCTGGGGATTTACTCGCTGGCGGTAAAAGCAGGTGCGCCGGTTGTGGCAATCGGGGTGGGGTTTGGCGCACTGTTTGCGCTGGCGATTACCGGGCTGTGGGTCTGGCAGCGTCGGCGGTGATATCTTTGCCGGGTGGCGGCTCCGCCTGACCCGGCCTACGTTTCGTGATGTTGGCGGATTTTGTAGGCCCGGTAAGGCAACGCCGCCACCGGGCAAATCGTCAACTTAAGGTGCCGGGTAAGTATAAACCTGATGCACCGCTTCAATCTCCGCTAAGACCTCTTCACTCAGGTTCAGGTGGAAACTCTCAATATTGGTTTTTAACTGATCCATTGTCGTTGCGCCGAGCAGGGTACTTGCCACAAACGGCTGACGACGCACGAAGGCCAGCGCCATCTGCGCCGGATCGAGTCCGTGACGCTTCGCGATATCCACATAGGCCGCCACGGCTTTTTGTGTCTGCTCGCCGCTATAGCGGGTGAAGCGGCTGAAAAGCGTGTTACGCGCGCCAGCCGGTTTCGCGCCGTTCAGGTATTTGCCCGTCAGGGTTCCGAAGCCCAGGCAAGAGTAGGCTAGCAGCTCCACCTCTTCGTACTGCGTCACTTCCGCGAGACCCACTTCATAACTGCGGTTCAGCAGGCTGTACGGATTCTGGATGGTCACGATCCGCGGCAGGTCGTGTTTATCGGCCAGATGCAGATAGCGCATTACGCCAAACGCCGTCTCGTTGGAAACGCCGATGTAGCGGATCTTACCCGCGCGCTGGCATTCCGTAAGCGCCTCCAGTGTTTCCAGCAGGGTGACGGCCGGAGCACTCTCGTTCCAGGTGTAGCCAAGCTTACCGAAGCAGTTCGTCGGACGCTGCGGCCAGTGCACCTGATAAAGATCGAGATAGTCGGTTTGCAGGCGCTTGAGGCTGGCATCCAGCGCAGCACGGATATTCTTGCGATCGAGGATCTGGTTAGGGCGGATCCCGGCATCGTTATTACGGGAAGGGCCGCTAACCTTAGAAGCGATGACCAGCTTTTCGCGATTGCCGCGTTTCGCCAGCCAGTTGCCGACATACGTTTCGGTAAGACCTTGAGTTTCCGGGCGGGGAGGAACTGGGTACATCTCCGCCACGTCAATCAGGTTAATGCCCTGGCTGACGGCGTAATCGAGTTGTGCATGGGCATCGGCTTCGCTGTTTTGTTCACCAAATGTCATGGTGCCTAACCCCAGCTGGCTGATCTCCAGAGCGCTATGGGGGATACGGTGATAATGCATAGCCGGTTTCCTTTTTTAGACATACAGACCGCGTCAGGAACCTCCCGACAAAGGAATATAAACATGGCAGAGGGAAGGCAAAAGGGGAAGGAAAAAATCAAAAAGGCCAGCAAGCTACTGACCTTTATCTGTTTAACGCTCGATGATCTGGGAGACTTCGTCGCGATTAATTTGCATTTGATTGCCTTCGCGATCGCGGTAACTCACCAGACCGGTATCGTCGTCGACTTCGGGTTTGCCATCGGTCAGGATCATACGACCATCTTTCGTTGACATGACATAGTCGCTGCTACAACCCGATACCGCAAACGCTAAACCGACTGCTGAGATAATTACTGCCCATTTTTTCATCGTTCTCATCCTCACCTGGCTCGTATCAAATCATAGTGTAGTAATAACCTGATATTACGACAGGTGAAAGGGGGGAAATCTTAAAAAGGAGGAGATTATGTTAGCCGGAGCGCAAAATTGGTAAAAAACTATGTTTTCAACAGGAAGTGTCGTGCCAGCAGTGCACCGGTGAAATTCTTTTTAAGATAGAAGCCGCGCGGCAGCGTCAGGATCGGTTCGCCCTGTGCACCTACCGCTTCAGTGAGCGCTTTGCTGTTGGCGGCTTTGGGACGGAGTTGCAGCACTTCGCCATGCCGGGCGGTGATCTGCTCAACCTGTCCCAGCACAATCATGTCCATCAGCTCTTCCCAGTCCTGGGAAAGCTGTCTTTCTTCTTCTTCATCCGGGCTCCAGAGCAGCGGGGCGCCAACGCGACGCTCTGCCAGCGGGATCTGCCTGTCACCCTCAACGGGTACCCACAACACCCGCTTCAGCTTATGCCTGACGTGGCTGGTTTCCCATGTCACTCCGCTATTACCCGTTAGCGGCGCAACGCAGACAAAGGTAGTTTCCAGTGGCCGCCCCAGGCTATCAATGGGGATCGTCTTCAGTTCCACCCCCAGCGCCGCAAAATCTTGCTCGGGTTTACTGCCCGCGCTTGCGCCCAGCCAACGTTCAAGCAACACGCCGATCCAGCCTTTATCGCGCTTCAGATCGTTGGGTATCGTCAACCCCGCCATCACGGCCAGCTCGCCCAGTGCATAGCCTGCCAGACGTTGTGCCTGCTGGAGCAACTGGGCTTCACTGACGGGAGGAGAGAGCAGTGGGGCGAGAGAATGCATGCTGACAACCTTTTGGTTAAAAAATGAACTGATATTTTATCCCTTGTGGATAGAGTTTACTTTTTTCTGAGTACATATTCCATGTGGATGATTTATATTATTTTTTTTAGAAATGTATCCCGTCGCGCCATGGCTAAAAAACAGGTTGTGCAATTCTGGTCACTGACAATAAACAGGATCTTACACCATGTTATCCACAGAAAAATGGGATAACTGGGAATAACCGCCACTACTGTTTCAATTTACAGCCTTGACGTGCGATGAAAATCGAATTTTCACACAAATTGTGCCTAACTTATTGGCACAATCTGTGGATAAAACCGACGCTGTTCGATCTTTCATCACCAGGAAGATCTTTGATGTGACGATCGTCACGTTAATCGCCTTTGATACCCTAAATTTACGTTTAACTAGATGAATTTAAATAATTTATTTTAAGTGATGAAAATTGCCGATTCGCCGGGCCACAAGGTTGTTCATCGGTAATTCCATACTTCTTCACAACTATATCCACAGAAAAGGTGAATAAAAATGGTCTCAGTCGCCCTCATCTGTTTATAACTCCTCACAAAATTGTGAGTTATTCAAATGTTATTAGGTTGCAGGCCTGTAAGAGAGTGGTTTACCGCCTCCCTGTAGTGTGAAACAATCATTCATATATCAGATTTAGTTTGGGGTAGTCCGGTGATTGATGACGATGGCTACCGCCCAAACGTAGGAATAGTAATTTGTAATCGTCAGGGCCAGGTGATGTGGGCCCGGCGATATGGTCAGCACTCCTGGCAGTTCCCGCAAGGCGGGATCAATCCTGGAGAGTCCCCAGAACAAGCGATGTACCGGGAGCTGTTTGAAGAGGTTGGTTTAAGCCGAAAAGATGTTCGCATCCTGGCTTCGACCCGCAACTGGTTGCGTTACAAGTTACCGAAACGTTTGGTGCGTTGGGACACAAAGCCGGTTTGTATCGGCCAGAAACAGAAGTGGTTTCTTTTGCAGTTGGTGGGCAACGATTCAGATATCAATATGCAAACCAGCAGCACGCCAGAGTTTGATGGCTGGCGCTGGGTAAGCTACTGGTATCCGGTTCGTCAGGTCGTGTCATTCAAGCGCGATGTATACCGTAGGGTGATGAAAGAGTTCGCAAGTGTCGTGATGCAGCTTCAGGAGACGACTCCGAAGCCACAGAGCGCACCTGCCTGGCGACGTAAAAGAGGTTAAGCTACGCAAATCATGCTCACCCGCTTGCGAGAAATAGTTGAAAAGGTCGCCAGTGCGCCTCGCCTCAACGAGGCGCTGAATATTCTGGTGACGGACATCTGTCTTGCGATGGAAACCGAGGTCTGTTCGGTCTACCTGGCCGACCATGACCGACGTTGCTACTACCTTATGGCAACCCGCGGATTAAAAAAACCACGGGGACGCACCGTCACGCTCGCGTTTGATGAAGGTATTGTTGGCCTGGTCGGGCGACTGGCGGAGCCAATCAACCTTGCCGATGCGCAAAAACACCCCAGCTTCAAATATATCCCTTCCGTCAAAGAAGAGCGTTTCCGCGCGTTTCTTGGCGTACCGATTATTCAGCGCCGCCAGCTGCTTGGCGTGCTTGTTGTTCAGCAGCGCGAGCTGCGCCAGTACGATGAAAGCGAGGAGTCCTTCCTCGTCACGCTGGCAACGCAGATGGCGGCGATCCTCTCTCAGTCCCAACTGACAGCTCTTTTTGGTCAGTATCGTCATACGCGTATTCGCGCGCTTCCGGCCTCGCCGGGGGTCGCTATAGCCGAAGGCTGGATGGATGCCACGCTCCCGCTGATGGAGCAGGTCTACGAAGCCTCTACGCTGGATGAGGCGCTTGAGCGCGAACGGCTCACCGCTGCGCTGGAAGAGGCGGCGAATGAGTTTCGTCGCTACAGCAAACGCTTTGCCGCTGGCGCGCAAAAAGAGACGGCGGCCATTTTCGATCTCTACTCACACCTGCTTTCCGATGCGCGTTTGCGTCGTGAGTTATTTGCCGAGGTCGATAAGGGGTCGGTGGCAGAGTGGGCGGTTAAAAAGGTCATTGAAAAATTTGCCGAGCAGTTTGCGGTACTGACTGACGGCTATCTGAAAGAGCGCGCCGGCGATTTACGCGCGCTTGGGCAACGTCTGCTGTTCCACCTCGATGATACTATTCAGGGGGCGAATGCCTGGCCGAACCGGTTTGTGCTGGTGGCCGATGAACTCTCGGCGACGACGTTGGCGGAATTACCGCAGGACAGGCTGGCGGGCGTGGTGGTGCGCGATGGCGCAGCTAACTCTCATGCCGCCATTATGGTGCGTGCGCTCGGTATTCCGACCGTGATGGGGGCGGATATTCAGCCCTCCGTACTGCATCGCCGCACGCTGGTGGTGGACGGATATCGCGGTGAGTTGCTGGTGGATCCTGAGCCGGTTCTCCTTCAGGAGTACCAGCGTCTTATCAGCGAAGAGAATGAATTAAGCAAGCTGGCGGAAGATGATGTCAACCTGCCCGCGCAGCTCAAGAGCGGTGAGCGGGTAAAGGTGATGCTCAACGCGGGATTAAGCCCCGAGCATGAAGAGAAGCTCGGCAGCCGCATCGATGGCATTGGTCTCTACCGCACCGAAATACCGTTCATGCTGCAAAGCGGCTTCCCGTCAGAAGAGGAGCAGGTTGCGCAGTATCAGGGCATGTTGCAGATGTTTAACGACAAACCCGTCACGTTGCGCACCCTCGACGTCGGCGCGGATAAGCAACTGCCCTATATGCCCATCAGTGAAGAGAATCCCTGCCTCGGCTGGCGTGGGATCCGCATTACCCTCGATCAGCCGGAAATTTTCCTTATCCAGGTTCGTGCGATGCTGCGTGCCAACGCGGCCACGGGGAATCTCAGCATTTTGCTGCCGATGGTCACCAGTATTGACGAGATCGACGAAGCGCGGCGGTTGATTGAACGTGCAGGGCGCGAAGTGGAAGAGATGATCGGCTACGCGATCCCTAAACCCCGTATTGGCGTGATGCTGGAAGTGCCTTCGATGGTCTTTATGTTACCGCAGCTGGCAACCCGCGTTGATTTTATCTCCGTTGGCACCAACGACTTAACGCAATACATTCTGGCGGTCGATCGCAACAATACCCGCGTGGCCAGTATCTACGACAGCCTGCATCCGGCGATGCTTCGTGCCCTGGCGATGATCGCCCGCGAAGCCGAGCAGCATAATATCGACCTGCGCCTGTGCGGTGAAATGGCCGGCGATCCGATGTGCGTGGCGATCCTGATTGGCCTCGGTTTCCGTCACCTGTCAATGAACGGACGTTCCGTTGCGCGCGTGAAATACCTGTTACGTCACATCGAACAAGATGAGGCGCATGAGCTGGCCGCGCGTAGCCTGGAAGCACAGCTGGCAGCCGAAGTGCGCCATCAGGTGGCGGCGTTTATGGAGCGACGCGGCATGGGCGGTTTGATCCGCGGCGGCCGCTGATCCCCACAAAATAATGACTGCTCGGACGACCCCCTCTCCCTTGAGGAAGAGGAATGGGGTGAGGGGGAACAGCGCGCATAAAACCCTATACACATCTTTTACATCTCAGGCGCATCCTCCGCGCCTGCCTTATGCTATGATTCGCAACTTTGGAGCACCTGCCAACGGCGGGAATGCAATTCAGCCGCTGTCCACTTTCAGCGGAATAACAACATCTTGTGGTGACAGATGAACAGTGGTTATCTGCATTTTCCGGAATTCGATCCGGTTATTTTCTCAATAGGACCTGTAGCGCTTCACTGGTACGGACTGATGTACCTGGTGGGCTTCGTCTTTGCCATGTGGCTTGCTGGTCGTCGCGCCAGTCGTCCGGGCAGCGGCTGGACGAAGAACGAAGTGGAAAACCTGCTTTATGCTGGCTTTCTTGGCGTATTCCTGGGCGGGCGCATCGGCTATGTCCTGTTCTACAACTTCCCGGTATTCCTGAACGACCCGCTCTATCTGTTGCGCGTCTGGGACGGCGGCATGTCCTTCCACGGCGGACTGATTGGTGTGATCCTCGTGATGGTGATCTTCGCCAAACGCACCAAACGTAACTTCTTCCAGGTGGCTGATTTTATTGCGCCATTAATCCCGTTTGGGCTGGGTGCAGGGCGTCTGGGCAACTTCATCAACGGTGAACTCTGGGGGCGTGTCGATCCGAGCGTGCCGTTTACCATGCTGTTCCCGGGCTCCCGCGCAGAGGATATCGCGCTGCTGCCTTCGCATCCTGAGTGGCAGTCCATTTTCGATACCTACGGCGTTCTGCCGCGTCATATGTCTCAGCTTTATGAGCTGGCGCTGGAAGGTGTGGTGCTGTTTATCATCCTGAATCTGTATATCCGCAAACCGCGCCCAATGGGGGCAGTATCTGGTCTGTTCCTGATTGGCTACGGCGCGTTTCGTATCATCGTCGAGTTCTTCCGCCAGCCGGATGCACAGTTTACCGGCGAGTGGGTACAGTACATCAGCATGGGGCAGATCCTCTCCATTCCGATGATTGTCGCGGGTGCCATTATGATGATTTGGGCGTATCGTCGTCGTCCACAGCAACAACTTTCCTGAGGAATCATGAAACAGTATCTTGAATTGATGAAAAAAGTGCTCGACGAGGGCACGCCGAAAAACGACCGCACCGGCACCGGTACGCTCTCCATTTTTGGCCACCAGATGCGCTTCAATCTGCAAGAAGGCTTCCCTCTGGTGACGACGAAGCGCTGCCATCTGCGCTCGATCATTCATGAACTGCTCTGGTTCCTGCAAGGCGATACCAACGTTGCTTATCTGCATGAAAACAATGTCTCCATCTGGGACGAGTGGGCAGATGAGAACGGCGACCTGGGGCCGGTTTACGGCAAGCAATGGCGCGCGTGGCCTACCCCGGACGGCCGCCATATCGACCAGATCACGACCGTCATGAACCAGCTGAAAAATGACCCGGACTCGCGCCGTATCATTGTTTCTGCCTGGAACGTGGGTGAACTGGATAAAATGGCGCTGGCGCCTTGCCACGCGTTTTTCCAGTTCTACGTGGCGGACGGCAAACTCTCCTGCCAGCTGTATCAACGCTCCTGCGACGTGTTCCTCGGCCTGCCGTTTAACATCGCCAGCTACGCGCTGTTAGTGCACATGATGGCGCAGCAGTGCGATCTTGAAGTGGGCGATTTTGTCTGGACGGGCGGTGATACCCACCTCTACAGCAATCATATGGAACAGACGCATCTCCAGCTGACGCGCGAACCGCGTGCATTGCCGAAGCTTGTGATCAAACGCAAACCGGACTCGATCTTCGATTACCGTTTTGATGACTTCGAGATTGAAGGCTACGACCCGCATCCTGGCATCAAAGCCCCTGTCGCCATCTGATACGGCGAATCCTGACACAACCGGTGCTCTTTAGCGCCGGTTTTTTTTCGCGCTCGTTTTGTTCTTCGAGCCTGTTTCCAGAGACGATGTAACGCGTTGCAACGGGTGAAAATCTCCGGAAAGCGGCTCGTAATGTTCTGGTTTAACGCTCGCGCCTTTTCTGCCATTCCGCCACACTTCCGCCATGAAAAACGAACATGGCTTTACGCTTATCGAAACCCTTTTCGCCATCTCGCTGGTTGTGATCCTCAGCGCGACGGGTCTTTATGGCTGGGACAGCTGGCAACAGCGGCAGCGGCTCTGGCAGACAGCCTGTCAGGTGCGGGATTACCTGGCGTTCTTGCGAAACGACGCAAATCGTCACAACAGCGAGCACAGGATCGCGCTTCACGCTGACGGGAATCAGGCCTGCCTTGTCAGCGCTGTGGTCCCGGGCTGCGACAGCGGCGACCCGTTCGTGATGAAACCGTTATGGCCGGAGGTCACGCTGAGCGACGTAACGCCTGCGCTGGGATTTTACGGCTTAAGGGATACCGCATGGGCCGGACATATTCGCGTGCAGAGCCGCGCCGGTGCGTGGTGGGTTATTGTCTCAAATGGCGGACGTATCAGGCTGTGTAATGCCGCAGGAGAAAGTCTATGCCAGTAAAACAAAAAGGGTTTTCCCTGCTGGAGGTCCTGATTGCGATGACGATAAGCAGTATTCTGTTACTCAGCACGTCACGTTTTTTACCGGGGCTACAGCGGGGTGTTTTACTGCAATCCGGGCAACGGGAGCTGGAAGATGAGGTGTGGCAACGCCTGCTTGCGATGGGTAAACAGCTCCAGCGAGCAGGATACTGTGCAGGGCATTGTCAGGGGCAAGGGTTAATTATCGGCAGGCAAGGGCGATGTGCAATTGTGCAATGGGATGCAAACAGCAACGGCCAGTGGGATAGCACCGCGTCAGAAAATGACAGCACGGGATTCCGGCTTGAGTCCGGAACGCTCGAAACGCTGCGGGGCGCGACATCCTGTGAAGGTAAGGGATGGGATAAGCTCACTGACCCGGATCGGGTCCTGATAGAGCAGTTTATGGTCACTAAAACCGATCGTGCTGGCTTTGCGCCGGTCATCAGTATCGAGCTGCGTGCCCGCCGCAAAGGTGAACTGACTGCACCCTTTTCGGCTCGCCACACCGTAACGGGGTTTAATCTGTGAATCGTCAGCGGGGCATGTCATCGCTGGCGCTGGTCTTGCTATTGCTGGTGCTCGGCACGCTGATCCTCACCGGATTAAACCAGCAGTTGCAAACCTTTAGTACGTTGGTGAATGGCGAGAGTTTGTCTGTTCGCCAGCAGGCTGCCTTGCAATCTGCACTGGAGTGGGGACGCGTTCAGGACTGGGCTTTACAGCCAGAGGTTCAGTGCAAGCAGACACAAGGTCTGCGGGTCTGTGTAAGGCTGTTTGAGGAGCGTGTTTTGCTTATTGCCGGAAATGACGATCTGTTGCTATGGCGAGGCGGGGATATCGCGGAAGGACAAATACGCTTTTCTGCCCACGGCTGGAGCGACTTCTGCCCCCTTAAGGAAAGTGCGCTATGTCAGTTACCCTGAGCAGACAAAAAGGATTTAGCATGGTTGAGGTTTTGCTGGCAATGATGTTGCTGGTTGTAGTTGTGACGGCGTTATCCGGATATCATCGCGCGCTGGCAGCCCGGTATGCGGCGCTTAGCCAGTATCGCCAGCTATGGCATCATGCGTGGAATCAGTCGCAGATCTCAACATTAACGCTCCCGCCGGGCTGGCAGGTCAGTCGGGGGCAGACAACACAGTCCGGATGTGTCAGCATCACGGTCACACTTATTTCTCCTCTGGGGCGGCAGGGCGCGTTGACGCGTCTGCATTGCCCGGTTAGCCGCTAGTCGGGAGCGTTTATGCTAAGGGTTTACCACTCAAATCGTCTGGATGTGCTGGAAGCACTGATGGAGTATATCGTTGAGCAAGAGCGTCTTGACGATCCGTTTGAGCCAGAAATGGTGCTGGTGCAGAGCACCGGTATGGCGCAGTGGCTACAAATGTCCCTTTCGCAGAAGTTTGGCATTGCGGCGAATATCGATTTTCCGCTGCCCGCGAGCTTTATCTGGGAGATGTTTGTTCGCGTCCTGCCGGATATTCCTGAGCAGAGTGCCTTCAACAAACAAAGCATGGCCTGGAAACTGATGACGCTGCTGCCGGACATGCTGGCGCATGATGAGTTCGCCATGCTGCGCCACTATCTGAATGACGACACCGACAAGCGCAAACTTTTTCAGCTGGCCTCACGCACTGCTGACCTCTATGACCAGTATCTGGTTTACCGCGCAGAATGGCTGATTCGCTGGGAAGCGGGAGAATTAGTCGATGGGTTACCGGAAGCGCAAATCTGGCAGGCGCCGCTCTGGAAAGCGCTGGTCGAGCATACCGGGCAGCTCGGTCAGCCTAAATGGCACCGTGCTAACTTGTACGATCGCTTTATCTCAACACTTGAGAACACCGCAGAACGGCCAGCCCGTTTGCCGTCACGCGTGTTCATTTGCGGTATCTCCGCGCTGCCGCCTGTCTACCTGAACGCGCTAAAAGCGCTCGGTAAGCACATTGATATCCATATCCTCTTTACCAACCCATGTCGGCACTATTGGGGAGATATTCAGGATCCGCGCTGGCTTTCACGGCTGGTCACCCGCCAGCGTAAACGCCTCTTTGAGGAACGCGCCGTGCCGCTGTTTAAAGACAGTGAAAACGCGGCGCAGCTTTTCGATGAAGAGGGGATTCAGAACCTGCCGAACCCGCTACTTGCCTCGTGGGGCAAGCTGGGGCGCGACTATATTTATCTGCTTTCAGATATCACCTCCTCGGGAGAGGGGGACGTGGACGCGTTTGCGGATATTACGCCGGACAGCCTGCTGCACAATATTCAGCTTGATATTCTGGATTTAGAAAACCGTGCCGTGGCCGGGATCACTGCCGAGGAGTTTGCGCGAAGCGATAAGAAGCGAAAACTGGATCCTGACGATCGCAGTATCGCGATCCACGTTTGCCACAGCCCACAGCGTGAAGTTGAAATTCTTCATGACCGCCTGTTGGCCATGTTGCAGGACGACCCAACCCTGACACCCCGCGATATCGTGGTGATGGTGGCGGATATCGACAGCTACAGCCCGTTTATTCAGGCTGTATTTGGCAGCGCAACGGGCGACCGCTATCTTCCCTACGCGATCTCTGACCGCCGTGCTCGTCAGTCACACCCGGCGCTACAGGCCTTTATCAGCCTGCTTTCGCTGCCTGATAGCCGGTTTATCTCTGAGGATGTGCTGGCATTACTGGATGTGCCTGTTCTGGCCGCACGCTTCAGCATTAACGAAGAGGGCTTGCGCTACCTGCGCCAGTGGGTCAACGAATCCGGCGTCCGCTGGGGAATCGACGATGATAACGTCCAGGAGTTTGAGCTGCCCGCGACTGGCCAGCATACCTGGCAGTTTGGCCTGACGCGTATGCTGCTGGGGTATGCGATGGAGAGCATCCACGGCGAATGGAATGACGTGCTGCCGTACGATGAGTCCAGTGGGTTAATTGCGGAACTGGTTGGTCACTTAGCCTCGCTGCTGATGCAGCTCAACCGCTGGCGCCGTGCATTGATGCAGCCCCGTCCACTCGAAGAGTGGCTGCCGATTTGCCGCGAAATGCTAAATGACTTCTTCCTGCCGGACAGCGAAACGGAAGCCGCCATGGCGCTTATCGAGAAGCAGTGGCAGGCCATCGTTGATGAGGGGGTTAATTCGCACTATCACGAGGCGGTTCCCCTTTCGCTTCTGCGTGATGAGCTGACGCAACGTCTCGATCAGGAGCGCATCAGCCAGCGCTTCCTTGCTGGGCCGGTGAATATCTGCACCCTGATGCCGATGCGTTCAATCCCGTTCAAAGTAGTCTGTCTGCTTGGCATGAACGACGGTATTTATCCACGTGCGCTGCCACCCCTTGGCTTTGATCTCATGAGCGCACAGCCGAAGCGGGGCGACCGCAGCCGCCGCGATGATGACCGTTATCTCTTCCTTGAGGCGCTGATGTCTGCGCAAAGCAGGCTTTATATCAGCTATATCGGCCGTTCAATTCAGGACAACAGCGAGCGTTTCCCGTCCGTGCTGCTGCAGGAGCTGGTGGACTACATCGGGCAGAGTCACTATCTGCCGGGCGATGAGGCCTGTAACTGCGACGAAAGCGAACGTCGGGTGAAAGCGCATATTACCTGTCACCATAGCCGTATGCCGTTTGATCCTGTCAATTACGTTCCTGATGAACTGCAAAGCTACGCCCGCGAGTGGCTTCCCGCTGCGAAGAACGCGGGCACACCGCAAACCGATTTCATTCAGGCGCTCGAACCGCGCGCCATAGACACCCTTACGTTTGAGCAGCTGCAGCGCTTTTGGGCCCATCCGGTTCGGGCTTTTTTCCAGCAACGCTTGCAGGTGAACTTCCGCTCGGAAGAGAGCGAAATCCCTGATGCGGAACCGTTTATTCTTGATGGACTGGAGCGTTTTAAGCTTAATTCCCAGCTTTTGAATGCGCTGGTTGACGAAGAAGACGCCAGTAAACTGTTCCGACGTTACAGGGCGTCGGGATTACTGCCGTATGGTGCGTTCGGCGAAATCGTCTGGGATGCCCAGTGTGAGGAGATGCAAGCGCTTGCTGACCGGGTTATCGCGTGTCGGCAACCGGCGAGCAGCATTGAAATTGATCTCGATTGTAACGGTATGCACCTCAGCGGCTGGCTCACGCACGTGCAGTCTGACGGGCTGCTACGCTGGCGCCCATCTATGCTCAGCGTTTCACATGGCCTGCAACTCTGGCTCGAACATCTTGTCTACAGTGCGAGTGGTCACGAAGGCGAAAGCCGGTTGTTTGTACGTAAGGACGGCGAGTGGCGCTTCCCGCCGATGGAGCCTGAGCAGGCGTTGACGTATCTGTCGCTTTATATTGAAGGTTATCGTCAGGGCATGAACAAGCCTCTGCTTTTGCTGCCTGAAAGTGGGGGGGCATGGATAAAAGCCTGTTACGACGCGCAGAATGATGCCATGTTAACGGATGAGGCTTCGCTCCAGAAAGCGCGCAGCAAGTTTTTGCAGGCCTACGAAGGGAACATGATGGTACGTGGCGAGGGCGACGATGTCTGGTATCAACGTTTATGGCGAACGCTGGAGCCAGAATATTTCGACATTATCACGGAAGAGGCGCAACGCTACCTGTTACCGTTGTTCAAATTTAAGCAGTCCTGAGTGCTGTATAAAAATTGCACAGCACGGGGTGTTCATTTATGATGCACCTCTTATCACGGACTGATGTACCCAAAGAAAGAGATGCTGGCGTGTCCAGCACGCACGTTGTTAATGATGTAGCCGTGATAAAGAGGTCGTAATGCCAGGCAGCACCTTGTTCAAAGCGTTTGTTTTGTTTATCGCCCTTTGGGCTCCCGTCACTCAGGCCGATTCCGGTTGGCAACCTGTCCAGGAAACAATCCGTAAGAGCGATAAGGACACCCGTCAGTATCAGGCGATTCGTCTTGATAACGGGATGACCGTGCTGCTGGTTTCCGATCCTCAGGCGGTTAAATCGCTCTCCGCACTGGTTGTGCCGGTCGGATCGCTGGAAGATCCTGATGACCATCCGGGACTGGCGCACTACCTTGAGCACATGACGCTGATGGGGTCTAAAAAATACCCACAGCCTGACAGCCTGTCCGAATTTCTGAAAATGCATGGCGGCAGCCACAACGCCAGCACTGCGCCGTATCGTACCGCGTTTTACCTGGAAGTGGAAAATGATGCGCTTGACGGGGCGGTGGACCGTCTGGCGGATGCCATCGCCGCACCGCTGCTGGATAAAAAATATGCTGACCGGGAACGCAACGCCGTAAACGCCGAACTGACGATGGCGCGCACGCGAGACGGTATGCGCATGGCGCAGGTTAGCGCTGAAACCATCAATCCGGCGCATCCGGGTTCGCGCTTCTCAGGCGGCAACCTTGAAACGCTGAGCGACAAGCCGGGTAGCCCGGTGCTCGATGCGCTGCATGCGTTTCGTGAAAAATACTATTCCGCCAATCTGATGAAAGCGGTTATCTACAGCAATAAACCGTTGCCGACGCTGGCAAACATGGCTGCGCAGACCTATGGCAGGGTGCCAAATAAAAATATCGATCTGCCGCAGATTAACGTGCCGGTTGTCACGGACGCGCAAAAAGGCATTGTTATTCACTATGTGCCGGCCTTGCCGCGTAAGGTGTTACGCGTAGAATTCCGTATTGATAACAACACGGCTCAGTTCCGCAGCAAAACTGACGAGCTGGTGACCTATCTTATCGGCAACCGCAGCCCGGGTACGCTCTCCGACTGGCTGCAAAAGCAGGGGCTGGTGGAAGGTATTCGCGCTGACTCCGATCCCGTCGTAAACGGGAATAGCGGCGTGCTGGCCATCTCCGCGACGCTGACCGATAAAGGGCTGGCTCACCGTGACGACGTCGTTGCGGCCATTTTCAGTTACCTCTCTCTGCTGCGCGACAAAGGCGTCGATAAACGCTACTTCGACGAGCTGGCGCACGTGCTGGATCTCGATTTCCGCTATCCCTCTATTACGCGTGATATGGACTACGTCGAGTGGCTGGCAGATACCATGATCCGCGTGCCGGTGGAACATACGCTGGATGCGGTAAATATTGCCGATCAGTATGACGCCGGGGCGCTCAAAGCGCGTCTGGCGATGATGACTCCGCAGAATGCCCGCGTCTGGTATATCAGCCCGAACGAACCGCATAACAAAATGGCCTACTTCGTTGATGCCCCGTATCAGGTTGAAAAAATCAGCGAACAGACCTTCGCGGGCTGGCAGAAAAAGGCGGGGGAAATTGCGCTGAAGTTACCGGAGCTTAACCCCTACATCCCGGACGATTTCTCGCTGATCAAACCTGCAAAGGCCTATCCGCATCCGGAGCTGATTGTTGATGAGCCGACGCTGCGCGTGGTCTACACCCCAAGCCGCTATTTCGGCGACGAGCCAAAAGCGGATGTCAGCGTAGTGCTGCGTAATCCTAAAGCAATGGACAGCGCCAGAAACCAGGTGCTGTTTGCGCTTAACGATTATCTGGCCGGTATTGCCCTCGATCAGCTCAGCAACCAGGCTGCCGTTGGCGGTATCAGTTTCTCCACCAATGCCAATAACGGCCTGATGGTGAATGCCAACGGCTATACCCAGCGTTTGCCGCAGCTGTTCCAGGCGCTGCTGGACGGTTATTTCAGCTATACGCCTACGGAAGAACAGCTCGAGCAGGCTAAGTCCTGGTATGCCCAGATGATGGATTCTGCCGAGAAGGGTAAAGCCTACGATCAGGCGATTATGCCAGCACAGATGTTGTCCCAAATTCCTTATTTCCAGCGCGAAGATCGCCGCGCGTTATTGCCCTCAGTCACCTTAAAAGAGGTGCTGGCTTACCGTGATTCGCTGAAAACCAATACTCGTCCGGAGTTCCTGGTTGTAGGGAACATGAGCGAAGATCAGGCTAAAACGCTGGCACAAAACGTGCGTGCGCAACTGGGTTCAAAAGGCGATGAGTGGTGCCGTAACCAGGATGTGCTGGTAGAGAAAAAGCAGAATGCGATCTTCGAAAAAGCGGGAAGCAGCACGGATTCCGCGCTGGCCGCGGTGTTTGTCCCTGTCGGATATGACGAATTTACCAGCTCTGCCCAGAGTGCGGTGCTCGGTCAAATTATTCAGCCGTGGTTTTACAACCAGCTGCGCACCGAAGAGCAGCTGGGTTATGCGGTATTCGCTTTCTCGATGAATGTGGGCCGTCAGTGGGGGTTGGGCTTCCTTCTGCAAAGCAGCGACAAGCAACCCGCTTACCTGTGGCAACGTTATCAGGCATTCTTCCCGCAGGCGGAAGCAAAACTGCGCGCCATGAAGCCGGAAGAGTTTGCCCAGATCCAGCAGGCGGTTATCGCCCAGGTGATGCAACCGCCGCAGACGCTGGGTGAAGAGGCCTCGCAGCTGAGCAAAGATTTTGATCGCGGTAATATGAAATTTGATTCGCGTGATAAAATAGTGGCCGAAATAAAACAGCTGACGCCACAAAAAGTTGCCGATTTCTTCCATCAGGCGGTAGTAAAACCGCAGGGTATGGCCATCCTGTCTCAGGTTTCTGGCAGCCAGAACGGGAAAACGGACTACGTAAAATCAAAAGAGTGGACCGTCTGGAAGAGCGTCAGCGCGCTGCAACAAACTATGCCCTGGAGTAAGAAAGAATGACCCATACCGCTGAGCCGCTTGATCCCCTAAGTTTACCTCTACAGGGTGAGCGACTGATTGAAGCCTCAGCGGGAACGGGAAAAACCTATACCATCGCCGCGCTCTATCTGCGTCTGCTGTTGGGGCTCGGCGGCAACGCCGCTTTTTCGCGCCCGTTAAGCGTGGAAGAGCTGCTGGTGGTAACTTTCACCGAAGCGGCCACTGCCGAGCTGCGTGGCCGTATTCGCAGCAACATTCATGAGCTGCGCATCGCCTGTCTGCGTCAGACGACGGATAACCCCCTCTACGCGAGCCTGCTGGACGAGATTGCGGATAAGCAACAGGCTGCGCAATGGCTGCTGCTGGCCGAACGGCAAATGGATGAAGCGTCCGTCTTCACCATTCACGGTTTTTGTCAGCGCATGCTGAGCCTGAATGCGTTTGAATCCGGCATGCTCTTTGAGCAGCAGCTTATTGAAGATGAATCCGAGCTTCGCTATCAGGCCTGTGCGGATTTCTGGCGTCGTCACTGTTATCCGTTGCAGCGCGACATTGCTGAAGCGGTTCACGCCCTGTGGAAAGGTCCGGAAGAGCTTCTTCGCGCCATCGACCGTTACCTGCAAGGCGAAGCGCCGGTCATTAAATCTCCTCCGCCTGCCGATGAAACGCTGGCCTCGCGCCATGAAAAGATCGTCGCCAAAATTACCGCGCTTAAGCAGAAGTGGAATGAGTCGGTTGGTGAAATTGATGCAATCATCGAAAACTCAGGCATCGACAGACGCAAGTTCAACCGTGGGAACCAGGGGAAGTGGATCGAAAAGATCAGCGCCTGGGCCCAGGAGGAGACGCGGGGTTACCAGCTTCCGGACGCACTGGAAAAATTTTCGCAGCGCTTTTTGACCGAGCGAACCAAAGCCGACGGTATTGTGCCTGAGCATCCCCTGTTTGTGGCGATTGAAGCGCTGCTTGCGGAGCCATTAACGCTCAATGACCTGATGATCACCCGCGCCATGACGGAGATCCGCCAGGCCGTCGCGCGCGAAAAACGTCGCCGGGGCGAGCTGGGGTTTGATGACATGCTGAGCCGCCTGGACGAAGCCCTGTCCAGCGAGAATGGTGAAGCGCTCGCCAGCGCGATCCGTACCCGTTTTCCGGTGGCGATGATTGACGAATTTCAGGACACCGACCCCCAGCAGTACCGCATTTTTCGCCGCATCTGGCGACAGCAGCCCGACACTGCCCTGCTGCTGATAGGCGACCCTAAACAGGCCATTTACGCCTTCCGTGGGGCAGATATCTTCACCTATATGAAAGCCCGTAGTGAGGTGGTCGCGCATTACACGTTAGATACCAACTGGCGCTCCGCTCCGGGGATGGTTGAGAGCGTCAATGCGCTGTTCAGCCGTATGGAGACGGCGTTTATGTTCAATGAAATCCCTTTCCTGCCGGTGAAATCCGCCCCAAAAAACGCATCCCTGCGCTACGAAGTCAGCGGTGCGGTACAACCCGCCATGACCTTCTGGCTGCTTGAGGGGGAAGGCTATGGCGTTGCCGATTATCAGGCGGCGATGGCCCAGCACTGCGCCGCGCAAATCCGTGACTGGCTAAGCGCAGGCGCGCGCGGCGAGGCACTACTGTGGAAGGGGGAACAGGCATATCCTGTAAAGGCCTCTGATATTACCGTGCTGGTGCGCAGTCGTCAGGAAGCGGCGTTAATCCGCGATGCGCTAACGTTGCTGGATATTCCGTCAGTGTATCTCTCTAACCGCGACAGCGTGTTCGACACGCTGGAAGCCCAGGAAATGCTCTGGTTGCTTCAGGCGGTGCTGGCGCCGGAGCGCGAAAATACGCTTCGAAGCGCGCTGGCCAGTTCTATGCTGGGGTTGAACGCACGGGATATTGATGAACTCAACCATGACGAAAACGCATGGGATGCGGTGGTAGAAGAGTTTGTCCATTACCGTGAACGCTGGCAAAAGCGCGGCGTCATGGCGATGCTGCGCGAGCTGATGACACGGCGTCAGATTGCCGAAAATATGCTGGCGACATCCGGCGGTGAAAGGCGTCTGACCGATATTTTACACATCAGCGAACTGTTACAGGAAGCGGGTACCCAGCTTGAAAGTGAACATGCCCTTGTGCGCTGGCTGGCGCAGCAAATCGCGGATCCAAACAGTAACTCTTCAAGCCAGCAGATGCGTCTTGAGAGCGATAAGCATCTGGTGCAAATCGTCACCATTCACAAATCCAAAGGTCTCGAATATCCGCTGGTCTGGCTGCCTTTCATCGCGAACTACCGGGTTCAGGATCAGGCCTTTTACCATGACCGCGAGACTTTCGATGCGGTGCTCGATCTCAGCAAGGCGGAGACCAGCGTTGAACTGGCAGAAGCGGAGCGTCTGGCGGAGGATTTGCGCCTGCTTTACGTGGCGCTGACCCGTTCTGTCTGGCATTGCAGCCTGGGCGTCGCCCCGGTTTTCCGCCGTCGCGGGGAGAAAACAGGGGAAAGCGATTTCCATTTAAGCGCGTTAGGGCGGCTTATTCAGCGTGGCGAGCCGAAAGATGCGGCGGGGTTGCGCCTCTGCATTGAGTCGCTCTGCGGTGACGATATCGCACTGCATATCCCGTCTCTGCCAGACAATAGCCGCTGGCAAATGGCGCAAGAGCCCGCGACCGACCTTAATGCGCGCCAGATCACGCGGGTGCTTGCCGACGACTGGCGCGTCACCAGCTATTCTGGCCTGCAACAGCACGGGCAAAGTATTGCGCTGGATCTCATGCCGAAGCTGGACGTGGATGCCGCAGGGGTGGGTGATATTCCGGTTGAACCGACGTTAACTCCGCATCAGTTCCCACGCGGCGCGTCGCCGGGCACCTTTTTGCACAGCCTCTTTGAAGAGCTTGATTTTACTCAGCCTGTCAGTGAGGAGTGGGTGCTGAAGATGTTACAGAGCGGGGGCTATGACGCGCACTGGCAGCCCGTTCTCACTGACTGGATCAACGCCATTTTACAGGCACCGCTGACTGAGCAGGGCTTCGCTCTTCGTCAGCTAACGGCCAGAAATAAACAGGTTGAGATGGAGTTTTATCTGCCTGTCGCAGGCCCGCTTAAGGCCGACGCGCTCGATGCGCTTATCCGTCAGTACGATCCGCTCTCAGCCGGTTGCCCGCCGCTGAACTTCCGTCAGGTGCAGGGCATGCTGAAAGGTTTTATCGACCTGGTCTTCCGTCACGAAGGACGGTACTACCTGCTGGATTACAAATCGAACTGGCTGGGCGAGAACAGCGAAGCCTATACCCAGCAGGCGATGGCGGCAGCCATGCAAATGCATCGCTACGATCTGCAATATCAGCTCTACACGCTAGCGCTGCACCGCTATTTGCGCCACCGTATTGCGGATTACCGCTACGACGATCATTTTGGTGGCGTCATCTACCTCTTCTTGCGCGGGGTCGACGCTGCCGATCCGCGCTCCGGGATCTTCAGCACCCGTCCGGATGCGGAATTGATTAATAAAATGGATAACCTGTTTGCAGCAAACACGGAGGAGATGGCATGACGATGCAGGATTTATTGCTGGAAGCGGTAGAGCAACGCGTGCTGCGTCAGCTGGATGTGCAGTTTGCCATGATGATTGCCGCTGACCAGCCCGCCGTGATGCTTGCCGCTGCCCTATTGAGTAAAGACGCCGGAGAGGGGCATGTGTGTCTGCCGCTCTCGCGTCTGGTTGTTGACGAGAAAATGCCGCCTGTCCTCCAGTCCTGCTTTGCGCTGCTGGGGGAGAGGGTGGACTGGCAGAAAATTTTGCGCGAATCGTCGGCCGTCGGGCCGGGAGAAAACCAGGCGCCGCTGATCCTGACGGGGGAGCGCTTATATCTGAACCGTCTGTGGCGAAACGAACTGACGGTAGCGCGTTTCTTTAGTGAGACCAACGCGCCGCTTCCCTGCGACGAAGCGCAGCTTCGCCAGACACTGGACAGGCTGTTTGACTCCGGTGAGCCTACAGACTGGCAGAAAGTGGCGGCGGCCGTCGCCCTGACGCGGCGGATTTCGGTGATTTCAGGTGGCCCGGGGACCGGGAAAACCACGACCGTCGCAAAGCTGCTGGCAGCCCTGATCCAGCTATCAGGCGAGCAGCGATGCCGTATTCGTCTGGCGGCACCCACCGGGAAAGCAGCGGCGCGACTGACCGAATCACTGGGCGGTGCGATGCAACAGCTGCCGCTCACTCAGGAGCAGCTTGCGCTTTTCCCGGGTGAAGCGAGTACCCTGCACCGTCTGCTCGGCGCGCAGCCGGGTAGTCAGCGGCTGCGCTACCATGCGGGTAATCCGCTGCATCTGGACGTGCTGGTGGTGGATGAAGCCTCCATGATTGACCTGACCATGATGTCGCGCCTGATCGATGCTCTGCCGCCGCATGCGCGCGTGGTTTTCCTGGGCGATCGCGACCAGCTCGCCTCCGTGGAAGCCGGGGCGGTACTGGGGGATATCTGTACCTACGCCAGCTACGGTTATACCGCCGCGCGGGCGCAGGAGCTTGCCCGCCTGACCGGCTGCTCGCTTGAACCCGATCACTCGCCGGTCGCAGGCGCACTGCGTGACAGCCTGTGCCTGCTGCAAAAAAGCTACCGTTTCGGTAGCGACTCCGGCATCGGCCAGCTGGCTGCGGCGGTCAACCGTGGCGATCGGCATGCCACGCGCACGGTGTTTGACGGCTCTTTCACTGACATTGAAAAGAAATCGCTGCAAAGCGGGGAAGAGTATCAGGCTATGCTTGAGGAGGCTCTCCATGGATACCAGCGTTTTCTGAGCTGCGTGCAGCAGCGCAGTCAGCCCGGGCAGGTCATTGCCGCATTTGGCGAATACCAGCTTCTGTGCGCATTGCGGGAAGGGCCGTTCGGCGTTGCGGGGCTGAATGACAGGCTGGAGCAGCTGCTGGTGCAGAAACGCAAAATTAACCGTCAGCAGCATTCGCGATGGTATGAAGGCCGGCCAGTGATGATCTCCCGCAACGACAGTGCGCTGGGGCTGTTCAACGGGGATATCGGTATTGCGCTCGATCGCGGTAACGGTTTGCGCGTCTGGTTCCAGCTACCGGACGGCAGCGTGAAGTCCGTCCAGCCCAGCCGTCTGCCAGAGCATGAAACGGCATGGGCGATGACGGTACACAAGTCTCAGGGCTCAGAGTTCAACCATGCGGCGCTGATCCTGCCGACACAGCTTTCGCCGGTCGTAACCCGTGAGTTGGTCTACACCGCCGTTACCCGTGCGCGCCAGCGTCTGTCGCTGTATGCGGATGAGCGCGTGCTGGGTCAGGCGATTGCCACTCGCACCGAGCGCAGAAGCGGATTAAGCGCGATTTTTGAATCTGTCTGAGTAATCACCCTCTCCGACAGGAGAGGGTGATTGTTATCCCAGGTCCGCCATTAACACCTTCGAGCGGCGCTGGTAGTTGTACATCTCTTTCTTACTTTCCGGCAGAGAATCAATATCCACTGGCGTGAAGCCGCGCTCCTGGAACCAGTGAATGCTGCGCGTGGTGAGCACGAACAGCTTGCTCAGACCCATCTGGCGCGCCTGTGCCGCCACGCGTTCAAGCAGCAGTTCCCCCCGCGAGGAGCTACGGTAATCCGGGTGCACGGCAACGCACGCCATTTCGCCAATTTGTTCTTCCGGGAACGGATAAAGCGCCGCACAGGCAATGGTCAGGTTATCTCGCTGGATGATGGTGAACTTGTCGATCTCCATCTCCAGCTGCTCGCGGGAGCGGCGAACCAGAATGCCCTGTTGTTCCAGCGGACGGATCAGCTCCAGAATACCGCCGATATCGTTGATGGTGGCACGGCGGATCTGCTCGGCGCTCTCCATTACGATCTGCGTACCGATCCCGTCCCGGGAGAACAGTTCCTGCAACAGCGCGCCGTCTTCCTGATAGCTGATCAGGTGGCTGCGGCGTACCCCGCTGCGGCACGCTTTGACGGCGCCGCGCAGAAAACGCACGGTACCGGAATAGTAATCGCCTTGTGCTTCCAGCGCTTCGACGCGCGCCTGGGCTTCATTCGGAAAAAGTTCTGGCACAATCACGCCCTCATCGTTCACGACACCCTGTGAGGAGCAAAAGCCGATCATTTTTTCCGCTTTAAGCTTGATGGCCAGCTGGGTGGCAATCTCTTCTGAGGTCAGATTAAAACTTTCACCCGTTACGGAAACGGCAACGGGTCCCATCAGGACGATCGCGCCATTGTCTAACTGGCGGTGAATGGCTTCTTCATCAATGCGCCGGATGCGGCCGCTGTGGCAGTAATCCACGCCATCGTCCACGCCGAGCGGCTGAGCGATGATAAAGTTGCCGCTCACCACGTTGATGTGCGCGCCCTGCAGCGGCGTATTACTCAGGCTCATCGACAGGCGGGCGGTGATATCGAGCTGCAACAGACCCGCCGCCTGTTTGACCAGTTCGAGGGTTTTCGCATCCGTCACGCGGGTATGTTTGTGGTAGATCGGCTCATGGTGATGGGCGGCCAGGTTGGCTTCGATTTGCGGACGTGCGCCATACACCACCACCAGACGGATGCCGAGGCTGTGCAGCAGGCCGATATCATTGACGATACTGGAAAAGTTATCATGCTCAATGGCTTCACCGCCAAGCATGATGACAAAGGTTTTGCCCCGATGGGTGTTGATATAGGGAACAGAATGGCGGAATCCCTGGACCAGTTCGGTTCTGCGTTCCTTAACCATGACACAACCCTTAATGAATGTTTATTCGTTATTTATGTATTTTTATTCGATTGTGGCCGCGTGTGCAAGCCAAAATTTTCTGCGACCCACAGAAAATAATAAGTAATCCGTGCGTTAACGTATGATTGTTTACCCTTTTATAGATGACAGTTTATGCGTCATTCGTTAAAGTTTTCGGTCAATTTGGGCGTTTTGTTCATCAATCAGATTTCTTGCTCGGGAGAAGCATGTCGGGATCCAATTCAGCAATAAGCCGCCGCCGCCTGTTAAAAGGGGCCGGGGCGATGTGGTTGCTTAGCGTCAGCCAGGTGGGTCTTGCCGCCACAAGCCAGGTAGTCGCGGTGCGCGTCTGGCCGTCGTCGACCTATACGCGCGTGACGGTCGAGTCTAACCGCGTGCTGAAATACAAACAATTTGCCCTCAGCAATCCTGAACGTGTGGTGGTTGATCTCGAAGGTGTGAATCTCAACTCCGTGCTTAAAGGCATGGCGGCGCAGATCCGTGGCGACGATCCTTTTATCAAATCGGCGCGCGTCGGGCAGTTCGATCCGCAAACCGTGCGCATGGTGTTTGAGCTGAAGCAGAACGTGAAACCGCAGCTCTTTGCCCTTGCGCCTGTTGCTGCCTTTAAGGAGCGCCTGGTAATGGATCTCTATCCGGCGAATGCAACGGATATTCAGGATCCGCTCCTGGCGTTACTTGAAGATTACAACAAAGGCGATCTCCAGCGGCAGGTCCCACCTGCGCAAAGTGGTCCTAAGCCTGGCAGGGCGGGGCGCGATCGTCCGATTGTGATCATGCTCGATCCTGGCCACGGCGGAGAAGATTCCGGCGCCGTTGGGAAATATCACACCCGCGAAAAAGATGTGGTGCTGCAAATTGCCCGTCGTCTGAAGGCGTTAATCGACAAAGAGGGCAATATGCGCGCCTACATGACGCGCAACGAAGATGTCTTTATCCCGCTGAAGGTCCGCGTGGCGAAAGCGCAGAAGCAGCGCGCGGATCTGTTTGTCTCTATTCATGCGGATGCCTTCACCAGCCGCCAGCCGAGCGGATCGTCGGTGTTTGCCCTGTCAACGAAAGGGGCGACCAGTACCGCCGCGAGATACCTGGCGGACACGCAGAACGCCTCGGATTTAATCGGTGGCGTGAGTAAAAGCGGGGATCGTTACGTCGACCATACGCTGTTTGATATGGTGCAGTCGCTGACCATTACCGA
Source organism: Enterobacter sp. 301B (assembly GCF_003850715.1). Taxonomy (NCBI): domain Bacteria; kingdom Pseudomonadati; phylum Pseudomonadota; class Gammaproteobacteria; order Enterobacterales; family Enterobacteriaceae; genus Enterobacter; species Enterobacter sp. 301B. Next base: position 73,157 of record NZ_PQTC01000009.1, read on the forward strand.
CAGTCTGAAGTTTGGTAAAGCGGTGCTGGGCAAACTGGGCCGGGTCAACAAGCTGCACAAAAACAGCGTCGAGCAGGCCGGATTTGCAGTACTAAAAGCGCCAGATATTCCGTCCATTCTGGTCGAAACCGCGTTTATCAGTAACGTGCAAGAGGAACGCAAGCTCAAGACGGCTAAATTCCAGCAGGAAGTGGCGGAGTCGATTCTGGCGGGTATTCGGGCCTATTTCTCAGACGGGGAAACGCTGGCGCGGCGGGGATAGGGTATTACGCCGGGTATCTCGCCCGGCACTTTCACAAACGGCAGATACAAAAAAACACCCTTAAGGGTGTTTATTGTTTTAAGAAGTGTTGGTTGCGGGGGCCGGATTTGAACCGACGACCTTCGGGTTATGAGCCCGACGAGCTACCAGGCTGCTCCACCCCGCGTCCGTCTTTCTACACTTGTAGAAACTTACTTCTTCAAATTTGATTGGTTGCGGGGGCCGGATTTGAACCGACGACCTTCGGGTTATGAGCCCGACGAGCTACCAGGCTGCTCCACCCCGCGTCCGTCTTTCTACAGTCGTAGAAGATACTTCATCAAATTTTAATTGGTTGCGGGGGCCGGATTTGAACCGACGACCTTCGGGTTATGAGCCCGACGAGCTACCAGGCTGCTCCACCCCGCGTCCGTGGAAGCGCACTATACTCGGATAGGTTTGTGATGCAACCCCTTTTTCGCATAATTCATTATTTTGTATGCAAAATGAACGGGAATAGCCACTTTGGACTATTTTTTGTCCAGAATTTGCCAAAGGGAAGGCGATCGCATTTCATTACCACGGTGGGTTTGTTATCTTCATCACGCGGAATTGGGCAACTAAAAGACGAGATATAATGAAAGGACGTTGGGTGAAGTATCTGATGACAGGCGCAATGGTAGCGATTCTTGCGGCCTGCTCTTCCAAACCGACCGATCGCGGTCAACAGTATAAAGACGGGAAGTTATCCCAGCCTTTCTCTTTAGTTAACCAGCCAGATGCCGTGGGTGCTCCAATCAATGCCGGGGATTTCTCCGAGCAGGTGTACCAGATCCGCAAAGCGTCGCCGCGCCTGTATGGCTCACAGAACAACGTTTATAGTGCAGTGCAGGACTGGCTGCGTGCTGGCGGTGATACGCGCAATATGCGCCAGTTTGGTATTGACGCGTGGCAGATGGAAGGGGCGGATAACTACGGTAACGTTCAGTTTACCGGCTACTACACCCCGGTTGTCCAGGCACGACACACGCGTCAGGGCGAATTCCGGTATCCGATTTACCGCATGCCGCCAAAACGCGGTCGTCTCCCGTCCCGCGCTGAAATCTATGCCGGTGCGCTTAGCGAAAATTACGTGCTGGCCTACAGCAACTCGCTGATGGATAACTTCATCATGGACGTGCAGGGCAGCGGCTATATTGATTTTGGCGACGGCTCGCCGCTGAACTTCTTTAGCTATGCCGGGAAAAACGGCCATGCCTATCGCAGCATCGGTAAGGTGCTCATCGACCGTGGTGAAGTGAAACGAGAAGATATGTCGATGCAGGCGATCCGCGAGTGGGGCGAAAAACACAGCGAAGCGGAAGTGCGTGAGCTGCTTGAGCAGAATCCATCGTTTGTCTTCTTCAAACCGCAGAACTTTGCGCCGGTGAAAGGGGCGAGCGCCGTCCCGCTGATTGGCCGCGCTTCTGTGGCATCGGATCGTTCGATTATCCCGGCGGGTACCACGCTGCTGGCGGAAGTCCCTCTCCTCGACAATAACGGCAAATTCAACGGCAAGTATGAATTACGCCTGATGGTGGCGCTGGACGTGGGCGGGGCGATTAAAGGTCAGCACTTCGATATTTACCAGGGCATCGGCCCGGATGCAGGGCACCGTGCAGGCTGGTATAACCACTACGGGCGCGTGTGGGTGCTGAAGACAGCGCCGGGTACCGGGAACGTATTTAGCGGCTGAGTGTGGTATTCTGAGCGCAAGACGGATTACGGTTCAGGGTGAGGAATACCTCACCCTTTTTACATCTGAGGTTTTATGTCTGTGGTAATCAGCGATGCCTGGCGCCAGCGTTTCGGCGGCACGGCACGGTTATACGGTGAAAAAGCCCTGCAACTGTTCGCGGATGCGCATGTCTGCGTGGTGGGCATTGGTGGCGTGGGTTCGTGGGCGGCAGAAGCGCTGGCGAGAACCGGCATTGGCGCAATTACGTTGATTGATATGGATGACGTCTGCGTCACTAACACTAACCGTCAGATCCACGCCCTGCGTGATAACGTCGGTCTGGCGAAGTCCGAGGTGATGGCGGAGCGTATTCGTCTCATCAACCCGGAGTGCCGCGTAACGGTGATTGACGACTTTGTGACGGCAGATAACGTCGCGGAGTACATGAGCAAAGGCTACAGCTATGTGATTGACGCCATCGACAGCGTGCGGCCAAAAGCGGCGCTGATCGCTTACTGTCGTCGTTACAAGGTGCCGCTGGTGACAACGGGCGGCGCGGGTGGACAAATTGATCCGACGCAGATCCAGGTGGCAGATCTGGCGAAAACCATTCAGGATCCACTGGCTGCTAAGCTGCGCGAGCGCTTAAAAAGCGACTTCAACGTGGTGAAGAACAGTAAAGGCAAGCTGGGCGTGGACTGTGTGTTCTCGACAGAAGCGCTGGTTTATCCGCAGGCGGATGGTTCGGTCTGTGCAATGAAAAGCACAGCGGAAGGGCCAAAGCGGATGGATTGTGCCTCAGGGTTTGGAGCGGCCACCATGGTGACCGCCTCCTTCGGCTTTGTGGCGGTCTCTCACGCCCTGAAGAAGATGATGGCGAAGGCGGAACGTCAGGCCTGAGCCTGACGGGCGGCATCCAGCACCGCGTCGTTTAGCGCAATCAGTCCCTGACCGCGCGAGGCGCTAAGCTGCGTGCGAAGTCCCAGCTCATCAAACAGCGCCAGCGGAGAATGCGCCAGCAGCTCTGCGGCGCTTTTCCCTTCGATTGCGGTCAACAGCACCGCCAGCAGACCGCGAACAATGCGTCCCTCGCTGTCGCCGAAGAAATGCAGTTTCTCACCGGATATGCTAAACCCAAGCCAGACGCGGTTCTCGCAGCCAGCTATCTCCTTCGCCTGTGATTTCAGTTCGTCTGACAGCGTGGGCAACTGTTTGCCCAGCTGGATCAGCTGACGATATTTATCTTCCCACTGCGTGAGCGGGACGAAGGTCTGTTTTAACGTCTCTTCAGTGATAACGGTGCCGAACGGATGCCCGGCTAAGGCTGAACTTGTCATTAATCCACCAGTAATTCCAGGGCGCGGTCGACGGCGGAAACCAGCGCGTCGACGTCACTTTTTGTGTTGTACGGTGCAAACGAGGCGCGCAGGGTACCGCTCACCCCCATGGCCGCCAGCAGCGGCTGGGCGCAGTGCTGTCCTGCGCGCAGGGCAATGCCGTATCCGGCAAGCAGCGTCACCATGTCGCTATGGTGTACGCCCGCAAAATCAAAGGCGAGCAGGCTGGAGTCCTGGACGCGGAACGAGCGAAACCCGGGGCGTTTCTTAAGCTCTTCTTCTGCCAGCGTCGCCAGGCCCCGGCTCCAGCTTTCAGCCTGAGCCACGTCCGTATCTGCGAGAAATTCGAGCGCTGCGCTCAGACCGATAACCCCTGCCACGTTCGGCGTACCGGCTTCCAGGCGGTAAGGTACATCCTGCGTTTTGAAACCGTCGAAGGTGACTTCGGTAATCATCTTGCCGCCGCCGAGCCACGGCGTCATCCGGGCCAGCAGTTCAGGTTTGCCGTACAGCGCGCCGATACCGGTTGGCGCGTACAATTTATGCCCTGAGAAGGCATAGAAGTCGATATCCAGCGCCTGAACGTTAGCCGGAAAATGCACCACACCCTGCGCACCGTCGACCATTACTACCACGCCGCTGGCATGGGCAATCTCAATGGCGCGCGCCAGATCCGGACAGCCGCCGGTGACGTTGGACATCTGCCCCAGCGCCAGAATACGGCTGCGCGGCGTAATCAGCTCAGGCAGACGCGCCACGTCAGGCAGGAAGTCTGTACCCAACGGGAGTTTTACAACCCGTGCCCCGGTTTGTTCGGCCACCATCAGCCAGGGCACCAGGTTGGCGTGGTGTTCCGCCTCGCTGACGATGATCTCATCCCCGGGCTGCAACAGCGGACGCGCGTAACATTGCGCCACCATGTTAATGGCCTCGGTAGTGCCCCGAGTCCAGACAATGTTCTTACCGCTGTCAGCATTGATCAGGCGCGCGACCTGATCCCGTGCGGCTTCGTATTGCGCCGTTAAGCGCTGCGCGTCGGCATACTGGCTGCGATGCACGTTCCCGGCGCTCAGGCTGTAAAACTGGCGGGTTGCCTCAATCACCGCCTGCGGCTTAAGGGCCGTGGCGGCGCTATCAAGATAAATGCCGGCATCGGCCAGCGCAGGAAACTGTGCGCGAAACTGCGCAGGACTGAAAGCGTTCATGGAATTCCTCATATCGATTCTACGATCGTCGCGCAAATTCATCGGCAGGGCAAGGAAGTTGATATCTATCAGATTTGTCTGCTTATCCTGGCGAGTCTGAAAAAGCAGGTTATGCTAAATAGTGTTAGGCGGATGTTTTAGCCTGTTATAAATCGAGGTTTGAATAGCATTAATTGCTAAAGGAGAATAATCATGAAAAAGACAGCTGCAATCATTTCTGCCTGTGCGTTGACCTTTGCCCTGAGCGCATGTTCTGGTAATAACTACGTAATGCATACCAACGATGGTCGATCTATCGTCTCTGAAGGGAAACCGACAACCGATAATGATACCGGGATGATTTCATATAAAGATGCTAACGGGAACAAACAGCAGATCAATCGCAGTGACGTGAAAGAGATGAAGGAAATCGAGCATTAACAGTTAGATAAGCGAAAAAAAAGCACCGCAAGTTGGCGGTGCTACATTAATCACTATGGACAGACAGGGTAAATGTACAGGAAGTGAAAAATTGGTAGCGTTGCTACCGTGGTCTGAATCGCAGACCAATTGCAAACACAACAACACAACATCACAACCGTAAGCCAAAAGCCCTTCAGAACACGCATTCCAAAAAAAGCTTTTCGTTCCGGCTCAGGAAGTGCCGCCACTATAGGTATTTGCTGGTAGTTCCTCAACGGACAAATTATAATGGCTCAGATAAAAAAAACTAATAGGTTAAACGTTGTTTCCTATATGTTAAATCTCGTTAACATCTAAGCCAGATAACCATGTCCAAGCGATTGCCACCCCTAAATGCATTACGTGTTTTTGATGCAGCAGCACGCCACCTCAGCTTCACCCGCGCAGCCGATGAGCTTTTTGTGACACAGGCCGCAGTAAGTCATCAAATCAAGTCTCTGGAGGATTTTCTGGGGCTTAAGCTGTTCCGTCGCCGCAACCGTTCGTTGCTGTTGACCGAAGAAGGGCAGAGCTATTTTCAGGATATTAAAGAGATTTTCTCCCAGCTGACGGAAGCCACCCGTAAGCTTCAGGCACGGAGCGCAAAAGGCGCCCTGACTGTGAGTTTATTGCCCAGTTTTGCCATTCAGTGGCTGGTGCCGCGACTCTCAAGCTTTAACTCAACTTATCCGGGAATCGATGTCCGAATCCAGGCGGTGGACCGTCAGGAAGACAAGCTTGCAGACGATGTGGATGTGGCGATTTTTTACGGTCGCGGTAACTGGCCGGGCTTGCGTGTTGAAAAATTATACGCAGAATATCTGCTGCCGGTCTGTTCACCACTGCTGCTGACGGGGGAGAAAGCGCTCAAAACGCCCGCCGATCTGGCGCAACACACGCTTTTGCACGATGCGTCGCGTCGCGACTGGCAAACTTATACCCGCCAGTTAGGTCTTAATCATATAAACGTGCAGCAGGGGCCCATTTTTAGCCACAGCGCGATGGTGTTACAGGCTGCCATTCACGGGCAGGGCGTGGCATTAGCGAATAACGTCATGGCGCAGTCCGAAATTGAGGCAGGCCGTCTGGTTTGCCCATTTAACGATGTACTGGTCAGCAAGAATGCATTTTATCTGGTTTGTCATGACAGTCAGGCAGAACTGGGTAAAATAGCCGCTTTCCGGCAGTGGATACTGGCGAAAGCGGCAAGCGAGCAAGAAAAATTCCGCTTCAGGTATGAACAATAACGTTTGTGTGCCGGGCACGCATTAATTCAGGACTTAAACATGACCAGCCGATTCATGCTGATTTTCGCCGCGGTGAGTGGCTTTATTTTTGTAGCTCTGGGCGCGTTTGGCGCGCATGTCTTAAGCAAGTCTTTGGGCGTTGTGGAGATGGGCTGGATCCAGACCGGCCTTGAATATCAGGCGTTCCACACGCTGGCAATTTTTGGGCTGGCGGTGGCGATGCAGCGCCGTATCAGCATTTGGTTTTACTGGAGCAGCGTCTTTCTGGCGCTGGGTACCGTACTGTTCAGCGGCAGTCTCTACTGTCTGGCGCTGTCGCATTTACGCCTGTGGGCGTTTGTTACACCTGTCGGCGGCGTCAGCTTCCTGGCGGGTTGGGTGTTAATGTTTATCGGAGCTATCCGTCTGAAACGCAAGGGCGTTGTTCATGAATAAGGTTGTTTTATATTGTCGCCCGGGGTTTGAGAAAGAGTGCGCCGCGGAAATCACCGATAAAGCGGCGAAGCGTGAAGTCTTCGGATTCGCTCGCGTCAAAGAGAACGCGGGTTATGTGGTATTTGAATGCTATCAGCCTGATGATGCCGACAAGCTGGCGCGCGAACTGCCGTTCAGCTCGCTGATTTTCGCCCGTCAGATGTTTGTCGCGGGCGAACTGCTGAAAGATCTTCCGCCGGAAGATCGCATCACGCCGATTGTTGGCCTGTTGCAGGGCGTGGTGGAGAAGGGCGGCGATTTGCGCGTGGAAGTGGCTGACACCAATGAAAGCAAAGAGCTGATGAAGTTCTGCCGTAAGTTTACCGTGCCGCTCCGCGCGGCACTGCGTGATGCGGGAGTGCTGACAAACTACGAAACGCCAAAGCGTCCAGTCGTGCATATCTTCTTTATTGCGCCAGGATGTTGCTACACCGGCTACTCGTATACCACCAATAACTCGCCGTTCTTTATGGGGATCCCGCGTCTGCGCTTCCCGTCAGACGCGCCGAGCCGTTCAACCCTGAAGCTGGAAGAGGCGTTCCACGTCTTTATCCCGGCGGACGAGTGGGACGAACGTCTGGCAAACGGCATGTATGCCGTCGATCTTGGCGCGTGCCCGGGCGGCTGGACCTATCAGCTGGTGAAACGCAACATGTGGGTTTCGTCTGTGGATAACGGCCCGATGGCGCAAAGCCTGATGGACACCGGGCAGGTCACCTGGCTGCGTGAAGATGGTTTCCGCTACCGTCCTACCCGTAACAACATCTCCTGGATGGTGTGCGACATGGTAGAAAAACCGGCAAAAGTCGCGGCGCTGATGGCCTCCTGGCTGGTGAACGGCTGGTGTCGTGAGACGATTTTCAACCTCAAGCTGCCGATGAAAAAGCGTTACGAAGAGGTGTCGCAGAACCTGGCTTATATTCAGCAGCAACTGGACGAACACGGGATTAATGCGGAAATCCAGGCGCGTCAGCTGTATCACGACCGTGAAGAAGTGACGGTGCATATCCGTCGCTGGTGGGCGGCCGTGGGTGGGCGTCGCGACGAGCGATAACGTTTGTAACGCCCGGTGGCGCTGTGCTTACCGGGCCTACAAAATCGTGTAGTTGTTTTAACGTTCTAACCTTAACTGCTGTAAATTCCCGTCCAGCTGTAAATCCGTCTGTAGCGTTGCGATTTCCCGGCAGATAAACGCCATCTCTTTATTCGCCTCCAGCTTCTTGCGCCATTTTTCCGGCACTTCCTCAAGCCTTGCGTAAATCCCTTCCAGATTCTGAAACTCCGTCAGCAGCTGTGCGGCACTTTTGGGTCCAATACCGGCGACACCCGGCACTCTGGAGCTGCTGATCCCCGCCAGCCCCCAGTAATCCGGCAATTGCTCAGGCGATACGCCAAACTCGCTGGCAATAAATGGCGCGTCCAGCCAGCGTTTCTGGAAGTAGTCGCGGATGCGGACCGTTGGAGAGAGCAGCTGGCAGTAGCCTTTGTCGGTTGAAACGATAGTCGCCTGATGCCCGGCGCTTGCCACTTTAACCGCCAGCGTTGCGGCTAAATCATCAGCCTCATTACCGTGTGCGCCCCAACACGGAACGCCGCGCTGTTCAAAGGCCGCGCGTATAACGGGCATTTCGGCGTGCAGATCGTCCGGCATCGGCGCACGCCCGGCTTTGTAGTCCGGCAGGCGCTGGTGCCGCCAGCCGGTATTGCGTGCTTCATCGTCGAATACGGCAACAGCGTGGGTGGGTTCGCTATGGCGAATGAGCTGCTCCAGCGCGTGTAAACAGGTGTCCTTGCAGGGGGTGCCCTGTACCGCGTGAATACGGCGAATCAGGTTAAGTGCATCGACGATAAGCAAATGAACGGCCACAGATAATCTCCCTTCTGTCTAATGGGGGAAGGGTAACACTGAGCGCAGCATGAAACTATGAATGGTGGGGAAAACAGGAAGAAGCCTCGCAAAACGAGGCTTCCTGAGAGGCTTAATCGCAGGTAACGATCTTCATCGCCAGGCCACCGCGGGAGGTTTCGCGGTATTTGGCGTTCATATCTTTACCGGTTTCGTACATGGTTTCGATAACCTTGTCGAGACACACGCGCGGTTCGCTGGTGCGGCGCAGCGCCATACGGGCCGCGTTCACCGCTTTCACAGAGGCGATGGCGTTACGCTCGATGCATGGCACCTGGACCTGACCGCCGACCGGATCGCAGGTCAGCCCCAGGTTATGTTCCATGCCGATTTCCGCCGCAATACAAACCTGCGCAGGACTTGCGCCCAGCAATTCGGCCAGACCCGCCGCCGCCATAGAGCAGGCTACGCCCACTTCACCCTGACAGCCCACTTCTGCGCCGGAAATCGAGGCGTTCATCTTGTACAGTGAGCCAATCGCACTGGCGACCAGCATATACCGCGCGAGTGAGTTTGCATTTACTTCACGGATAAACTTGTCGTAATACGCCAGGACCGCCGGAACAATGCCGCACGCCCCGTTGGTTGGCGCGGTGACGACGCGGCCACCCGCGGCGTTCTCTTCGTTCACCGCCAGCGCGAACATGTTGATCCAGTCGACAACGGCCATCGGGTCGGTGGTGGTTTTGTCGGTGCTGACCAGCATGCGACGCAGCGCAGCCGCACGACGCGGAACACGCAGTTTCCCCGGCAGCACGCCTTCGGTGGTGATCCCGCGCTCAATGCCGCTGCGCATCACTTCCCAGACGTTTGCGAAGTGCTGTTCCAGCTCCTCTTTGCTGTGCAGGGCCAGCTCGTTTTTCATCATCAGGCCGGAGAGAGAAAGGCCTGTCTCCTGGCAGTGACGCTGTAAATCGGCCGCGTTTTTGTACGGGTACGGCACCTCAACGGCGGAGCCGTTGGTTTGACCAAAATGGTCTTCGTCGACGATAAACCCGCCGCCGATGGAGTAATACGTCTGGCTGTAAACCGCTTTATCGCCGACCAGCGCGGTAATGCGCATGCCGTTTTCGTGCAGCGACAGGTTATCCGCATGGAAATTCATGCAGTGGTCAACCGGAAATTCAACTTCGTGCTCGCCGTTGGCCAGCAGCAAACGACCATGGGTGTTCACGTCCTGGATAAAGCCAGGAATGGAGTCAATATCAACGGTATCCGGCAGGTTACCCGCCAGCCCCATGATAATGGCAATATCGGTATGGTGGCCTTTACCGGTCAGGGAAAGGGAACCGTATACATCGACAACCACGCGGGTGATGTCGTGCAAAATGCCGCGTGCAATCAAGTCATCCGTGAATTGTTTACCGGCTTTCATTGGTCCGACGGTGTGAGAGCTGGAAGGACCAATACCGATTTTGAAGATATCGAATACGCTAATCATGATGCGTCCATTGCTTCAGTCAGAGGGGAGGAGTGCGCCATCCGAAGACGGCGCAGGAGGTATTAGCTGAACAGCGAGTAGAAAATAGCGGAGATGGCAATCAGACCCATCACAACAACGAACACGTTGCTGATATGGCCGCTGTATTTACGCATCGCTGGCACTTTCTGAATCGCGTACATCGGCATCAGGAACAGAATCATCGCGATAATCGGGCCGCCCAGGGTTTCAATCATGCCCAGAATGCTTGGGTTCAGGGTGGCTACCGCCCAGGTGGTCACCAGCATGAACAGCGCGGTGATTTTGTTCAGACGGTTGATTTCAATGCTCTTGCCTTTACCGCGCAGAGATTTAATCACCATACCGTTGAAGCCTTCACGTGCGCCCAGGTAGTGGCCCAGGAAGGATTTGGTGATGGCGATAATCGCGATGATCGGTGCCATCCACGCAATCAGCGGTGCGTTAAAGTGGTTTGCCAGGTAGGACAGAATAGAGATGTTCTGCTCTTTCGCCGCCGCCAGATCCGCCGGGGAAAGGCTCAGCACGCAGCTGAACACGAAGAACATAACTGTCAGTACCATCATGATGTGTGCGCGAGCCAGGATGCTGGAGCACTTCTTCTCTGCACCATTGCCGTACTCTTCACGCTTCGCCACCGCGAAGGAGGAGATGATTGGCGAGTGGTTGAAGGAGAACACCATTACCGGGATCGCCAGCCATAGGGTCAGTAGCAGGCCGTTACCGGTTGCGGATGCGCTGCTCAGAGACAGAGTTTCCAGCGCAGCGCCGTTCCACTGTGGGATCAGGTACAGCGCCAGCACCATCAGGGCTGCAACAAACGGGAATACCAGCACGCTCATCGCTTTGACAATCATCTGCTCGCCAAAGCGTACGATGGTCATCATACCGACGATCAGGATCAGGGACAGGATCGCACGCGGCGGCGGGGTCATCTGCAGCTGGTGCATCATGAAGCTTTCAACGGTGTTGGTGATAGCAACGCTATACACCAGCAGAATCGGGTAAATCGCGAAGAAGTAGAGCAGGGTAATCAGCTTACCTGCGCCGACGCCGAAGTGTTCTTCAACGACTTCAGTAATGTCTTCGCCCGGGTTTTTACCGGACAGCACGAAGCGGGTCAGGCCGCGGTGTGCAAAGAAGGTCATCGGAAAGGCGATGATGGCCATGATGATCAGCGGGATCAGACCGCCGACACCTGCGTTGATAGGAAGGAACAGTACACCAGCGCCGATTGCCGTGCCGTACAGGCCAAGCATCCACATGGTATCCGTTTTGCGCCAACCGCTTCGGGATTCAATCGAAGCAACGGTGCTGGTTTGAGTGGTTTCCATCTGTATCTCCTGGAGGAAGCAAATTGTCAGGTTTTTAGTCAAATCCGATGAAAAAGTGCCTGACGGTAATATGAAATTCGTTCAGTGACGGTTTTTTAATAATTTTTGCCCGTAACTATTGGCGGGCGGAAAGATACATTCTCGTTATGAATCTATCAGTGATCGCGATCCCAAATGCAATAATCCACTTATGATGTGGGCATATTTAGACCATTTATCTGTTAAAAAAACATCAAAGAGGATTTACGGGCGCGAAGGCTACCATTAACGACATGTTTTCGAAAAGGCTGACCCGCGAGATAGGTGTCTTTCGCTGTAAAGAAATAGGATTTTAGGATTTTCTGGCAGGTAATTTCGATTAAGGCTGATTATTTACGGTTTCAAAAACGAGGTAATCGTTTGCGCGGGCACCAGATTTGTTAATAACATTGAAGATCGCTATGAATTACATCACTAATAAAAAAGCCGGATGACAATCCGGCTTGAGAGGAGGGAAAGGACGCTTTATTTGATGATTTCGTAACAGGGAATATAGGCAGAACCCGGAAGTTTCATGCGGTGCTGAGCCACAAAGCCCTGCAGCATGTCATCCATGCGGCGCATCATCTCCGGGTCACCGTGGATTTTATACGGCCCGAACTCCTCAATCGCGCGGATCCCCACCTCCTTCACGTTCCCCGCCACGATGCCAGAGAAGGCGCGACGCAGGTCAGCTGCCAGTACTTCCACCGGCTGATCCGGATAGAGTTTGAGGTTCGCCATGTTCTCATGCGACGGCTCGAAGGGGATCTGGAGATCCGGTGCGATACGGATGGACCAGTTAAAGCTGTAGGCATCCCCGGTATCACGACGGTTCTCTTTCACCAGCGGCATCGCTTTTTTCATCTGACGGGCCACTTCTGCGGCATCGTCAATAATAATGCGGTAGTGACGGCGCGCGTCTTCCCCCAGCGTATGCACGATAAACTCGTCCAGCACGCGGAAATAGTCGGCGCTCTCTTTCGGGCCGGTCAGGATCAGCGGCAGAACCTGATTTTTGTTGGCCGGGTTCATCAGGATCCCGAGCAGATAAAGCAGTTCTTCCGCCGTACCTACGCCGCCCGGGAAGATGATAATGCCGTGCGCGATACGGACAAACGCCTCAAGACGTTTTTCGATATCCGGCATAATAATCAGTTCGTTAACCAGCGGGTTAGGCGGCTCAGCGGCGATGATCGACGGCTCGGTCATGCCGATAAAACGGCCTTCTTTATAGCGTTGCTGCGCGTGTCCTACTGCCGCGCCTTTCATCGGCGCTTCCATCGCGCCAGGACCGCAGCCGGTACAGATGTTCAGCTCGCGCAGGCCGAGCTGATTACCCACGCGGCGGGCGTACAGGTATTCGGTTTCGTTAATGGAGTGACCACCCCAGCAGACGACCATGTTCGGCGCTTCGCCAACGTGCAGGGCGCGGGCGTTACGCAGAATGGAGAAAACTAGGTTGGTGATATGAACGGAGCTTTCCAGATCGAGATGCTGGAAACGACCGGCGTTGCTGATCTGTCCGTTAACAAACAGGATGTCGCGCAGCACGGCAAAAAGGTTGGCCTGAAGTGAGCGAATAATACGCCCATCGACAAACGCCTCTTCCGGCGGGTTGATCACTTCCAGCTTCACCCCGCGCTCGCGGCGCAGCACATTGATATCAAAACTTTCGAAGCGGGACAGCAGCTCTTTACTGTTGTCGGTCAGGCTTCCGGAGTTCAGTACAGCAAGTGAACAGTTACGAAACAGTTGATACAGGTCGCTACTGGCGGTGCGTTTAAGCATGTCCACTTCCAGTTGCGACAACATATCCATAGAGCCAAGCGGGCTAATATGTGTAATCAAGTGAGCTCCTTATGGGACGATTATCGTCTTTCCCTGTTGATTACAATAGCCCTGGCTTATGACGTTTCACAACACTTCGGGCGGAATACCGCCCGCATATTGTGAAAATATTTATCTTACTGGCGCACCAGCCGTCCGGTGGCAGGCACAAAATCGGTATTGGTGCGCCATGGGTTAATGTCCAGGCCGCCGCGACGGGTATAGCGGGCATAAACGCTCAGCTTTTCGGGCTGGCAGAAACGCTGTATGTCATTGAAGATGCGTTCCACGCACTGCTCGTGGAATTCGTTGTGATGACGGAATGACACCAGGTAACGAAGCAGCTTTTCCCGGTCAATCTGCGAGCCGCGATACTGGATCTGTACCGAGCCCCAGTCCGGCTGATGGGTGATAAGGCAGTTGGATTTCAGCAGATGGCTGACCAGCGTTTCGTCGACCACTTTTCCGCCCGCCGCGTTTTCCAGATAGTCGGTGCTAAATTCGTAGCTCTCCACATCAATGTCCTGATCGTCGATGCAGGTGCCGTGGAAATGGGCGATGGGCTGACCTTCCAGCTCATGCAGACGGTATAACGAGACGGTTACGTTCCCCTGCGCGCACGCGCTTAAATCACGTTCAAGCGTCTGTTGTACCTCGTCCCAGCTGTTAAATTTGGTCTGGTTAAAGCTGTTGAGATAGAGCTTAAAGCTCTTGGATTCGACCAGGTTTACGCTGGCGTAATCCAGCTCGACATGGCCCACGGCTACCTGCGGCAGACCGCGCGCATTCAGCCAGGAGAGTTCGTACAGCGTCCAGATGTCGCCGCCGACGAACGGCAGCGCGTCGGCATGAAGGCCAAGCGGATCGCGGTTCAGGCTGCGCGGCACACCCTGAAGCAGGCTTGCGTCGTAGGTGTCGCGGTAATCGGTCGATTTACCCAGCGTTAAGCCCGTTAACGCCTGATGATTTTCGTAAGACATGTTTCATAGCCACTTTACAGGTACACTTAGGGGCTGAGTTTATCCTGTCTTACAAGAAGAGAGAAATCGGTGGATATCGAAACTGCAAATGCCCTGACGTCCTTCACGACCCGCTATTGCGATGCCTGGCATGAAAAGCGGGGGACGTGGCCGCAAAGTACTGACTTATATGGCGTGCCGTCACCGTGCATTATCGCTTCGCAGGATGATTACGTTATCTGGCAACCGAAACCGTTCACGGGCGAGCAGAATGTAAATGCGGTTGAACGCGCAATGGACATTGTGATACAACCTGCGCTTCATGCAATTTATACCACGCAGTTTGCCGGGGATATGACTGCATGTTTTGCAGGACAGCCGCTGACGCTGCTGCAAACCTGGAGCGAAGAAGATCTTCAACGCGTTCAGGAAAACCTCATTGGTCACCTGGTCACGCAAAAACGCCTTAAGCTCTCCCCGACTCTCTTTATTGCGACGCTCGACAGTGAACTGGACGTCATTTCTGTCTGCAACCTGTCTGGCGAGGTCATTAAAGAGACGCTCGGCACCCGCAATCGCGACGTTCTCGCGCCTTCTCTTGCGGATTTTCTTACCCGACTTGAGCCGCTTCTGTAATCCATGATGCTACTGGACGTGTGAGAGATCTCTTACACGCACTGTGAGACATCGCCGAAACAATTAGCTTTGTCTTAGAGATTTCAGATTAATATTAGTTTCCCTTTCAACAGGTTAGCGATTTCCTGAAACGATTATCCCCGTTTCGCCAGGCTTACCTTGCTCACAGGGTGGGTTGTAAGACGAGGCAGAATAGCGGATTCTATCTGTGTCGACAGGATGCCGACGCGAGAAACGAACATCAGGATGATGGCGTTTCTCACCAGGAACACGTCAGGACGACGCCGCAGGAAGGCTTCAGGATGAAGCAAAGTGGATCACGCAGGATGCGTAAGGGACACCTCCAGGAAGGAGAACGTGAGCCGGTCAGGATGGTCGGTGGGTCAGGATGGCCAGGACGTTTCAGGACGAAACCTACACGTCAGGATGATGTGAGCAGGAAGCAAAAGGTAAAGGGATGACCAGGCCTTCGGACATCAGGAAAAGTTGTCACGGATGAGCAGGGAGCACGTATTGTAGCTGGAATGCTGCGAAACGAACCGGGAGCACTGTTTTTACAGTGCTCCCTTTTTTTATTTCTGTCTTCCGCAATGCTATGCTTCGCGCCATTCCGTTTTTCAGTTGAGGTTACTATGACGCATCACGATAGCGTTCGTGCGCAGTTGCACGCCATCGAAGCCCTTATGCGCCAGCATCAGCTGTGGCAGGAAAGTGCGCCGCAGCCAGACGCGTTCGCCAGCACCCAGCCGTTTTGTCTGGATACGCTGTCTCCATTCGAATGGCTCCAGTGGGTATTAATTCCGCGCATGCACGCGCTGCTGGAAGGGGGACACGCGTTGCCCCAGGCGTTTGCCGTCTCTCCCTATTACGAAATGGCGCTGGAGGCGACCCACCCGGCGCGCGACGTTATGCTGGTTGAGCTGGAAAAGCTGGATGGGCTTTTCGCCGGTGACGATGCATGACGCTTGAGATCCTGTATCAGGATGAGTGGCTGGTGGCGGTGAATAAACCGTCCGGCTGGCTGGTACACCGAAGCTGGCTCGATCGCGATGAGAAAGTGGTTGTTATGCAAACCGTGCGCGACCAAATCGGTCAGCACGTCTTTACTGCCCACCGTCTGGATCGGCCAACCTCTGGCGTTCTGCTGATGGGGCTTTCCAGTGAGGCCGGGCGCCTGCTGTCGCAGCAGTTTGAACAGCACCAGATCCAGAAGCGCTACCACGCCATTGTGCGCGGCTGGCTGACGGATTCCGCCACGCTGGATTATCCGCTAGTGGAGGAACTGGATAAAATCGCCGATAAATTTGCCCGCGAAGATAAAGGTCCGCAGCCTGCGGTGACCGACTATCGCGGTATGGCGACCACAGAACTGCCGGTGGCGACCAGCAAATTTCCCACTACGCGATACAGTCTGGTTGAGCTTTTGCCCAAAACGGGGCGCAAGCACCAGCTTCGCCGCCACCTTGCACATCTGCGCCACCCAATTATCGGCGACAGCAAGCACGGCGATCTGCGGCAGAACCGCAGCGCGGCAGAGCACTTTGGCTGTAACCGACTGATGCTGCACGCCAGCGAGCTAAGCCTGACGCACCCGTTTACCGGCGAACCGCTGACTATTCGCGCGGGGCTGGACGAGGTCTGGATGCAGGCGCTGTCACAGTTTGGCTGGCTGGGACAACTCCCCGAAAATGAAAGGGTTGAGTTTGCCGCAGGCAACGTTCAGGATGAACAGCAAGCGCAATAATTACGGGAGCAAAGCATGGCTGAAGTAGGTATTTTTGTCGGCACGATGTACGGCAACTCGCTGCTGGTTGCGGAGGAAGCAGAAGCAATCCTCGTCAATCAGGGCCATAAAGCAACGGTCTATGAAGACCCGGAGCTGGCGGACTGGGAAAAGTATAAAGATAAATACATTCTGGTGGTGACCTCCACCACCGGGCAGGGCGATCTCCCGGACAGCATCGTCCCGCTTTTCCAGGGCATTAAAGACCAGCTTGGCTATCAGCCAGATGTTCACTATGGCATCATCGCCCTCGGCGATAGCTCTTACGCCAATTTCTGCGGCGGCGGTAAGCAGTTCGACGCGCTGTTGCAGGAACAGCACGCTCAGCGGGTCGGCGAGATGTTACTGATTGATGCTGGCGAGCACCCCGAACCGGAAAGCGAGTCAAATCCCTGGGTTGAACATTGGGCCACGCTCCTGAACTAACCCTGTACTATACGAGCTGTAGGCCGGGTAGGGCGTAGCCGCCACCCGGCAACGAAGCTGCACCATATCCTCAATTCCGTGAAGTATCTTCCACCACTTTGGGCTTATGCCCCAAACCACGTTCCCCACGCCCGTCAATGTTGTGTTCCTGCACGGTGAGAGAACCGGTCACTCCTTCATATACTTTTCCCGTCACTATAAAACGGCTTCGGGCCGTACCAAAACCAAACACAAATCTCTCATTCTGATTACCCTACAGGTGCTGTACAGAATGTACCAGGCGAAAGCTATGTTTCAGGAGTGCAACAATGAGTACATTAAGCCACGCGGCGAGCAGCGCTGAGAAGCGCACCAACGCCCGATACTGGATAGTGGTGATGCTGTTTATCGTCACCTCTTTCAACTACGGCGACCGTGCCACGTTATCCATTGCCGGCTCTGAGATGGCAAAGGACATCGGACTTGATCCGGTGGGTATGGGTTATGTTTTCTCCGCATTTTCATGGGCCTACGTAATCGGCCAAATCCCTGGCGGCTGGCTGCTGGACCGCTTTGGCTCAAAACGGGTCTATTTCTGGTCCATTTTCATCTGGTCGATGTTTACCCTGTTACAGGGCTTCGTGGATATCTTCAGCGGCTTCGGCATTATCATTGCGCTCTTTACCCTCCGCTTCCTGGTGGGTTTAGCGGAAGCGCCATCTTTCCCGGGCAACAGCCGCATTGTGGCCGCCTGGTTCCCGGCGCAGGAGAGGGGAACGGCGGTAGCAATCTTTAACTCGGCGCAATACTTTGCGACGGTTATTTTCGCGCCAATTATGGGCTGGCTGACGCACGAAGTGGGCTGGTCGCACGTCTTCTTCTTCATGGGCGGGCTGGGGATCGTCATCAGCTTTATCTGGCTGAAAGTGATCCACGAACCAAACCAGCACCCGGGCGTGAACAAGAAAGAGCTGGACTACATTGCTGAAGGCGGGGCGCTGATCAACATGGATCAGAAAACCCAGAAAGCAAAAGTCCCGTTCAGCCAGAAATGGGGGCAGATCAAACAGCTCGTCGGCTCACGGATGATGATCGGTATCTATCTCGGCCAGTACTGCATTAACGCCTTAACCTACTTCTTCATCACCTGGTTCCCGGTTTACCTGGTGCAGGCGCGCGGGATGTCGATTCTGAAGGCGGGTTTTGTCGCCTCTGTGCCAGCCATCTGCGGCTTCGTGGGCGGGGTGCTCGGCGGGGTCATCTCCGACTGGCTGATGCGTCGCACCGGTTCGCTGAATATTGCGCGTAAAACGCCAATCGTGCTCGGCATGCTGCTCTCCATGACCATGGTGTTCTGTAACTACGTCAGCGCGGAGTGGATGATTATCGGCTTTATGGCGATGGCCTTCTTCGGTAAAGGCATCGGCGCGCTGGGCTGGGCGGTGATGGCAGATACCGCGCCGAAAGAGATCAGCGGCCTGAGCGGCGGTCTGTTCAACATGTTTGGCAACATTTCCGGCATTGTCACCCCAATCGCTATCGGTTACATCGTCGGCACCACCGGCTCCTTCAATGGTGCGCTGATTTATGTAGGCGTCCATGCGCTGGTGGCGGTACTCAGTTACCTGGTGCTGGTGGGGGACATCAAACGAATCGAACTGAAACCTGTTGGGGAGCGCGGATGATGACAACGCAATCAAGCCCGATTGTGACGGAGATGAAAGTCATCCCGGTGGCGGGTCAGGACAGCATGCTGCTCAACATTGGCGGCGCGCATAACGCCTGGTTCACCCGCAACATCGTGGTGCTGACCGACAGCGCAGGGAATACCGGCGTCGGGGAAGCGCCTGGCGGAGAGGTGATTTACCAGACGCTGGTCGACGCCATCCCGCAGGTGGTTGGGCAGGAGGTCGCCCGCCTGAACAAGGTGGTTCAGCGGGTGCATAAGGGCAACCAGTCGGCTGATTTTGATACCTTCGGCAAAGGCGCCTGGACGTTTGAACTGCGCGTTAACGCGGTGGCGGCGCTGGAGGCGGCTCTCCTTGATTTACTGGGCAAGGCGCTGAACGTGCCGGTCTGCGAACTGCTGGGGCCAGGCAAACAGCGTGATGCGGTAACGGTGCTGGGCTATCTGTTCTACGTTGGCGACCGGACGAAAACCGATCTGCCGTATCTGGAACGCTCGCCGGGCAGCCACGCGTGGTATCACCTGCGTCATCAGGAAGCGCTCTCTGGCGAGGCGGTGGTACGCCTGGCAGAGGCGGCGCAGGATCGCTACGGCTTTAAAGACTTCAAGCTGAAAGGCGGCGTTCTGCCGGGCGAACAGGAGATTGACAGCGTGCGCGCGTTGAAAAAACGCTTCCCGGAGGCACGCATCACCGTCGATCCGAACGGCGCCTGGCGGCTGGATGAAGCTATCGCGCTGTGCAAAGGACTGGGCGACGTGCTGACCTACGCGGAAGATCCGTGCGGCGCCGAGCAGGGCTTTTCTGGCCGCGAGGTGATGGCCGAATTCCGCCGCGCTACCGGGCTGCCGGTTGCGACCAACATGATCGCCACTAACTGGCGCGAAATGGGCCACGCGGTGATGCTGAATGCGGTGGACATACCGCTGGCTGATCCGCACTTCTGGACCCTTTCCGGCGCGGTGCGCGTGGCGCAGCTGTGCGATGACTGGGGGCTCACCTGGGGCTGCCACTCCAATAACCATTTCGACATTTCGCTGGCGATGTTTACCCACGTTGGCGCGGCGGCGCCGGGTAACCCGACCGCCATCGATACGCACTGGATCTGGCAGGAAGGCGAAGCGCGCCTGACCAAAAATCCACTTGAAATCAAAAACGGCACCATTGCCGTACCGGATGCGCCGGGGCTGGGCGTGGAGCTTGACTGGGATCAGATCCACAAGGCGCATGAAGCGTATAAAAAACTGCCGGGCGGCGCGCGCAACGACGCAGGCCCGATGCAGTACCTTATCCCCGGCTGGACATTTGACCGTAAGCGCCCTGTATTTGGACGTCACTGATAAAAGGATCGAACGATGAGCACATTTTCTACCCCTGTAGTCACCTCCATGCAGATCATTCCTGTCGCGGGACATGACAGCATGCTGATGAACCTGAGCGGCGCCCATGCGCCGTTCTTCACCCGTAATATTGTGGTGATCAAGGACAACTCAGGGCATACCGGTGTCGGTGAAATCCCGGGCGGGGAGAAGATCCGTAAAACGCTGGAGGACGCCATTCCGCTGGTGGTGGGTAAAACGCTGGGCGAGTACAAAAATGTACTGACCAGCGTGCGTACGACCTTTGCCGATCGTGATGCGGGTGGCCGTGGTCTGCAAACGTTTGATCTGCGTACCACTATCCATGTGGTCACGGGCATTGAAGCCGCGATGCTGGATCTGTTAGGCCAGCATCTGGGCGTCAATGTCGCCTCCCTGCTGGGCGACGGCCAGCAGCGCAGCGAAGTGGAAATGCTCGGCTACCTGTTCTTTATCGGCAACCGCAAACTCACCCCGCTGCCGTACCAGAGCCAGCCGGACGAAAAATGCGACTGGTATCGTGTGCGTCACGATGAAGCGATGACCCCGGATGCGGTGGTGCGCCTGGCTGAAGCCGCGTATGAAAAATATGGCTTTAATGACTTCAAGCTGAAAGGCGGCGTACTGGCGGGTGAAGAAGAAGCTGAGGCGATTGCCGCGCTGGCGAAGCGCTTCCCGCAGGCGCGCGTCACGCTGGATCCGAACGGTGCCTGGTCCCTTGATGAGGCGATCAAAATCGGTAAGCAGCTCAAAGGCGTGCTGGCCTACGCGGAAGATCCGTGCGGCGCAGAGCAGGGGTTCTCTGGACGTGAAGTGATGGCGGAGTTCCGTCGCGCCACCGGGCTGCCAACCGCCACCAACATGATCGCGACCGACTGGCGCCAGATGGGGCACACGCTCTCGCTACAATCGGTGGACATTCCGCTGGCAGACCCGCACTTCTGGACGATGCAGGGCTCGGTTCGCGTGGCGCAGATGTGCCATGAGTTCGGCCTGACCTGGGGCTCGCACTCCAACAACCACTTCGACATCTCGCTGGCGATGTTCACCCACGTAGCGGCTGCTGCGCCGGGCAACATTACCGCTATCGACACCCACTGGATCTGGCAGGAGGGCAATCAGCGCCTGACCAAACAGCCGTTTGAGATCAAGGGGGGGATGGTGCAGGTTCCAGCTACGCCGGGGCTGGGCGTTGAACTGGATATGGATCAGGTCATGAAAGCGCACGAGCTTTACCAGAAACACGGGCTGGGCGCACGTGATGATGCGCTGGCGATGCAGTACCTGATCCCAGAGTGGACATTCGACAATAAACGTCCGTGCATGGTACGATAAGTCAACTGGGACCGCTCCCATTAGTGGTCCCTTACGTGGTGTATGCTTAACGTAACTAACATGCGTAAGGATGGCTTATGAAAATTGTTATCGCTCCGGACTCGTATAAGGAAAGCTTGAGCGCGCTGGAGGTGGCGACAGCGATAGAGGTCGGTTTTCGCGAAATTTTCCCCTCAGCGGAGTACGTCAAATTACCGGTTGCCGATGGTGGCGAAGGGACGGTGGATGCGATGGTGGCAGCCACCCATGGGCGTCTTGTCCATGTTCCCGTTACCGGGCCTTTGGGAGAACGCGTGGAAGGGTTTTTCGGGTTATCCGGAGACGGGAAAAGCGCGTTTATCGAGATGGCGGCCGCGAGTGGTCTGGAGCTTGTTGCTCCTGCAAAGCGTAACCCGTTAATCACCACCTCGTGGGGAACCGGGGAACTGATCCGTCATGCGCTGGATGCGGGCGTTAAGCATATCATTATTGGCATTGGAGGCAGCGCGACCAATGACGGTGGCGCAGGCATGGTGCAGGCGCTGGGCGTAAAACTGCTGGATGCGAAAGCACAGCCCGTTGGGTCGGGCGGCGGCGAACTGGCAAGCCTTGCGAATATCGATCTTAGTGGGCTGGATGAGCGGCTGGCAGACTGTCGAATTGAAGTGGCCTGCGATGTGACCAACCCCCTGATTGGCGAGACTGGCGCTTCTGCGGTATTCGGTCCGCAGAAAGGGGCGACGCCGGAGATGGTCAGGACGCTGGACAACGCGCTTGCGCATTACGCAAACATTATCGCCAGGGACCTGGACATTGACGTCTTAAACCTGGCGGGGGGCGGAGCAGCTGGCGGAATGGGGGCGGCGCTGTATGCATTTTGCGGGGCACAGCTTCGTCGGGGGATTGAGATTGTCACCGATGCCCTGCATCTCGATGAACAGGTCGCGGACGCCGATCTGGTGATCACGGGCGAAGGGCGTATCGACAGCCAGACGATCCACGGCAAAGTGCCCGTTGGCGTGGCGAGAGTCGCGAAACGCTATAACAAACCGGTTATCGGCATTGCCGGCAGCCTGACGGCGGATGTTGGCGTGGTGCACGAGCACGGACTGGATGCGGTATTCAGCGTGATTTACACCATCTGCTCGCTGGAGGATGCGCTGGAAAATGCGCAACAGAATGTACAGATGGCCGCAAGGAATATTGCGGCGGCCATAAAGGTGGGGCAGGGGATGTCGCGTTAACGTTCGTGCTCCTGTAGGCCCGGTAAGCGAAGCGCCACCGGGCTTTTTCTTAGCTTCCCAACACCTTCATCGCTTCCCGCGTCACGTTGTCCATCTCGTCCAGCAGCTCCAGAAACTCCGGCTCAAGATCGGATTCTGGCGTACCCGCGCGGAGCTGCTGTTCAAGCAACTGGCAGAGATTTTTCAACCGCGGCACGCCGCTGTAGCCGCAGCTACCGTGCAGTTTATGGATGGCCTCCAGCAGCCCTTCAGGGTTTTCGCCCACCAGCTGTTCTTCAACCTTGTTACGGATCTCAGGCAGGAAGTCCACCAGCATTTGCAGCATATCGCGGGCCAGATCGGCTTTGCCTGCTGCCTGGCGCAGCGCCAGTTGCCAGTCAAACGTGGCATTCTGGTTAACGCTGATTTCCGGCGATTCAGCTGAAATGGTGTACGTCCCGCCAATGTGCCCCGGTTTGTAGCGCAGCAGCAGGCTGTGCAGCTTCTCTTCATCAATCGGTTTCGCCAGATAATCGTTCATGCCCGCACCCAGCAGTTTCTCTTTTTGTCCCGCCATCGCGTGCGCCGTCACGGCAATCACCGGCGTCTGCTGCTGGTGCGGAAGCTGACGAATTAATTCGCAGGCGCGGATGCCATCCATGCCCGGCATCTGAATATCCATCAGGATCAGGTCAAACTGCATCTGTTTGGCTTGTTCTACGGCTTCGGCGCCGCTGGTACACAGTTCAACGTGCTGAACCTGATCCTCAAGCAGCACGCCAATCAGCTTAAGGTTTGCCGGGTTATCATCCACGGCCATCACCGTCATCGGCAGCTTATGTTCGTCGTTTTCCAGCGGCAGGGACTGATGCGTCAGACGGCAATATTCGGTCAACGCAGGTAACAGCC
The DNA here is from genome assembly GCF_003850715.1 of Enterobacter sp. 301B. Classification (NCBI taxonomy): domain Bacteria; kingdom Pseudomonadati; phylum Pseudomonadota; class Gammaproteobacteria; order Enterobacterales; family Enterobacteriaceae; genus Enterobacter; species Enterobacter sp. 301B. The sequence goes on from NZ_PQTC01000009.1 coordinate 96,638, forward strand.
GTGTGGCGGTGAGGGGTTTCAGCAGACATGCCGCCGCCCCGTCGTTTTTAAGCTCTTCGGCGTTGATTTGGGCGTGGCACGGCAGAGCCAGCAGCAGGTAGTCCGTCATTGAGGCAGCCTTTGCCAGCCGTTCCTGCTGCATGGTCAGTTCTCCGGTAAATGTCACCGGAATCCCCAGCAAAAGAATATCGTAATGATCGTTCGCCAGCGCGGAGAAGGTCGGGCTGTAGACCACCTCCAGCGGCGTGCTGCTTAATACATCCAGCGTACACTGCGCCGCGGCGGCGTTCGGTTCCACATAGGCCAGACGCATCCCTTTCAGGCAGTCGGTGACCGGACCGTCGGTTTGCACGTTCGGATTAAGATCAAGATTGATATGGAACCAGAAGGTCGAGCCCCGGTTAGGCTGGCTGTGGAAGGAGATATCGCCTCCCATCTCTTTCACCAGCTTTTGGGTGATCACCAGACCCAGGCCCGTTCCGCCGTGACGACGGGAAATGCTCGCATCAGCCTGGCGGAACGCCTGGAACAGACGCGACTGATCGCGCTCCGGAATGCCGATGCCGGTATCCCGGATCTGAACTTCAATCTGGACCTTATTATTACTGAGCGCCCTTTTTTCGACCAGAATGTCGATGTTGCCGCTCTCGGTGAACTTAATCGCGTTGCCCACCAGATTGGTGATGACCTGTTGCAGGCGCAGCGGGTCGCCAATGACGTTATCCGGTACGTCATTTTTGATATTGAGCGTCAGTTCCAGCCCCTTATCATGCGAGGAGTGGGCGAGAAGCGTGACCACGTCATCCAGTGTGCTGCGCAGCGGGAAGGGGATACTCTCCAGAATCAACTTGCCCGCTTCCAGCTTCGAGAAGTCCAGTACGTCGTTAATAATGGTCAGCAGGTTGTTGGCTGAGCGTTCAATGGTATGCAGGTGGTCACGCTGGGTCGGGTTGAGCTCGCTTTTAAGCGTCAGACGGGTGAAGCCAATCACCCCGTTCAGCGGCGTGCGCAGCTCATGCGACATGTTTGCCAGGAACTCAGACTTAATACGGGCCGCCTCCTGAGCGCGTTTTTTCGCCAGATCCAGCTCCACGTTCTGGATCTCCATCTGCTCCAGCGTTTCGCGCAGGTCAGAGGTGGCCTGGTCAACGTTGTGCTGCATCTCTTCGTGATAAGCCGCCAGCGACATCGCCATTGAGTTGATGCCGTTTTTCAGCATATCCAGCTCGCCGAGCATGAAGCCTTCCACGCGGCTGTCCAGCTGACCCCGGCGGATCCGGTCAACGGTATTCACCATGTTACGGATAGGCCCCGTGACGTCGCGCATCAGCCGCCAGCCGAAGATCAACGCGATGCCGATACAGAACAGCATCATCACGCCGGAGATGAATATTTCTTTGTACTGCTGGAGCCGCACCGACTTGAGATCCAGCTCCAGCGCCACATATCCCAGCATATTATTGCTGGACTTCGCATCGGACTGGGCGGATTCGTCGGGTGAATAGCTTTCTGAGATAATCGGCGTGCGCAGGATCATGATATCGCCGCGCCGCAGGACCGTGAGATGACGCGGGAAAGGGGTACCTTCCGGGATTTTCAGCGACGTGGGATCCAGATGGAAATTCGAGGTGACGAAAAGACGGTTATGCTCATCGTAAACGGAAATGGCGCGCACAATCTCTGAATGACGGCGGTGCAGCACGCTGATTAACTGACCAATGGATTCACGGTTTTGCAGGTTCATACCGTACTCGCTGGAGACGGCCAGCGGTTCGATAATGCTGGCCCCGGCATCTTCAAGCTGTCTCTGCAAATCGTTATAGCGATGCACCACAAAGAAAATGCTCAGCAGCAAACCGATGAGAACGGTAGGAGCGAGGATCAAAATCATCATGCGCGCGCGCAGGCTGTAGTTGGTCATGGAGTTCCGTTATGGGACAATCAGGCTAATTATGTTTATTTGAGAACAATCTCGGCGATGGCGCAATTCTACTCTGCAAAACGACGCGTGACGACGCGTCAGATCATAACTGTTGAAGCCTCTGACCTCGATCCTTTTGGACAGGGGGTAGCGCGTCACAAGGGTAAGACACTGTTTATCACAGGTTTGCTGCCAGGAGAACGCGCAGATATTACGCTGACGGAAGACAAACGCCAGTATGCGCGCGGCCAGGTCAAGCGCCGTCTTAATGATAGCCCGGAGCGCGTGACGCCTCGCTGCCCCCATTTTGGCGTTTGCGGAGGCTGTCAGCAACAGCATGCCAGCACAGAATTACAGCAAAAAAGTAAAAGCAACGCGCTGGCCCGCCTGCTAAAACATGACGTCAGTGACATTGTTGCTGACCAGCCGTGGGGCTACCGTCGCCGCGCTCGCCTGAGTCTAAGCTACCAGCCAAAAACTGAAAGGCTGGAGATGGGTTTTCGCAAAGCCAGCTCCAGCGATATCGTCTCCATCACGCAATGCCCTGTTTTGGTGCCCCAACTTGAGGCACTGCTCCCGGCCGTGCACCACTGTCTTGCATCGCTGGATGGTGTGCGTTCGCTGGGCCATGTCGAACTGGTGCTGGCCAACGGCGGCCCGCTGATGGTGCTGCGCCACACCGCACCGCTGTCCAGGGCAGATCGCGAAAAACTGGAACGCTTTTCGCATTCTCATGAGCTTGCGCTTTTCCTCGCGCCGCAAAGCGAGATACTTGAGCAGGTTAGCGGAGACGCGCCCTGGTATGCGTCAGACGGGCTACGCTTAACGTTCAGCCCGCGGGATTTTATCCAGGTCAATGACGGCGTGAACCAGCAGATGGTGGCGAACGCGCTGGCGTGGCTTGACGTCCAGCCCACCGATCGGGTGCTCGATCTGTTCTGCGGTATGGGTAACTTTACCCTGCCGCTGGCCCGCAAAGCAGCAAGCGTGGTCGGGGTGGAAGGCGTTGAGGCGCTGGTGGCGAAAGGCCAGGAGAACGCCCAACAGAACGGCTTGCAAAATGTGACATTCTTTCATCAAAATCTTGAGGATGATGTTACTCAGCAACCGTGGGCTAAGCAGGGCTTTGATAAGATCCTGCTCGATCCGGCGCGCGCAGGTGCGCCGGGCGTGATGCAGCATATAATTAAACTCGCGCCTGAACGCGTGGTCTATGTTTCCTGTAACCCGGCGACGCTGGCCCGTGACAGCGAAGCATTATTGAGCGGGGGTTACCAGATTCGGCGTCTGGCAATGCTGGACATGTTCCCGCACACTGGACATCTGGAATCAATGGTGTTGTTCGAGCACATCTAATGAGTTTGGCTTGTCGACTTCGACAGGCCCTTGTCCCTAAAGGAGAGGACGATGGTTGCGGTAAGAAGTGCACATTTAAATAAAGCTGGTGAGTTTGACCCTCAAAAATGGATCGCAAGTCTGGGGATTTCCAGCCAGCAGTCGTGTGAACGCTTAACCGAAACCTGGGCCTATTGTTTACGCACAACGCAGGGGCATCCGGACGCTGAACTGCTGTTGTGGCGCGGCGTGGAGATGGTTGAAATTCTCTCCATGCTTAACATGGATATCGAAACGCTACAGGCCGCACTGCTGTTCCCACTGGCAGATGCTAACGTGGTGACGGAAGACGTGCTGCGTGAAAGCGTCGGCCAGTCCGTCGTGGCGCTCATCCACGGCGTGCGTGATATGGCCGCCATCCGTCAACTGAAAGCCGCGCAAACGGATTCTGTCTCTTCCGAGCAGGTGGATAACGTCCGCCGCATGCTGCTGGCGATGGTGGATGATTTTCGCTGCGTGGTGATCAAGCTGGCCGAACGGGTTGCCCATCTGCGCGAAGTGAAGGATGCGCCGGAAGACGAGCGCGTCCTGGCCGCCAAAGAGTGTACGAATATCTATGCGCCGCTGGCGAACCGTCTGGGTATCGGGCAACTGAAGTGGGAGCTGGAAGATTACTGCTTCCGCTATCTGCATCCGGCGGAATACAAACGCATTGCAAAATTGCTGCACGAACGCCGCATCGACCGCGAGCACTATATCGAGGAATTTGTCAGCGGGCTGCGCCAGTCGATGAAAGAGGAGAATGTGCGCGCCGAGGTCTACGGGCGTCCGAAGCACATCTACAGCATCTGGCGCAAAATGCAGAAGAAACATCTCGCCTTTGACGAGCTGTTTGACGTGCGCGCCGTGCGTATCGTGGCGGAGCGTCTCCAGGATTGCTACGCCGCGCTGGGGATAGTACATACTCACTTCCGCCATCTGCCGGATGAGTTCGATGACTACGTCGCGAACCCCAAACCGAATGGCTATCAGTCCATCCACACCGTGGTGCTTGGCCCCGGCGGCAAAACTGTGGAAATTCAGATCCGTACTAAACAGATGCACGAAGACGCCGAACTGGGCGTCGCCGCGCACTGGAAGTACAAAGAAGGCACTTCCGGCGGCGCGCGCTCCGGACACGAGGACCGTATCGCCTGGCTGCGTAAGCTGATTGCGTGGCAGGAGGAGATGGCCGACTCCGGCGAAATGCTCGACGAAGTGCGCAGTCAGGTCTTCGACGATCGCGTCTACGTCTTTACCCCGAAAGGGGATGTGGTTGATCTGCCGGCAGGATCTACGCCGCTCGATTTCGCCTACCACATTCACAGCGACGTGGGGCACCGTTGCATCGGGGCGAAGATCGGCGGACGTATCGTACCGTTTACCTACCAGCTACAGATGGGCGACCAGATTGAAATCATCACCCAGAAGCAGCCAAACCCAAGCCGCGACTGGCTGAATCCAAACCTCGGTTACGTGACCACCAGCCGCGGGCGCTCTAAAATTCACGCCTGGTTCCGCAAGCAGGATCGTGACAAGAATATCCTTGCCGGTCGTCAGATCCTTGACGACGAGCTGGAGCATATCGGGATAAACCTGAAAGAGGCGGAGAAGTTCCTGCTGCCGCGCTACAACTTCAACGAGCTCGACGAACTGTTAGCGGCGATTGGCGGCGGCGATATCCGCCTGAACCAGATGGTGAACTTCCTGCAAGCGCAGTTCAACAAGCCAAGCGCGGCAGAGCAGGATGCGGCAGCGCTGAAACAGCTCCAGCAGAAAACCTACGCTCCGCAGCAGCGCAGCAAGGACAATGGCCGCGTGGTGGTTGAAGGGGTGGGTAACCTCATGCACCATATTGCCCGCTGCTGCCAGCCGATACCGGGTGACGATATTGTCGGCTTTATCACCCAGGGGCGCGGGATCTCAATTCACCGCTCCGACTGTGATCAGCTTGCTGAGCTGCAATCGCATGCGCCGGAACGTATCGTGGAAGCCGTCTGGGGTGAAAGCTACTCCGCTGGCTACTCGCTGGTGGTGCGCGTCACTGCCAACGACCGCAGTGGCCTGCTGCGCGACATCACCACCATTCTCGCCAACGAGAAGGTCAACGTGCTGGGCGTTGCCAGCCGCAGCGATACCCGCGAGCAGCTTGCCACCATCGATATGACCATCGAAATCTATAACCTGCAGGTGCTGGGCCGGGTGCTCGGTAAACTGAACCAGGTGCCGGATGTGATTGACGCGCGTCGTCTGCACGGCGGCTGAACATCCTCTTCTGTAGGCCGGGTAAGGCAACGCCGCCACTCGGCATTTTGACATCAGGACAGAACTATGACTCAAATCGACCGCCTGCTTGGCATCATGAAACGCCTGCGCGACCCGGAAAACGGCTGCCCGTGGGATAAAGAGCAGACTTTCGCCACCATTGCGCCTTACACGCTGGAAGAAACCTACGAAGTGCTGGACGCGATTTCGCGCGAAGATTTCGACGACCTGCGCGGTGAGCTGGGCGACCTGCTGTTCCAGGTGGTGTTCTACGCACAGATGGCGCAGGAAGAGGGGCGCTTTAACTTTGACGACATCTGCGCCGCTATCAGCGACAAGCTGGAGCGCCGTCATCCGCATATCTTTGGCGATGCCTCCGCAGGCAACAGTGCGGAAGTGCTGGCGCGCTGGGAGCAGATCAAAAGCGCCGAACGCGCTGAAAAATCCCAGCACTCGGCGCTGGACGACATTCCCCTGAACCTTCCTGCGCTGATGCGCGCGCACAAAATTCAAAAGCGCTGCTCGGCGGTAGGGTTTGACTGGACCTCTCTCGGCCCAGTGCTGGAAAAAGTGCACGAAGAGATCGACGAAGTGATGCATGAAGCGCAGCAGGCCGTTGTGGATGAAGCAAAGCTGGAAGAGGAGATGGGCGATCTGCTGTTCGCGACCGTCAACCTTTCTCGCCACCTCGGTGTAAAAGCGGAAACCGCCCTGCAAAAAGCGAACATTAAATTCGAACGTCGCTTCCGCGAAGTTGAGCGGATTGTGGCCTCGCGCGGCCTGGAAATGAGCGGCATTGACCTCGAGGCCATGGAAGAAGTCTGGCAGGAAGTAAAACGCCAGGAACATGATCTCTAACGAAATTTTGCGATCAAGCGCAATTTGTGTGATTTTTTAAATGACAAGCGCTTGATTTGCGTCAAAAACATTTACCCAAAAGGGGCTATTTTCTCACTCCTTATGTTTGTCATGGCCTGGGAAGGAGACGGAGAATGAAAGTTTGTGGCGCTCGTCGTGTTCGGGTATACTACTTTCCCGTCCTGGTTATTCCATCGTTTCACCCTAACTTCTCAGGTTCAGCATGACAACGAACTATATTTTTGTGACCGGCGGGGTCGTATCCTCTCTGGGTAAAGGCATTGCCGCAGCCTCCCTCGCAGCCATTCTTGAAGCCCGTGGCCTCAATGTGACCATGATGAAACTGGATCCGTACATCAACGTCGATCCAGGCACCATGAGCCCAACCCAACACGGGGAAGTGTTCGTTACTGAAGACGGCGCTGAAACCGATCTGGATCTTGGCCACTACGAGCGTTTCATCCGTACCAAAATGACCCGTCGTAACAACTTTACGACTGGCCGTATCTACTCTGACGTTCTGCGTAAAGAGCGCCGTGGTGACTACCTGGGCGCGACCGTGCAGGTCATCCCACACATCACTAACGCCATTAAAGAGCGTGTCCTTGCCGGTGGCGAAGGGCATGACGTTGTGCTGGTTGAAATCGGCGGTACCGTAGGGGATATCGAATCCCTGCCGTTCCTCGAAGCGATTCGTCAGCTGGCGGTAGATATTGGTCGTGAGAACGCGCTGTTCATGCACCTGACGCTGGTGCCTTACATGGCAGCAGCAGGTGAAGTGAAAACCAAACCGACTCAGCACTCTGTTAAAGAGCTGCTCTCCATCGGTATTCAGCCTGATATCCTGGTTTGCCGTTCCGATCGCGCGATTCCAGCGAACGAACGCGCGAAAATTGCATTGTTCTGTAACGTGCCTGAAAAAGCCGTTATTTCAATGAAAGACGTCGATTCCATTTATAAAATCCCGGGCCTGTTGAAATCACAGGGTCTGGACGATTATATTTGTAAACGATTCAGCTTGAACTGTCCGGAAGCTAACCTGTCTGAATGGGAGCAGGTTATTTACGAAGAAGCCAATCCGGGCGGCGAAGTGACTATCGGTATGGTCGGCAAGTATATTGAACTGCCGGATGCCTATAAGTCAGTTATCGAGGCGCTGAAGCACGGTGGTCTGAAGAATCGCGTCTCCGTCAACATCAAGCTGATTGATTCGCAGGATGTTGAAACGCGCGGCGTTGAAATTCTCAAAGATCTGGATGCGATTCTCATCCCTGGCGGCTTCGGCTACCGTGGTGTTGAAGGCAAGATCGCCACTGCACGCTATGCGCGTGAAAACAATATTCCATACCTCGGCATCTGCCTGGGTATGCAGGTTGCGCTGATTGAATTTGCGCGCAACGTAGCGGGAATGGAAAACGCGAACTCTACGGAATTTGTGCCAGACTGTAAGTACCCTGTCGTGGCGCTGATTACGGAATGGCGCGACGAAGACGGTAACGTCGAAGTCCGTACCGAGAAGAGCGATCTGGGTGGCACCATGCGTCTTGGCGCACAGGCCTGCCAGCTGTCAGACGATAGCGTGGTTCGCAAGCTGTACGGCGAGCCGGTGATTACCGAGCGCCATCGTCACCGCTATGAAGTCAACAACATGTTGTTGAAACAAATTGAAGCTGCAGGTCTGCGTGTTGCAGGCCGTTCCGGGGATGATCAGTTAGTCGAGATCATCGAAGTGCCTAACCATCCGTGGTTCGTGGCCTGCCAATTCCACCCGGAATTTACTTCAACGCCGCGTGACGGGCATCCGCTGTTTGCAGGCTTCGTGAAAGCCGCCAGCGAGTACCAGAAGCGTCAGGCGAAGTAAAAAAAGTTAGAACGGCAACGCGTACCCCTGGTACGCGTTGTTTGTCTGGAGTTTTAGTTTAACTTGTACTGAGGAAAATCTAATGTCCAAAATCGTTAAAGTCATCGGTCGTGAAATCATCGACTCCCGTGGTAACCCGACCGTTGAAGCCGAAGTTCATCTGGAAGGTGGTTTCGTCGGTATGGCTGCTGCTCCATCAGGCGCATCTACAGGTTCCCGCGAAGCGCTGGAACTGCGTGATGGCGACAAATCCCGTTTCATGGGCAAAGGCGTACTGAAAGCGGTTGGCGCTGTTAACGGTCCTATTGCTCAGGCTATCGTTGGCAAAGATGCCAAAGATCAGGCTGGCATCGACAAGATCATGATCGATCTGGACGGTACTGAAAACAAATCTAACTTCGGTGCGAACGCAATCCTGGCAGTTTCCCTGGCGAACGCCAAAGCAGCCGCTGCTGCTAAAGGTATGCCACTGTTCGAGCACATCGCTGAACTGAACGGCACCCCAGGCAAATACTCCATGCCTGTACCAATGATGAACATCATCAACGGTGGTGAGCACGCAGACAACAACGTTGATATTCAGGAATTCATGATTCAGCCTGTTGGCGCGAAATCCCTGAAAGAAGCGGTGCGTATGGGTTCTGAAGTGTTCCACAACCTGGCTAAAGTTCTGAAAGCTAAAGGTATGAACACTGCTGTTGGTGACGAAGGTGGCTACGCGCCAAACCTGGGTTCTAACGCAGAAGCGCTGGCTGTTATCGCTGAAGCGGTTAAAGCAGCAGGCTACGAGCTGGGCAAAGACATCACCCTGGCGATGGACTGTGCAGCATCTGAATTCTACAAAGACGGTAAATACGTTCTGGCTGGCGAAGGCAACAAAGCATTCACCTCCGAAGAGTTCACCCACTTCCTGGAAGACCTGACCAAACAGTACCCAATCGTTTCTATCGAAGACGGTCTGGACGAGTCTGACTGGGATGGTTTCGCATACCAGACCAAAGTACTGGGCGACAAAATCCAGCTGGTTGGTGACGATCTGTTCGTAACCAACACCAAGATCCTGAAAGAAGGCATCGAGAAAGGCATCGTTAACTCCATCCTGATCAAATTCAACCAGATCGGTTCTCTGACCGAAACGCTGGCTGCGATCAAAATGGCGAAAGACGCTGGCTACACCGCTGTTATCTCTCACCGTTCTGGCGAAACTGAAGACGCTACCATCGCTGACCTGGCTGTGGGTACCGCTGCTGGCCAGATCAAAACCGGTTCTATGAGCCGTTCTGACCGTGTTGCTAAATACAACCAGCTGATTCGTATCGAAGAAGCGCTGGGCGAAAAAGCACCTTACAACGGTCGTAAAGAGATCAAAGGCCAGGCATAAGCCTGAACTTTCGTTCTTATGAAAAAACCCGCTTCGGCGGGTTTTTTGTTTTCTATAGCAGAAGCGGCAGCGTGGCGCTGGCCGTTTGCTGGCTTACGTCACCGTAATGGCTGTCTACTGCAATAAGGGAAGTGGTAAGCAGTTCAACCAGCAGCATCACGCCAACCTTGGCATTGAGCGCACCCGCGCTCAGCGGTCCCTCGGGCTTGGCTGCAACCAGCTGTAAATCGCTCAGGGAGGCCAGCGGGCTGCGGGGTGTATTGCTGAGCGCCAGTACCTTAACGCCACGCTTGCGGGCGAGTTTCACCACGTGAAGCAGATCCCGTGTAGAGCCAGAACTTGAGATGGCCACCACCAGCGTCTCTTTTGAGAGCGTCGTCGCATTCATGGCGGCGCGATGCATATCGCTAAACAGCTGTGCAGGTTTGCCGAGTCGCAGCAGCTTGTAATGCAAATACTCTCCCAGAATCGCGCTGGCCGCCACCCCGTAAATTTGCACTGATTGCGCCTGATGCAGGGCCAGTGTCGCCTGTTCAAGCTGGGCCCGGTCGAGGAGTTTTGCGGTATCTTGCAGCGCCTGGACAGACTCATCCACCACGTTATCTATCGCATCTCCTGCCTGACGCTCTGGCAAACCCTGCTGAATATCCAGCGCAAGCGCCATTTTAAATTCGTTATATCCCTTACAGCCCAGCGTGCGGCAAAGGCGTGTGACGCTGGCCTCGCTGGTGCCGCTTTCACGCGCCAGCTCGGTGATCGTCAGGTAGAGCACCCTGGCAGGATCGTTGAGAACAAACTCCCCCAGTTTTTGTTGCGTTGGGCTGTACCCGGAAGCCTCCTGGCGTAGCTTCAGCAGCAGGTTTTCATGGTCCGACATGCTAGATCCTTAATGCGTTTCTCTGCCAACTAGTGTGGCGGAAAGCGGGGGAGAGATGCCAGTCATTTCGAAAAAGTATGATCGGCGTCCTGGTTTTTGGTGGTAATTTTCACAATTAAAATTATATATGGTAAAAATTTTCATCAACAACCAGGGGGATAAAAATATGATGCAAATGTTCAGCGGAGCGTCTTCCGGCGGATGGTTTGAAAAAGCGCAGCGCTTTGGCAAATCCTTTATGTTACCTATCGCCATACTGCCCGCAGCAGGTCTGTTGTTAGGGATCGGCGGGGCGCTATCGAATCCGAATACGCTTACCGCGTATCCATTTTTAGACGTTGGCTGGCTACAGGCCATCTTTACCATCATGAGCAGTGCAGGCTCGATTGTGTTCGCAAACCTGTCGGTACTGTTTGCTGTTGGGGTCGCCGTTGGGCTGGCAAAAAATGATAAAGGTACGGCAGGGCTGGCGGCATTACTCGCTTATCTGGTGATGAATGCCACTATCAATGCGCTGCTGATCCTGACCGGAAAACTGGCGCATGAGAACCCGGGCGCCGTAGGGCAGGGCATGACGCTGGGTATTCAGACGCTTGAAACGGGCGTGTTTGGTGGGGTCGTTATTGGGCTTGTGACCTGCGCACTGCATCATCGGTTTAATAAAATCGCGCTTCCGCAATTCCTTGGCTTTTTTGGCGGCTCACGCTTCGTACCCATTATCAGCTCACTGGCGGCGATACTCGTCGGCGCGCTGATGACCGTGGTCTGGCCGCATTTTCAGAAGCTGATCTTTGGCCTTGGCGGTCTGGTGGATGCCACCGGCTATCTGGGAACATTGCTGTACGGCTTCATCCTGCGCATGCTTGGCCCGTTTGGCCTGCACCACATCTTTTATCTGCCGTTCTGGACCACCGCGCTTGGCGGCAGTGAAATTGTTAACGGTCACCTGGTTGAGGGCACGCAGCGGATCTTCTTTGCTCAGCTCGCGGACCCGAACACCCAGCACTTCTATGAGGGCACGTCGCGCTTCATGTCCGGGCGCTTTATTACGATGATGTTTGGCCTGCTGGGCGCCTGCCTGGCGATGTACCACACGGCTAAACCCGAGAACAAGAAGCGCGTAGCCGGGCTGCTGCTGTCAGCGGCGTTAACCTCTTTCCTGACGGGCATTACCGAGCCCATCGAGTTCTCATTCCTGTTTATTGCGCCGGTGCTGTACGTCATTCATGCACTGTTTGACGGGCTGGCGTTTATGCTCGCGCACATGCTGCATATCACCATCGGGCAAACTTTCTCCGGCGGGTTTATTGATTTCGTGCTGTTCGGCATTTTGCAGGGTGAAGCGAAAACTAACTGGATGTTCGTCCCGCTGGTAGGCGTACCGTGGTTCTTCCTTTACTACTGTACTTTCCGCTATCTGATTAAACGTTTTGATTTTGCCACGCCGGGCCGTGAAAAGGAGGCGTTGGCTGACGAGGCTACCCTGCCGCAAAGCGAGCGCGCCGCAGCGGTGATCGCCGGGCTGGGAGGAAAAGACAATCTGGATGACGTTGACTGCTGCGCCACGCGCCTTCGCGTCACGGTGAAAGACGGTAGCAAAGTCAATGAAGCAGCACTGAAAGCGACCGGCGCGCGCGGCGTTATCGTCCGCGGCAACGGTGTCCAGGTCATCTATGGCCCGCACGTCACCCTTATCAAAAACGAAGTGGAAGAGATCTTATCGTAATGAAAACTGTACTGGATAATCTGAAAGGAAAACTGGTCGTCTCCTGCCAGGCGCTGGAAAATGAACCGCTGCACAGCCCGTTTATTATGTCGCGAATGGCGCTGGCAGCAGCCCAGGGCGGTGCCGCTGCGATCCGCGCCAATAGCGTGGTGGATATCAAGGCTATCAAAGGGCTGGTCTCACTGCCGGTCATCGGCATCATCAAACGGGACTATCCGGATAGCGAGGTGTTTATCACCGCGACGCTCAAAGAAGTGGATGAGCTGATGGCGGTCGCCCCGGACATCGTTGCGCTGGATGCGACCGCCCGGAAACGGCCCGGTGGCGTATCGCTGGACATGCTGATCGCGCAGATCCGCACCCGTTACCCTTCGCTGCTGCTGATGGCGGATATTGCCACCGTGCAGGAGGCCGTGACCGCGCAGGCGCTGGGGTTTGATTGTGTCGGAACCACCCTTTACGGTTATACGGCAGAGACCGCGGGCCATTCGCTACCGGAAAATGACTGCGCGTTTTTGAAAGAGGTGCTGTCTGCCGTCACGATCCCCGTGATTGCCGAAGGTAACGTGGATACCCCCGATCGCGCGGCCAGGTGTCTGGAGTTGGGGGCGCATACGGTTGTCGTCGGCGGGGCGATCACCCGACCGCAGCAAATTACGGAACGGTTTATGGCGGCAATTGGCGCGCAAAGCACCGATGGAGCATGATCATCTGACGGGGATCTGCGATACTTATCGTTTATTCCCTTAACAGAGTTGACTATGCAGTACCCGATTAACGAGATGTTCCAGACCCTGCAAGGCGAGGGTTACTTTACCGGCGTTCCCGCTATCTTTATTCGTTTACAGGGATGCCCGGTTGGCTGCGCCTGGTGTGATACCAAACATACGTGGGATAAGCTCGCAGATCGGGAAGTGTCGCTGTTCAGCATTCTGGCGAAAACCAAAGAGAGCGATAAATGGGGCGCGGGCAGCGCGGAAGATCTGCTTGCCATTATTGGTCGTCAGGGCTGGACGGCGCGGCATGTGGTGATCACCGGCGGGGAACCCTGCATTCACGATTTGATGCCCCTCACCGAACTGCTCGAGAAGAACGGCTATAGCTGTCAGATCGAAACCAGCGGTACCCATGAAGTGCGCTGCTCCCATTCAACGTGGGTAACGGTTTCACCGAAAGTGAATATGCGTGGCGGTTATGACGTGTTGTCGCAGGCGCTTGAGCGTGCGGATGAGATCAAACATCCGGTGGGGCGCGTGCGTGACATCGAAGCGCTGGACGAACTGCTGGCGACGCTGACGGACGAAAAGCAGCGCGTGATCGCGCTACAGCCTATCAGCCAGAAAGACGATGCAACCCGTCTGTGCATTGAAACCTGTATCGCCCGCAACTGGCGCCTGTCGATGCAGACGCACAAATATCTGAACATTGCCTGATACTTGTGTGGCCCCGCTTAACGCGGGGCTTTTGTTGTTGGCAGTAAAGCCCAGGTCACGACTGCCGACCCAAGGCAAATCGCACTGTTGAACAGCAAGGCATACTGCGCGGCACTGGCCGTTCCCATCGGCAGCCATAGGGCGTATAGCGATGCGGTGACCGCGATCCCCATTGCGCCGCCCAGGGAACTGCCCATCTTATAGATCCCTGAAGCCACCCCCACTTTGTTTTCAGGGGCATTCATTACCGCCGTGTCCGTTGAGGGCGTGGCGTAACATCCGAGCCCCAGCCCGAATAAAATATTGCTCAGAAAGACGGTGACAATGTAGACCTCTTTGCTTAAGAAGGTGCATGAAATCAGCGTAATACCTGTTGCGGTCAGCAGCGGGCCGGTCATCATCGGCAGCCTGGCGCCATAGCGCTGAAGCAGTTTTTCACCCACCCGGATCATCGCCAGTACGGTAACCAGATACCCCAGCGTCATCATACCGGTCTGTAGCGGTGACAGATGATGGCCTTGCTGCAACCAGATGCTGGCGATCATCATGGTGCCAATGCAGCCGTTGAGCAGGAAATTTGAGAATACCGAGGCGCTATAGGCACGGTTTTTAAACAGGGCGAAATCGATCAACGCCGCATCGCCCTTCCGCCGCCCGGTAACGACAAAGCACATCAGTGCAATCACGGCTCCACACAGTACAAGAAGCGATAAACTGCTGCTCCAGCCCCAGCTGTGTCCTTTGCTGATAAACAGATTGAACAGCACCAGCATAAGGACAAAACTCACCAGGCCGCTGATATCCAGCTTGTGTCGACACGCATCAGGGCTGCGGCTTTCCGGCGTGGCGCGGATAAGCAATAGCGCGACCAGAGCCACCACTATCGACAAAATAAAAATCCAGCGCCAGCCCAGCGTGGTGGCGATGGCGCCTCCCACAAACGAGCTCAGGCCACTCCCGCCCCATGAACCAATAACCCAGAAGCTGATTGCGCGCTGGCGTGCTTTCCCTTCATACCAGGTCTTAATCAGCGCCAGCGTGGCGGGCATGATGCAGGCCGCGGATAGCCCCTGTATCGCTCTTCCCAACAGAAACAGGACGGGCTCCCATGAAATGAACAGCAGACCGCTTCCGATCATGCTCAAAATCAGGCCTGTCATGGTCAGGCGCATGCGCCCAAACTTATCGGCAAACCCACCGCAGGCTACGACAAAACAGCCGCTAAACAACGCGCTCAGGCTGACGGCCAGCGTAAGGGTTTCGAGGGCAATGTCGAGGCTATTCTGCATGGCCGGAACCACGTTGATAACCGACTGGGCAAACAGCCAGAAGGTCAGAACGCTCATGACGATACCCGCCAGCAGCCGATCGTTACCGGCGTAGGCGGATGCGTCTGTCAGGGAAACGGTACTCATAATGCAGCCCTCCCGGGAAGGTGCGAATCAGCGCAGATAGTGTTCGGTCAGTGCGGCCCACAGCGCCGCGCCGGTGAGGAGAATAGTGTCGTTAAAGTCGTAGCCCGGGTTATGCACCATGCAGCGGTCAGGCTCATCGCCAGCGCCAAGGGTGAAATAACAGCCATTGGGATTTTTCTCGAGCATGAACGCAAAGTCCTCGCTGCCCATAAACGCATTCACCTCCGCGACGGAATCCTGACCGAACAGATCGGTGGCGATGCTGCGCACCATCTCATTGGCTTGCGGATTGTTTTTCAGTACCGGGCTGCCATTAATGTGTCGAATGGTAGCCGTGGCATTGAAACTTTCCGCCTGCGCAACGGCGATATCATGGATGCGCTGTAGCACGGTTTGCCGCACGCTTTCATCCAGCGTGCGCACGGTAAGTTTCATCAATACTTTGTCGTTGATGATGTTGGGGGCATGTCCAGCCTGAATGCTGCCTACGGTAACGACGGCAGGCTGAAAAGGGGTGATATTGCGCGAAACAATGGACTGCAAAGCGATAGTGATATGACAGGCAACCAGGGTGGCATCTACGGTATGTTCTGGCACCGCGCCGTGCCCCCCCACGCCGTTAACCTCAATATGAAGGGTGTCCGAAGAGGCCATCATGGCGCCATCGCGCAGACCAATTTTTCCGACGGGCTGTGACGGCATATTGTGCAGACCAAAAATGTGGTCGCAGGGGAACAGGTCAAACAAACCGTCCTCTACCATAACGCGTCCGCCATACAGAAGTTCTTCCGCAGGCTGAAAAATAAGGTGCAGCGTGCCGTTAAAATTGCGGGTGCGTGCCAGGTACTCCGCTGCATACAGGAGCGTTGTGGTGTGGCCGTCATGACCGCAGCCGTGGAATTTACCCTCAACGGTACTGCTCCAGGCCTTGCCGCTGTTTTCCTGCATAGGCAGCGCATCCATGTCGGCGCGCAGACCCAGGCGTTTAGGCCTGTTACCCACCTTCAGCGTGCCGACCACACCGGTTTTCGCCAGGCCGCGATGAACCTCATATCCCCATTCCTCAAGCAACGCCGCAACGCGATCGCTCGTATTGTGCTCCTCAAAACCAATTTCAGGATGCTGATGAAAATAGCGACGTAATTCAGTGAACTGGGCCTCTTTGCCGCGCAGAGCTTCGATAATTGGATGTGTCATTTTTGTTATCCTTTTTATGCCAAACGGTGATAATTTCGAGTCTATGACGATCGCACTGCCAGAAAATGCATTTTTTTGTTGTAAAGCGACGGTTTTGTTTTGATTGTTTTTCATACAATTCCGTTATGACAAAAAAGAGCCGGTCATTATTTGTCTTTGATGAGGGGAAAGATGAATCAGCGGGGAGATGAATTTTGGGTGGAGATCCAGGACATTCGCCACTGCGTGGAGGATGAAGGCGATACGCTAACGTTGCTCTGGGTGCTGGAAGGGCGGGCTGAGCTGAATACCGATGTGGGACGTGACATCCTGGAGGCCAATACCCTTGCCATCATCAACCGTCATCGGCGCTGGCAGTTCACGAGCGAAACGGCAAATATCACCCTGCGCGTGTCCCTTTCCGGGCGCTGGGTGGTCCAGCTCTGCAATGATTTTTTTGTCCATGATTACGCTATACCGGCAGAAGCCGGAGGCGTCTGGCCCCAATGCGATGCGCTTCGCGATCTGCTGCGCCAGCTTCTTGTGGTCACCCTCATCAACGACCCACACCGCTACCGGCTGGAGGCGTACCGCTGGCTGAGCGAGATATTGCTGTTGCTGACCAGCCGCTTTCAGCAGCCCGCCCGGTTTTTGTCCCGTGAACTTTCCCCAGCGCACAGCAAACGCATTGCCCGGGTGATAGAGCGGATCAATGCCAGTTATTCTCGCCGTATTACGCTTGCGGAAATCGCCGCGAGTGAATATGTCTCTGAAGCCTGGCTCTCTCGTCTCTTTAGAAAGGAGGTGGGGATCAGTTTCATGCAGTACATCACTACCCTGCGGCTGGAAAAGGCGGCTGACGCGCTCCGTCTGACGAACCGACCGCTGCATCAGATTGCGCTTGAGCAGGGTTTCGCCAGCACGCGTATGATGACCGATCGGTTTCGGCGTGTTCACAATATGTCCCCGGGTGAGTTTCGTAAGTCCCGACGCCAGCACCCGGAGGCCACACGTGTTCGTACGGACAGGTGTGAGCAGCGCTATCCGGTGGCCATGGATAAACTGTTTAGCCTGCTCAATGAACCGGTGGCGCGCGGCTGGGGAGCCTCCCCGCTTATCGATCGCCCGCAGCAGGAGCAGACACTGGATCTTGAGCAGCTTAATCCTCTCTCCACCTCGCTGCGCCGTATGCGGGTGGTCATTACCCTGCGTGAGCTCGACGATTTACTGCGTGAGGACGTTCGTCAGAATCTTGAAGCGATAAATGAGGCCATTCCCATAGAGGGAATTGATATCGCCGAACCTTTTCTCAGCAGCCGTCTGTTTGCCACCGGGTGGGATGACCCCCAGATGGCGGGCTACGCCTGCTGGTACAATCTGCATCAGCTCTTCACCTGGCTGGCAAAAAAGCAATGGACGGTGCTGCTGCACACCGGCGTAACGACCCGTCGCGATCTACTTGCCCGTTTTTTACAACGGTCGGTCAATCATTTTTCGCCCGAGATCACCGCGGGCTGGCACTTTGTCATGCACTGGTCAACACAGGCGAGTGAGGAGACCCGGGAGCAGGTCTGGCTGGCGCAACAAAACGTCATACGCAACTATCTGCCACAGGCAAAGTTTGGTTTATGGCATCGATTTTCACCCGACAGCGCGGGCGTGAGCGACAATACCCTGTTCAGCTCAGCCATCCTGATGCAGGCCGATTTTCTTGCCTGTTCAGCCGATGCCAATGAACTTCTCGATCCTGCGCAGCGGGAGCCAGCCCAACTCTCTTCTACAGAAAATTATCCGGTACAGAAGATCCGCCAGATTATCGCCGCCCTTCGTCTGCGCAAATGTTCGCTTCCCGTCTGGCTTCTCTCCTGGAATACCCTCACCGGGAACACGCGGGCGACAAACGGCTGGTTTTTTCGTGGGGCGCTGCTGATGCAGAGCCTGCTCGGGCTATCGGAACAGGTCTGGCTAGGGGGATTCTGGCTCAATTCGGGCCTTCAGGGTGAAGCTCGTGCGAACAATACCATCGATACGTCAAGCCTTGCGCTACAGTACAACCATGGTCTTCCACGGCCGGTTTATTGGGTACTCTGGCTCTGGCAACGCCTGCGGGGCGAGGTGCTGGTAAACGACGGGCGTGTTCTGCTCACGCGCCATCACAATGGTTACCAGTTGCTGCTGCGTAATGTGGTGGTTTTTAATCCGCTCCTTTCCAGTGAAGAAGCATTCATCCAGCGTTTTCGCCAGCAGTATCATTTACATCTGAAGGGCATGCGCGGTATTTGGCGAATTAAACGCCATCTTTTCGATCAGCATAACGGCGCGCTCTATCCGTTGCTTGAAGGGGTAAGCAGCGAAAGCGGCCCTGACGAAGAGATGTGGCGCTGGATAGCGCACAAAGCGCGTCCAACGCTTTCCCTGTACGATGAACGCATTGATGACGGCTGGCAACTGACAGAATCACTGGAGAGTAATGCGCTGGTGCTCTATGAGTTTACGCCGCTCGTGCCTCTTGAGGCCGAAACGGAGGAGATTCACTCCCCGCGGTAGACGCAGCCTGCCGTGCAGGTCTCTTTGATCATGACCGCGCTCAGCAGCGGCACAAGCGGTTTCATCTGATCCCAAATCCATTTCGCCAGCACTTCGCTGGTCGGGTTTTCAAGGCCCGGAATATCATTCAGATAGTAGTGATCGAGACGATCGTAGGTCGGCTTAAACGCGGCCTTCAGTTCGGCAAAGTCCATGATCCAGCCCGTATGGGGATCGACTTCACCGGTGATTTCAAGACGCACCATAAACGAGTGTCCATGCAGGCGGCCACATTTGTGCCCGGCAGGAACGTGTGGAAGGTGGTGTGCGGCTTCGAAGGTGAAATCTTTAAACAGTGTGGTGGACATCATAGCTCTCAGGAATGCGGAGAAAACCGCCGCATAGTACCGGAAAGCACAATTTTTATCATTAACTAAAACGGCTCTGAACGGTCACCGCCTCGTATTCATGGTGTTTATCGACTTTTGTTGTTTTATTTCATATGGTTATTTAATCGCTTTTATCGTTAAGAACGATAACTAAAACAGGTTAGTCCATTTGGTTATTAATTATTTCCATCCCTTCTTTAATTGTTATTATCCCCGCCGTTAACCTTATCTTCAGTTTGGATTTATTCGCTTAAAGTCCGCTTTGCTACTGGAACATAACGACGCATGACAACACAGGCCCCACCTTCAAATTTGCTTCCCCTTAACCCGGAGCAACTGGCGCGCCTCCAGGCCGCGACTTCCGATTTTTCACCCACCCAGCTTGCCTGGGTCTCCGGCTATTTCTGGGGAATGCTGAACCAGCAGCCGGGTGCTGTGGCAGGCGTACCGCCAACGGCCGTTGAAATTCCTGCCATCACGCTTATCTCCGCTTCGCAAACGGGTAATGCCCGGCGTGTGGCCGAAGCGCTGCGTGATGACCTGCTCGCCGCGAAGCTGAACGTTAACCTGGTCAACGCCGGGGATTATAAATTCAAACAGATCGCGTCAGAAAAACTGCTGGTGGTGGTGGCGTCAACGCAGGGGGAAGGTGAGCCTGCTGAAGAAGCCGTCGCGCTGCATAAGTTCCTGTTCTCGAAAAAAGCGCCAAAGCTCGAGGGCACCGCCTTTGCCGTCTTCGGCCTCGGTGATACGTCCTATGAATTTTTCTGCCAGTCCGGTAAAGATTTCGACAGCAAGCTGGCGGAGCTGGGCGCAGAGCGCCTGCTGGATCGCGTAGACGCTGACGTGGAATACCAGGCTGCCGCCGCCGAATGGCGGGCGCGCATCGTTGAGGTGCTGAAGGCCCGCGTCCCGAAAGAGACGCCAGCGCAGGCCGCCGTTACCGCAGCCGGCACCGTTAACGAAATCCACACCAGCCCTTACACGAAAGAGGCGCCACTGACGGCGAGCCTGTCGGTAAACCAGAAAATCACGGGCCGTGATTCAGAAAAAGACGTGCGCCATATCGAAATCGATCTCGGTGACTCTGGCCTGCGTTATCAGCCTGGCGATGCGCTGGGCGTCTGGTATCAGAACGATCCGGCGCTGGTGAAAGAGCTGGTCGAGCTGCTGTGGTTGAAAGGCGATGAACTGGTTACCGTGGATGGCAAAACGCTCTCGATCTCCGAGGCGCTCCAGTGGCATTTCGAACTGACGGTGAACACCGCCAACATCGTTGAAAACTACGCCACCTTAACCCGCAGCGAATCGCTCCTTCCGCTGGTCGGGGATAAGGCGAAGTTACAGCAATACGCGGCGACAACGCCGATTGTCGATATGGTGCGTTTCTCTCCGGCACAGCTGGATGCTGACGCGCTGGTCGGCCTGCTGCGTCCGCTGACCCCGCGCCTGTACTCCATCGCCTCCTCGCAGGCGGAAGTGGAAAACGAAGTCCACATCACCGTTGGCGTGGTGCGTTACGACATCGAAGGCCGCGCGCGGGCGGGCGGGGCGTCAGGCTTCCTGGCAGACCGCGTGGAAGAAGAGGGCGAAGTTCGCGTCTTTATCGAGCACAACGACAACTTCCGCCTGCCGGCGAACCCCGAAACGCCGGTGATTATGATTGGCCCGGGCACCGGTATTGCGCCATTCCGCGCTTTTATGCAGCAGCGTGCGGCAGACGACGCGCCGGGTAAAAACTGGCTGTTCTTCGGCAACCCGCACTTTACTGAAGATTTCCTCTACCAGTTTGAGTGGCAGCGCTACGTCAAAGAGGGCGTGCTGACCCGCATCGATCTGGCCTGGTCCCGCGATCAGAAAGAAAAAGTATACGTACAAGACAAACTGCGCGAACAGGGCGCAGAGCTGTGGCGCTGGATCAATGACGGCGCCCACATTTATGTCTGCGGCGACGCCAATCGCATGGCGAAAGACGTTGAGCAGGCACTGCTGGAAGTGATTGCCGAATTCGGCGGTATGGATGCCGAAACGGCGGATGAATTTTTAAGTGAGCTGCGCGTAGAGCGCCGTTATCAGCGAGATGTCTACTAATGAGCGAAAAACATCCTGGCCCACTGGTGGTCGAAGGCAAACTGACTGATGCCGAGCGCATGAAGGTAGAAAGCAACTACCTGCGCGGTACCATTGCCGAAGATTTAAATGACGGCCTGACCGGCGGTTTCAAAGGCGACAACTTCCTGCTGATCCGTTTCCACGGTATGTACCAACAGGACGACCGCGATATCCGCGCCGAGCGTGCCGAACAGAAGCTGGAGCCGCGTCACGCGATGCTGCTGCGCTGTCGTCTGCCGGGCGGGGTAATCACTACGAAACAGTGGCAGGCGATCGACAAGTTTGCCGGTGAAAACACAATCTACGGCAGCATTCGTCTGACCAACCGTCAGACCTTCCAGTTCCACGGCATTCTGAAGAAGAACGTCAAGCCGGTGCACCAGATGCTGCACTCCGTGGGTCTGGACGCGCTGGCGACTGCCAACGACATGAACCGTAACGTGCTCTGCACCTCGAACCCGTACGAATCTGAGCTGCACGCCGAAGCGTACGAGTGGGCGAAAAAAATCTCCGAACATCTGCTGCCACGTACCCGCGCCTATGCGGAGATCTGGCTCGATCAGGAGAAAGTCGCCACCACCGATGAAGAGCCGATCCTCGGTCAGACCTACCTGCCGCGTAAGTTTAAAACCACGGTGGTGATCCCGCCGCAGAACGATATCGACCTGCACGCCAACGACATGAACTTCGTGGCGATTGCCGAAAACGGCAAGCTGGTCGGCTTTAACCTGCTGGTGGGCGGCGGTTTGTCCATTGAGCACGGTAACAAGAAAACTTACGCCCGCACCGCGAGCGAGTTCGGCTTCCTGCCGCTGGAGCACACGCTGGCCGTGGCAGAGGCGGTGGTTACGACCCAGCGCGACTGGGGTAACCGTACCGATCGTAAAAACGCGAAAACCAAATATACCCTTGAGCGCGTAGGCGTCGAGACGTTCAAAGAAGAAGTGGAGCGTCGCGCGGGCATCAAGTTTGAGCCGATCCGCCCTTACGAATTCACCGGTCGCGGCGATCGCATCGGCTGGGTGAAAGGCATCGACAATAACTGGCACCTGACGCTGTTTATCGAAAACGGCCGTATTCTTGATTATCCGGGCCGTCCGCTGAAAACCGGCCTGCTGGAAATCGCAAAGATCCACAAAGGCGAGTTCCGTATTACCGCCAACCAGAATCTGATCGTCGCCAGCGTGCCGGAAAGCGATAAGGCGAGAATTGAAGAGCTGGCCCGCGAGCACGGGTTGATGAATGCGGTGAGTGCGCAGCGTGAAAACTCAATGGCCTGCGTGTCGTTCCCGACCTGTCCGCTGGCGATGGCCGAAGCCGAGCGATTCCTGCCGTCCTTCACTGATAAAGTGGAGGCGATTCTGGAAAAACACGGTATTCCGGACGAGCATATTGTTATGCGCGTGACGGGCTGTCCGAACGGCTGCGGCCGCGCGATGCTGGCCGAAATCGGTCTGGTAGGGAAAGCGCCGGGTCGCTATAACCTGCACCTGGGCGGTAACCGTATCGGGACACGTATTCCGCGTATGTTCCGCGAGAACATCACCGAGCCGGAAATTCTCGATTCCCTCGACGTGCTTATCGGACGCTGGGCGAAAGAGCGCGAAGCGGGTGAAGGCTTCGGCGACTTTACGGTACGTGCGGGTATCATTCGCCCGGTGCTCGATCCCGCAAGGGATTTCTGGGAATAATCCATCCTTTGCCCGGTGGCGCTTCGCTTACCGGGCCTACGGGTTTTGTAGGCCGGGCAAACGCAGTGCCGCCCGGCGAAACAGGCAAACGAGGTTCTTATGTCCGTACTCGATCTAAACGCCCTTAATGACCTGCCAAAAGTTGAACGCATTCTGGCCCTGGCAGAAACTAACGCCCAACTGGAAAAGCTCGACGCCGAAGGGCGCGTGGCGTGGGCGCTGGAAAACCTGCCGGGAGACTATGTGCTTTCGTCGAGCTTTGGCATTCAGGCGGCGGTCAGTCTGCATCTGGTGAATCAGATCCGTCCGGACATTCCGGTGATCCTCACCGATACCGGCTATCTGTTCCCGGAGACCTATCAGTTTATCGACGAGCTGACGGACAAGCTCAAGCTGAACCTGAAGGTTTATCGCGCAACCGAAAGCGCGGCCTGGCAGGAGGCGCGTTACGGCAAGCTGTGGGAGCAGGGCGTTGAGGGCATCGAGAAATACAATGAGATCAACAAGGTCGAGCCGATGAACCGCGCGCTGAAAGATCTTCATGCGCAGACGTGGTTTGCTGGGCTCCGCCGCGAGCAGTCCGGGAGCCGGGCAACGCTGCCGGTGCTGGCGGTGCAGCGTGGCGTGTTCAAAGTGCTGCCGATCATTGACTGGGATAACCGCACGGTGTACCAGTATCTGCAAAAGCACGGGCTGAAGTACCATCCGCTGTGGGATCAGGGCTACCTGTCGGTAGGCGACACCCATACCACGCGTAAATGGGAACCGGGAATGGCGGAAGAAGAGACGCGATTCTTTGGGCTGAAGCGCGAGTGCGGGCTGCACGAAGGGTAATGTTTTTTCGCCCGGCGGCGGCTACGCCTTACCGGGCCTACGTTTCGTGCCGTTGTAGGCCCGGTAAGCGCAGCGCAACCGGGCTTAATTGCATCAGGCTTTCCCCGCTTTCGCCAGCTCCTTCACCAGCGGCAGCATCACTTTCACGACATCCCGGCTGCGGTGCTCAATCCGCTGCGGCAGCGTTTTATCAATGTGCTGCTGATTATCCAGCCGCACGTCATGCCAGCTGGTCCCGTTTGGGAACGCCTTCGATTTAGCGCGCTGCTGATAGCCATCTTTTTTGCCCAGCGCCCAGTTAGTTGCCTCGACGTACAGCACCGGAATGCCCGCCTTATCAAACACTTCACCGTCATTACAGCAGCCCGTGCCTTTGGGATAATCGGGGTTACCGCCCGGATTTGTCGCGGCATAGACGCCATGCGTGCGGGCAAGCGCCAGCGCGCGGTCGCGGGTGAGTTTACGTACGCTGCTCGGCGTGCTCTGTCCGCTATTAAAATAGAGCTTATCTCCCACGATCAGATTATCGAGGTTAATCACCAGCAACGTATTTTTCTTCTCCTCAGCGGTCATGCGCTTAAGGAGATTCTCAGCGCCGAGTTTTCCTTCTTCTTCACCGCTGGTCGCAACAAAGCGAATGCTGTATTTCGTCGGAATATTCTTCAGGCGTTCGGCCAGCTCAAGCATGACGCCCAGCCCCGCCGCATTGTCATCCAGTCCCTGAAGCGTCAGCCCGCCGAGGTTATTATCGACATCAGCGTCGCTCATCGGCGTGTAGGTATCAAGGTGCGCCATAATAATAATCTGCTCAGCCGCCTTTCCTTCGTGCGCCGCAATGACCGTGCTGCCGGTTACGTTATGCCAGTTCTGCGTTTTATTGCGTGAGGTATAGATGTAGCGGCTGTGGAAAGCGCGAATGTCGCTCTCATAGCCCATATCCGCAAACTGCTGACGAATATAGTCTGCCGAGAGCATTTCGGCTGGGGTTCCGGTCATGCGGCCCGGAAAGACCGTCGCAATATGCCGCGCCTGCATACTGGCTATTTCACCGTAAGATTGATTTTTTGCCTGAGCCGGAAGGATAAAGCAAACGCCGAGCGCCAGGGCAACGAATCGGTGGCGCATTGCGGAAAACATAGTGAGTCCTTAAAAACAGAGCAAAATTTTAACCCGCATAGTATGAAACTGTGATCGGGTAGACACAATTTGAATTGCGCTTAAATGCCCGAAATTTCGCGTGTTAAGCACTTTTTGATATTTGCTTTTCCACGGCGTTATTCCATTGAGTAACTACTCATTCCAATTCGTAATTTCATTCGATCTAAGCCGCCCCCTATAGTCCCTTTATTCCTGGTTGTTAGTGAGTTGTTGCCTGTGGACTATCTCCCCCTTTTTGCCGCCTTGAAAGACCGACCGGTACTGGTTGTCGGGACGGGTGAAATTGCCGATCGCAAAATCGCGTTCCTGCAACGCGCCGGGGCGCAGGTGCAGGTCGTTGCAGAGGCGGATTTTGAAGAGTCTCAGATCGACAGCGTGGTGCTGGTGATTGCGGCAACCGAAGATCGGGCGCTCAACCGCCGAATCTCCGACGCAGCTCAGGACCGTCACCGTCTGGTGAACGTGGTAGACGACCAGCCGCTGTGCTCGTTTATCTTCCCGTCGATTGTTGACCGCTCGCCGCTGCTGGTGGCGATCTCCTCCGGCGG
This sequence comes from Enterobacter sp. 301B, assembly GCF_003850715.1. NCBI lineage: Bacteria > Pseudomonadati > Pseudomonadota > Gammaproteobacteria > Enterobacterales > Enterobacteriaceae > Enterobacter > Enterobacter sp. 301B. The sequence continues at coordinate 122,183 of NZ_PQTC01000009.1, forward strand.
CACCGCGCCAGTGCTGGCGCGCGTACTGCGGGAAAAAATCGAAGCGCTGCTGCCGACCAGCCTCGGGCGCATGGCGGAGAAGGCCAGCTACTGGCGCAACCACCTTAAAACGCGTCTGACCAGCGTGACGGAACGCCGTCGCTTCTGGGAGCGTGTGTTTCGCGGCCGCTTTGCCAGCCTGATGCATGCCGGTAACGAGACGGCGGCGCAACAAATACTCGAAGACGAACTGGATAACCCCGGCAGTACGGGCGGGGAGATCATTCTGGTGGGCGCCGGGCCGGGCGATGCCGGGCTGCTCACGCTGCGTGGCCTCCAGGTTCTTCAGGATGCGGATGTCGTGTTCTACGACCACCTGGTCACCGACGGTATTCGCGAGCTGATCCGCCGTGACGCGGAGCAAATCTGCGTTGGTAAACGTGCCGGCGAGCACTCCGTACCGCAGCACGACACCAATCAAATGCTGATTGCCGCCGCGAAAGCGGGCAAGACCGTGGTGCGCCTGAAAGGGGGCGACCCGTTTATCTTCGGCCGTGGTGGCGAGGAGTTGCAGGCGGCAGCCGAAGCGGGCGTCCCGTTCCAGGTGGTCCCCGGCATTACGGCGGCGTCTGCCGTCACGGCCTACGCCGGTATTCCGCTGACCCATCGCGATTACGCCCAGAGCGTGACCTTTGTGACCGGGCATTATAAAGCCGACAGCACGCCGTTTGACTGGTCGCATCTCGCCCAGAGCCGACAAACGCTGGCGATTTATATGGGCACGATGAAAGCGGCAGACATCAGCGAACAGCTTATTCAGCACGGTCGCGATGCGACGACGCCGGTAGCAGTGATCTCCCGCGGGACACGCGTCGATCAGCATGTCGCCATCGGCACTTTACAAGACCTTGCAACCCTGGCGAAAGACGCCCCGATGCCCGCCCTGATCGTGGTGGGAGAAGTGGTGCAGTTGCACAGCTCGCTCGCCTGGTTCCAACACACAACCGACACAGAAGGCTTCGGCGCTTCTGTTGTAAATTTGGCTTAAGGAACGGTTATGGACCAAAAACGACTTACTCACCTGCGGCAGCTCGAAGCGGAAAGTATCCACATTATCCGCGAAGTGGCCGCCGAGTTCTCTAACCCGGTGATGATGTACTCCATCGGTAAAGATTCCAGCGTCATGCTGCACCTGGCGCGTAAAGCGTTTTATCCGGGGACGCTGCCGTTCCCGCTGCTGCATGTGGATACCGGCTGGAAATTCCGCGAGATGTACGAGTTTCGTGACCGTACCGCCAAAGCCTACGGCTGCGAGCTGCTGGTGCACAAAAACCCGGAAGGGGTGGCGATGGGCATCAACCCGTTCGTGCACGGCAGCGCCAAGCATACCGATATCATGAAAACCGAAGGGCTGAAGCAGGCGCTGAATAAATACGGTTTTGATGCGGCCTTCGGCGGCGCGCGCCGTGACGAAGAGAAATCCCGCGCCAAAGAGCGTATCTACTCTTTCCGCGACCGCTTCCACCGCTGGGACCCGAAAAACCAGCGTCCGGAGCTGTGGCACAACTACAACGGCCAGATCAACAAGGGCGAAAGCATTCGCGTCTTCCCGCTCTCCAACTGGACCGAGCTGGATATCTGGCAGTACATCTATCTGGAAAATATTGAGATCGTTCCGCTGTATCTGGCAGCAGAGCGCCCGGTCCTGGAGCGCGACGGCATGCTGATGATGATCGACGACGATCGCATTGATTTACAGCCGGGTGAAGTGATCAAAAAACAGATGGTCCGTTTCCGTACTCTCGGCTGCTGGCCGTTGACCGGCGCGGTGGAATCCAGTGCGCAGACGCTGCCGGAGATCATCGAGGAGATGCTGGTGTCGACCACCAGTGAGCGACAGGGCCGCGTGATTGACCGCGACCAGGCAGGCTCCATGGAGCTGAAGAAACGTCAGGGTTATTTCTAAGGAGCCGCCATGAATACGACTATTGCCCAACAAATTGCCGATGAAGGCGGCGTAGAAGCTTATCTGCACGCCCAACAGTACAAAAGTCTGTTGCGTTTCCTGACCTGCGGCAGCGTTGATGACGGGAAAAGTACCCTGATTGGTCGTCTGCTGCACGACACGCGACAAATTTACGAAGATCAGCTCTCTTCCCTGCACAATGACAGTAAACGCCACGGCACCCAGGGCGAAAAACTCGACCTGGCGCTGCTGGTGGACGGCTTGCAGGCGGAGCGCGAGCAGGGCATTACCATTGATGTCGCCTATCGCTACTTCTCTACCGAAAAGCGCAAATTTATTATCGCCGACACCCCGGGGCATGAGCAGTACACCCGTAACATGGCGACCGGCGCGTCCACCTGTGACCTGGCGATCCTGCTGATGGACGCCCGTAAAGGCGTGCTGGATCAGACGCGTCGTCACAGCTTTATCTCTACGCTGCTGGGGATCAAACACCTGGTGGTGGCGGTGAACAAAATGGATCTGGTGGACTACAGCGAAGCGCGATTCGACGAGATCCGCCAGAGCTACCTGACCTTTGCTGAACAGCTGCCGGGCAACCTCGATATTCGCTTTGTGCCGCTGTCGGCGCTGGAAGGGGATAACGTCGCCTCTCAGAGCGCGAACATGCCGTGGTACAGCGGCCCGACGCTGCTGGAGGTGCTGGAAACCGTTGAAATTCAGCGCGTGGTTGAGACCCAGCCGATGCGCTTCCCGGTGCAGTACGTAAACCGTCCGAACCTCGATTTCCGCGGCTTCTCCGGCACCCTTGCGTCCGGCTCGGTCAACGTGGGCCAGCGCGTGAAGGTGCTGCCGTCCGGCGTGGAATCGACCATTGCCCGTATCGTCACCTTTGATGGCGATCTGGACGAAGCAGGGGCAGGTGAAGCAGTAACCCTGGTGTTAAAAGACGAGATTGACATCAGCCGCGGCGATCTGCTGGTCGACGCGCAGGAAACGCTGGCGGCGGTGCAGGGCGCATCCGTGGACGTGGTGTGGATGGCGGAACAGCCCCTGACCGCAGGCCAGAGCTATGACATTAAAATTGCCGGCAAGAAAATCCGCGCCCGCGTGGACGGCATTCAGTTCCAGGTGGACATCAACAACCTGACCCACCGTGACGTGAGCGAGCTACCGCTGAACGGTATCGGTTTGGTGGATCTGACCTTCGACGAGCCGCTGGTGCTGGATCCGTATCAGCAGAATCCGGTGACGGGCGGGCTGATCTTTATCGACCGCCTGACCAACGTCACCGTCGGCGCCGGGATGGTCCGTGAGCCAAACGCGCAGGCTACCGTGGCCTCTGAGTTCAGCGCGTTTGAACTTGAGCTGAATGCGCTGGTGCGTAAACACTTCCCGCACTGGGGCGCACGCGATTTGCTGGGAGGCAAGTAATGGCTGCCCATGATGAGAACGTCGTCTGGCATCCTCATCCGGTCACCGTCGCCCAGCGCGAACAGCTCCACGGTCACCGTGGGGTTGTGCTGTGGTTTACCGGGCTGTCTGGCTCCGGTAAATCCACGGTGGCAGGCGCGCTGGAAGAGGCGCTGCATCAGCAGGGAGTGAGCACCTACCTGCTGGACGGCGACAACGTGCGTCACGGCCTGTGTAGCGATTTAGGGTTCAGCGATGAAGACCGTAAAGAGAACATTCGCCGGGTGGGAGAAGTCGCCAGCCTGATGGCGGATGCCGGGCTGGTGGTGCTGACGGCGTTTATCTCACCGCACCGCGCCGAACGTCAGATGGTGCGTGAGCGCGTGGGCCGGAATCGCTTCATTGAAGTGTTTGTGGATACGCCGCTGGCAATCTGCGAAGCGCGCGATCCGAAAGGGCTGTATAAAAAAGCCCGCGCGGGAGAGCTGCGAAACTTCACCGGTATTGACTCGGTTTACGAAGCGCCTGAATCCCCTGAGATTCATCTGGAAGGTCAACAATTGGTAACAAATTTAGTAAGCCAATTATTAGACCTGCTCAGACGGGACGATATTATCAGATCCTGAGACGGTATCGTTCGGGAGCTGTCTTCCCGAGCGATGAGTCACGGTCACAGGATTAGCTATGCGCAACAGTGAAAACTACATGATTACCACCGGGTCGGAACCGTTAACGACCGACGACGAGACGACCTGGTCCTTCCCTGGGGCGATTGTCGGCTTTGTGTCGTGGCTACTGGCGCTGGGTATCCCGTTTTTGATCTACGGTGGAAACACCCTCTTTTTCTTCCTCTATACCTGGCCTTTCTTCCTGGCGCTGATGCCCGTTGCGGTTGTGGTGGGCGTGGCGCTGCACTCCCTTTTCAACGGCAAGCTCCTGTATAGTACGCTCATCACTATCGCCACCGTTGTGGTCATCTTTGGCCTGCTGTTTTTATGGCTGATGGGCTAACTTACGGCATAATTAAAACCCCGCAGTAGAGTCCAGCGGAAAGTTATGGGATGATGATGCCGTTTTTTCAGGGGGCAGGATGGGTAAACTAACGCTGCTGTTGCTGGCTTTGCTGGTCTGGCTGCAATATTCGCTGTGGTTCGGCAAAAACGGACTGCACGACTACAGCCGGGTGAGCGATGACGTCGCGGCACAGCAGGCGACAAACGCCAAACTTAAAGCGCGTAACGATCAACTTTTTGCTGAAATTGATGACCTCAATGGCGGCCAGGAGGCGATTGAGGAGCGCGCACGCAATGAACTTAGTATGACTAAGCCGGGCGAAACGTTTTATCGCCTGGTTCCGGATGCGTCTAAACGCAATCAGGGCTCCGCACAAAACAATCGATAATCAGGCCCAGGATTACGACATGGCAGCAACTTTTTCGGACGTCTGTGCCGTGGTGCCGGCCGCAGGTTTTGGCCGGCGTATGCAGACAGAATGTCCTAAGCAGTATCTCTCAATTGGCGATAAAACGATCCTCGAGCACGCCGTGGCGGCGCTGCTGGCGCATGCCCGGGTGAAACGCGTTGTTATTGCCATCAGCCCCGGCGATGCACGTTTTGCGCAGCTCCCGCTGGCGAATCATCCTCAGATTACCGTCGTTGACGGCGGCGCAGAGCGGGCTGACTCCGTTCTGGCGGGCATTCAGGCTGCCGGGAACGCGCAGTGGGTGCTGGTGCACGATGCCGCGCGTCCCTGTCTGCATCACGACGATCTGTCGCGTCTGCTGGCCCTGAGTGAAACCAGTACAGTGGGCGGCATTCTGGCCGCCCCGGTGCGTGACACCATGAAGCGTGCCGAACCGGGTAAACCAGCGATTGCCCACACCGTCGAGCGCGTCGATCTATGGCACGCGCTGACGCCACAATTTTTTCCCCGCGAATTACTCCACGACTGCTTAACGCGAGCGCTTAAAGAAGGTGCGACCATTACGGACGAAGCCTCGGCGCTGGAGTATTGCGGTTTCCACCCCACGCTTGTTGAAGGGCGCGCTGATAATATAAAAGTGACGCGCCCGGAAGACTTACAGCTCGCGGAATTTTATCTTACCCGTACGACCCCTCAGGAGAAGGCATAATGCGTATTGGACACGGTTTTGATGTACACGCCTTTGGTGGCGTTGGCCCAATTATCATTGGCGGCGTGCGCATTCCTTACGAAAAAGGTCTGCTGGCGCATTCTGATGGAGACGTGGCGCTGCATGCGCTGACCGACGCGCTGCTGGGTGCCGCCGCGCTGGGCGACATTGGCAAACTGTTCCCGGACACCGATCCTGCTTTTAAAGGCGCAGACAGCCGCGAACTGCTGCGCGAAGCCTGGCGTCGTATTCAGGCCAAAGGCTACACCCTCGGCAACGTTGATGTGACGATCATTGCTCAGGCACCAAAGATGCTGCCGCACATCCCTCAGATGCGCGTGTTTATCGCTGAAGATCTGGGCTGCCATATGGACGTCGTCAACGTCAAAGCGACCACCACGGAGAAGCTGGGCTTTACCGGTCGTGGCGAAGGCATTGCCTGTGAAGCCGTGGCGCTGCTGGTGAAGGCGGCCAAATGACGGATTTCGACAATCTGACGTATCTGCACGGTAAACCGCAGGGCAAGGGTCTGCTGAAAGCCAACCCTGAAGATTTCGTGGTAGTGGAAGATCTGGGTTTTGAGCCGGACGGCGAAGGCGAGCACATCCTGGTGCGCATTCTGAAAAACGGCTGCAATACCCGCTTCGTGGCGGACGCGCTGGCAAAATTCCTCAATATTCACGCCCGCGAAGTGAGCTTTGCCGGTCAAAAAGATAAACATGCCGTGACCGAACAGTGGCTTTGCGCCCGCGTGCCCGGCAATGCCATGCCCGATTTAAGCAAATTTGAGCTTGAGGGCTGTAAGGTACTGGAGTACGCCCGCCATAAACGCAAATTGCGTCTGGGCGCACTGAAAGGTAATGCCTTTACCCTGGTGTTGCGCGAAGTGACCGAACGCGAGGACGTTGAAAAACGCCTGAAGGCCATTAACGAACGCGGCGTACCAAACTATTTCGGCGCTCAGCGCTTTGGTATCGGTGGCAGCAACCTGCTGGGCGCGCTGCGCTGGGCGCAAAGCGGTGCACCGGTGCGCGATCGTAATAAACGCAGTTTTTGGTTGTCGGCGGCCCGCAGTGCGTTGTTTAATCAGATTGTGAGCGAACGGCTGAAAAAACCGGACGCGAATCAAGTTGTTGTCGGCGATGCGCTACAATTAGCGGGACGCGGAAGCTGGTTTGTGGCAACGGCCGAAGAGATGGCCGATGTCCAGTCGCGCGTGGACGCTAAAACGCTGATGATTACCGCCGCCTTGCCGGGTTCAGGCGACTGGGGAACCCAGGGCGAGGCGCTGGCCGCTGAGCAGTCAGCGGTGGCGGATGCGCCAGAATTACAATCGTTGCTGGTGCGGGAAAAGGTCGAGGCGGCACGTCGTGCGATGCTCCTCTACCCGCAACAGCTGAGCTGGAACTGGTGGGATGACGTAACCGTCGAGTTACGCTTCTGGCTGCCGGCAGGTAGCTTTGCCACCAGTGTTGTCAGGGAACTTATCAACACGTCGGGTGATTATGCGAATATTGCTGAGTAACGATGACGGGATCCATGCGCCAGGTATTCAGACGCTGGCGAAACACCTCCGCGAATTTGCGGATGTGCAGGTCGTGGCTCCCGATCGTAACCGCAGTGGCGCGTCTAACTCATTGACGCTGGAGTCTTCACTTCGCACCTTTACCTTTGAGAATGGCGATATTGCCGTCCAGATGGGGACGCCGACCGACTGCGTGTTTCTGGGCGTGAACGCGCTGATGCGCCCGCGGCCGGATGTTGTGGTCTCCGGCATCAATGCCGGGCCAAATCTTGGCGATGATGTGATTTACTCCGGCACCGTGGCTGCGGCGATGGAAGGGCGTCACCTGGGGTTTCCGGCGCTGGCGGTCTCGTTAAACGGTCACACCCACTATGACACAGCCGCCGCGGTGACCTGCTCCATTCTCCGTGCGCTTGGCCGCGAGCCGCTGCGTACCGGACGTATCCTCAATATTAACGTGCCGGACCTCCCGCTGGACGAGATCAAAGGGATCCGCGTGACGCGCTGTGGCAGTCGCCATCCTGCCGATCAGGTTATTCCCCAGCAGGATCCGCGCGGCAATACCCTGTACTGGATCGGCCCGCCGGGAGATAAATGCGATGCCGGGCCAGACACCGACTTCGCTGCGGTGGATGAAGGGTACGTTTCCGTTACGCCGTTGCACGTAGATTTAACCGCTTATAGCGCGCATGATGTGGTGTCGGACTGGTTAGATCGGGTCGGAGTGAACGCGCAATGGTAAGTAAACGTGTACAAACTCTTCTGGAACAATTACGCGCACAGGGGATCGCCAACGAGCAGGTGCTGAACGCGCTTGCCCAGGTTCCCCGTGAGAAGTTTGTAGATGAGGCGTTTGAACACAAAGCGTGGGAAAACGTGGCGCTGCCCATTGGGCAAGGCCAGACGATTTCGCAGCCCTACATGGTGGCGCGTATGACGGAGCTTCTGGAGCTAACGCCAGAGTCCCGGGTGCTGGAAATTGGCACCGGTTCAGGGTATCAAACCGCGATCCTGGCTCACCTTGTGCACCATGTCTGTTCGGTGGAACGGATTAAAGGGTTGCAGTGGCAGGCGCGCCGTCGCCTGAAACAGCTTGATTTACATAATGTATCGACACGCCACGGCGATGGATGGCAGGGTTGGCAGGCTCGCGCCCCGTTTGACGCCATCATTGTCACGGCAGCGCCACCTGAAATCCCCACTGCGCTTCTTTCGCAGCTGGACGAGGGTGGCATTCTTGTATTGCCCGTCGGCGATGAGCAGCAGCTTTTGAAGCGCGTTCGTCGACGCGGCGGCGAGTTTATTATCGATACCGTGGAAGCCGTGCGCTTTGTGCCCCTGGTTAAGGGCGAACTGGCCTGAGACTCGGATTTTTCCAGGGTTATTAAGGCAAATTCAGCGTATGGTGTGGCGCGATAGATTCGTGCCATCACGGTTATTTTTAAGTCACTGGTAGTTAACACATTCCTGGGGGATAAATGAGCGCGGGAAGCCCAAAATTCACCATCAGCCGTGTTGCGGCATTATCACTGGTTTCGCTCTGGCTGGCAGGCTGTACAAGTTCAAATAACGCGCCTGCGCCCGTCAGTTCCGTTAATGGAACCAGCGGCTCGGGTAACACGTCCAGCGGAATGTTGATCACCCCTCCGCCTAAAATGGGCACCTCAACGGCGCAGCAAACTCCGCAGATCCAGCCGGTTCAACGTCCAGTTACGCAGCCTACGCAGATTCAGGCAGTGGAACAGCCTGTTCAGACTGAAAATGGCCGCATAGTGTATAACCGTAAGTATGGGAACATTCCGAAAGGTAGCTATACCGGCGGCAGCACCTATACCGTGAAGCGCGGCGATACGCTGTTCTATATTGCCTGGATCACCGGGAACGATTTCCGCGATCTTGCACAGCGAAACAACGTCCAGGCCCCGTATGCTCTGGAAGTCGGGCAAACGCTTCAGGTTGGCAACGCGACGGGGACACCGCTTACGCCAGGCAACACCGTTTCAGCGGCCGACGTAACTGCGCAAAATAACAGCGTTACTCCTGCACAAAAAACCACCACGGTGGTTGCTTCACAACCTGTAATTACGTATTCTGAGGATTCAGGTGATCAGAGTGCTAACAAAATGTTGCCGAATAATAAAGGTACTGCGACTGTTGTCACAGCACCGACTACGGCACCTGTGGTTAGCTCTACTGTACCGACTGCAAGCAGTCAGAATGCCAGCTCGTCAATCACCACCTGGCGCTGGCCAACTGACGGCAAGATTATCGAGAACTTCGCTACCTCTGAGGGGGGCAACAAAGGGATCGATATCGCAGGCAGTAAAGGACAGGCAATCATCGCGACCGCAGACGGACGCGTTGTCTATGCCGGTAACGCACTGCGCGGTTACGGTAATCTTATTATCATCAAACATAACGATGATTACCTGAGTGCCTACGCCCATAACGACACTATGCTGGTCCGGGAACAACAAGAAGTTAAGGCGGGGCAAAAAATCGCTACCATGGGTAGCACCGGAACCAGTTCTACACGCTTGCATTTTGAAATTCGTTACAAGGGGAAATCCGTAAACCCGCTGCAATATTTACCGCAGCGATAAATTGACGGGGCATGCCAGCCAGGGTGTCTCGTCCAGGGATCACGGGTAGGAGCCACCTTTATGAGTCAGAATACGCTGAAAGTTCATGATTTAAATGAAGACGCGGAATTTGATGAGAACGGATCAGAGGCTTTTGACGAAAAAGCCTTAGTAGAAGAGGAACCCAGTGATAACGATTTGGCTGAAGAAGAGCTGTTATCGCAGGGTGCCACACAGCGTGTGCTGGACGCGACTCAGCTTTACCTTGGGGAGATTGGTTACTCCCCACTGCTAACGGCCGAAGAAGAAGTCTATTTCGCACGTCGTGCTTTGCGTGGTGATGTTGCCTCGCGTCGTCGCATGATCGAAAGTAACCTGCGACTGGTCGTGAAAATTGCCCGCCGTTACGGCAATCGTGGTCTGGCTCTGCTGGATCTGATTGAAGAGGGCAACTTAGGTCTCATCCGCGCAGTTGAGAAGTTTGACCCAGAACGCGGGTTCCGTTTCTCAACCTACGCGACCTGGTGGATTCGTCAGACCATCGAACGGGCTATTATGAACCAGACCCGTACGATTCGACTGCCGATCCACATCGTCAAAGAGTTGAATGTTTATCTGCGTACCGCGCGCGAGTTGTCCCATAAACTGGACCACGAGCCAAGTGCGGAAGAGATTGCAGAGCAACTCGACAAACCGGTTGATGACGTAAGCCGTATGCTGCGTCTCAATGAGCGCATTACCTCGGTTGACACCCCGCTGGGTGGTGACTCCGAAAAAGCGCTGCTGGACATCCTGGCCGATGAAAAAGACAACGGCCCGGAAGACACCACGCAGGACGATGACATGAAACAGAGCATCGTCAAATGGCTGTTCGAACTGAACGCCAAACAGCGTGAAGTGCTGGCACGTCGTTTCGGTTTACTGGGGTATGAAGCTGCGACACTGGAAGATGTCGGCCGTGAGATTGGCCTGACCCGTGAACGTGTTCGTCAGATTCAGGTTGAAGGGCTACGCCGCCTGCGTGAAATCCTGCAAGGGCAAGGTCTGAATATCGAAGCGCTGTTCCGCGAGTAAGCAACCATTCGTCAGAAAAGGCCCGTCGTGAGACGGGCCTTTTTTATGCCTTACGATTGCGCCGTTTCGTGCAGCAAACGCCAGGTGATGTTATCCCCTTCCTGATTAAGCACCGCGGTTGACCAGCGCACGTTGACGGGCTGGCCAGGCCGGGTTTGCGTCTCCCGGTAATGGAGCACCGCGCCGTTGTCCCATGTCTGAAGCGTCGTTAGCGCATCAATGCCGATCCTGAGCCCGGGTCGGGTTCCCCGCTGCGCATATAAAAATTGGGCCAGAGCGTGATGATCTAAATGGGCGCCACTCGGTGGAACCATCAGAAAATCCGGACGGAAATGGGCGAGCAGGGCGTCCCGATCGCCTTCGCCTGCACCTAACCAGTTTTCAAGGGCGACGTGGATGTCGAGGATCTCTTGTTCGAAATGGGTCATGGTTGCTCCTGTTGCAGTTGCGCAAGTAACTGCGTGTTATTAAGACGGTAGACGTACAGTACGGGCAGCAGAGTGATAACTGCGGCAAAAATAAACATCCCGTGCCAGGCGGCCAGCGGCGTAAGATAAGCTTGCATGAAGCTCAGCGCCTGCGCCAGCAGCAGGGTACCCGCAATAAAGCTCAACTGACGATTCAGATTCCACAGCGCACTGGCATCAGGCATATCTTCCCGCCGCGTTGTCAAAAACGCGCTGCTCTGAGCCGTACTGCTGCAAAGGCTTCCCCCCGCACCCATTAACGCAAACGCAACGGCAGGTAACAGCATAGCCGGGCCGACGTTAATTAAAAGCAGAATGCCCGTTGCCTGCAAAAGGCAACCGATGACCACCAGCGGCCGCGGGCCGATACGGTTGAAATAGCGTCCTGTCGCGGTGATAGCCAAAAACGATGCCACAGACCACGGCAGCATAAGCATGCCCGTTGCGGTGGGCGTCATATTGGCCTCGCTCTGAAGGTAATACATGCCCGTTACGTTCACGCCAATAAAGATGCCGGGTACGCATACATAGATAAGCATGGATAAGCGCAACAGCGGATCCGTCAGCAAAGACAGGTTTACTATTCTGGTGGTGTTTATCGGTGACGGTTCTGTTTTAAGCCACGCGCAGGCCAAAACAAAGGTGACAATGGCGACGGGCAGGGTGGCAAAAAATATCCAGCGCCAGGTGAATGTCTGAACCAGCATGCCGCCCACAGCCGGTGAGCAGGCGGGGGCAAGCAGCGCGACCAGCATCACCGCCGAGGTGAGTCTGGCCCGCTCATGAGGCTTAAACTGTTGCCAGGTCAGCGCCTGACCAACCGGGATCAGTAAACCCCCTCCGGCGCCCTGCACGACGCGCCAGGCAATCAAACTTTCCAGCGAAGATGAGAAACCCGCCGCAACGGAGGCCGCGCTAAAGAGAAGCAGTGAGAGCAGAATAACGCGCTTCGGCCCGACGCGGCGCGTCAGAATACTGCTGAATGGGATGACTAACGTCAGCCCGGCAATGTATCCGTTACTTACCCAGGCAAGCGCGGAAGGTGTGGTATTGAATGCGTGAGCCATCGCCGGAAAGGCGACGCTGGCAATAAACATGTTTATCAAATCAAGGAAAAAGCCGAGCAGAAAGACGACGGCGATTTTGCTGCGATACGTCATGGAAGTTCCTCCGGTGAGGTGGCGTATCGTATCGGCCCGCGCGTTACGGATAAACGCGACAAAGGACGATATACTGTCAACATTATTTTGACAGTTAACCAGGCAAGCGATGCTTAATTTACAGCGTACGGCGATGTTTATCGCCGTAGCGGACACCGGCAGTTTCACCGCCGCGGCGGAGGCGATGGGGCTGACAAAAGCGGTGGTCAGCTTTCATATTCGTCAGCTTGAAGAGGAGCTGGGCGTCACCCTGTTGCTGCGAACCACCCGACGCCTGACGCTGACCGAAGCGGGGAAGCTCTTTCATCAACGAAGCGTGATGCTGTTACGGGATGCAGAGCGATTGCAGGATGATGTTCGCGCCAACCACGCCGGGCTGACGGGAGAACTGCGGATCACCACCACGCCCGAGTATGGCTCGCAGGTGGTGGTGCCTTTGCTGGCTGAGTTTAGCCAGCTGCACCCTGATCTCCGCGTGCGGCATGTCTCGTCCTCTTTGCATGCCGATCTTATCGCCGAGCGCTTCGATGTCGCTATCCGGCTCGGCACGCTTGCAGATTCGCGCTACCACGCCGCGTTGATGACCTCCTTCACCATCCTGCCCGTGGCGACGCCATGCTGGCTGGCAAACCATCCGGTTGACTCGCTGGAGCAGCTGGCGGAAGCGGACTGGATCATTCACGAGCGTTTAACGTCGCCGCTGCGCTGGCAGGTGAGAGGCGTTGATCGGCATCCTGTTTCCTTTGAGATCAGAAAAGCGCCGCGCCTGTATGCAGACAGTGCCCAGGCGTTGATGGCTTTTGCCCTCGCGGGATGTGGCGTGGCGCTGTTGCCGGAGTGGCTGGTGCGTAACGCACTGGATGCAGGGAAGCTGGTCTCGCTGTTACCGGAGTACACGTTTGCTCAGCAGGGCATCTATGCTGTTTATCCCGATGCCCGGCATGTGCCCGCGAAAGTGCGAACATTTATTGATTTTATGCGCGTCAGGGTTACTTAACCCTGCATCATCTTTTTAATGAGCGCTGAAAATTGCTCTCGTTCCGCGCCGTTAAGGCGCCCTAAAAACGCCTCATCCACCTCATTTCCAATCGGTTTACTGCTCTCAAGCAGGGCCTCACCTTCGGCCGTCAGAAAGACAAACCGGCGGCGTTTGTCCGCCGGATCGTGCTCGCGCCTGACCAGGCCGCGTGCTTCCATGCGGCTCAGCATTTCTGCCAGCGTCGCTTTGGTGCTCACCGCGACTTCAGTCAGGGCAACCTGCTCAATGCCAGGATTTTCAGCAATTGACCGCATCACCGCATATTGTGGTTTGGTCAGTTCGGGCAATGCGTGTTGCCACTGGGCGGTATGCTGTTGAAAAAGCTGACGTAGCAGGTGAAACGCTTCTTGTCTTAACTCCATGGACACTCCGACGGAAAAATACTCCCTCTATGATAGCCGCTCTCGGGCTGAATTTTAACGCGAGAGTTTTTAGCGAATAGTGTGATCGTATGCGAACGATCTTGTCAGCAGCAGGATCGAGGCGTAGTTTAGTTAATATGTTCGTATACGAACAAAATAATTGAGGTGCTGAATGAGATTGATTGTGGGAATGACTGGCGCGACGGGTGCGCCATTAGGCGTGGCGTTGTTGCAGGCGCTGCGGGAAATGCCGGAGGTGGAAACGCATCTGGTGATGTCGAAGTGGGCAAAAACCACGATTGAGCTGGAAACGCCCTTCACTGCGCATGACGTTGCTGCACTGGCGGATGTCGTCCATAGCCCGGCCGATCAGGCTGCCACCATCTCCTCCGGCTCGTTTCGCACCGACGGCATGATCGTCATTCCGTGCAGCATGAAAACGCTGGCGGGTATCCGCGCGGGCTACGCCGAAGGGCTGGTAGGGCGTGCGGCAGACGTGGTGCTGAAAGAGGGACGCAAGCTGGTGCTGGTTCCGCGTGAGACGCCGCTCAGCACCATCCATCTTGAGAACATGCTTGCCCTTTCCCGCATGGGCGTGGCGATGGTGCCGCCTATGCCTGCGTACTACAACCACCCGCAAACCGCTGATGACATAACCCAGCATATCGTGACCCGCGTTCTCGACCAGTTTGGTCTGGAGCATAAAAAAGCCCGACGCTGGGAAGGTTTGCAGGCAGCGAAACATTTTTCACAGGAGAATAAAGATGGCATTTGATGATTTGAGAAGCTTCTTGCAGGCGCTCGATGAGCAAGGGCAGCTGCTGAAAATTGAGGAAGAGGTAAACGCTGAGCCGGATTTAGCCGCCGCCGCCAACGCTACCGGACGCATTGGCGATGGTGCGCCTGCGCTGTGGTTCGATAATATTCGCGGCTTCACCGATGCCCGTGTGGTGATGAACACTATCGGCTCGTGGCAAAACCACGCTATTTCGATGGGGCTGCCAGCAAATACCCCGGTGAAAAAACAGATCGACGAGTTTATTCGTCGCTGGGACAAATTCCCCGTCTCGCCAGAGCGTCGTGCAAATCCGGCCTGGGCGCAGAACACGGTGGACGGGGAAGACATCAACCTGTTCGACATTCTGCCGCTGTTCCGCCTGAACGACGGTGACGGGGGCTTTTATCTCGATAAAGCGTGCGTTGTCTCCCGCGATCCGCTCGACCCCGATCACTTCGGCAAGCAGAACGTCGGGATTTACCGTATGGAAGTGAAGGGCAAGCGTAAGCTCGGCCTGCAACCGGTGCCGATGCATGATATCGCGCTGCATCTGCATAAGGCAGAAGAGCGCGGCGAAGATCTGCCCATTGCTATTACGTTGGGTAACGATCCGATCATTACCCTGATGGGCGCCACGCCGCTGAAATACGATCAATCCGAGTATGAGATGGCCGGTGCGCTACGCGAAAGTCCGTATCCGATTGCGACGGCTCCGCTGACCGGTTTTGATGTGCCGTGGGGGTCGGAAGTGATCCTGGAAGGGGTGATTGAAGGCCGAAAACGTGAGATTGAAGGGCCATTCGGTGAGTTTACCGGACACTACTCCGGCGGGCGCAACATGACGGTCGTGCGCATTGATAAAGTCTCTTACCGCACAAAACCCATTTTCGAATCTCTCTACCTGGGGATGCCGTGGACCGAGATTGATTATCTGATGGGGCCCGCTACCTGCGTGCCGCTCTATCAGCAGCTGAAGGCGGAATTCCCGGAAGTGCAGGCGGTAAACGCCATGTACACCCACGGCCTGCTGGCGATTATCTCCACCAAAAAACGATACGGCGGTTTTGCCCGTGCGGTCGGGCTCCGCGCCATGACCACGCCACACGGTCTGGGTTACGTGAAAATGGTGATTATGGTGGATGAGGACGTCGATCCGTTTAACCTGCCGCAGGTGATGTGGGCGCTGTCATCGAAGGTCAATCCGGCTGGCGATCTGGTGCAGCTACCGAATATGTCTGTGCTGGAGCTTGACCCCGGCTCCAGCCCGGCGGGGATCACTGACAAGCTGATCATTGATGCCACCACCCCTGTCGCTCCGGACAACCGTGGTCACTACAGCCAGCCGGTACAGGATCTCCCTGAAACCAAAGCCTGGGCCGAAAAACTGACCGCGATGCTGGCGGCACGTCAATAAGGAGGAAAAAATGATTTGTCCACGTTGTGCCGATGAACATATTGAGGTGATGGCAACATCACCGGTGAAAGGTGTCTGGACGGTATACCAGTGTCAGCACTGTCTGTATACCTGGCGCGATACCGAACCGCTGCGCCGTACCAGCCGCGAGCATTACCCGGAAGCGTTCCGCATGACGCAGAAGGATATTGATGAAGCACCGCAGGTGCCGACGATCCCGCCGCTGCTGTAATAAAAAGCCCGGAGGCGCTGCGCTTACCGGGCGATAATATTGTGCGGTCTTTTGCCCGGTGGCGCTACGCTTACCGAGCCTACGGGTTTTGTAGGCCGGGTAAGGCGAAGCCGCCACCCGGCAAAAAAGACCGCAGAGAACTAAACCAGACTCTTCAACCGATAAATCCACTCCAGCGCCTGACGCGGCGTCAGCGAATCCGGATCGAGATTTTCCAGCGCTTCCACAGCCGGAGAGGTCTCTTCCGGCACCGCCAGCAGTGACATCTGCGTACCATCTATCTGCGTAGCTGCCGCATTCGGTGACAAACTTTCCAGCTCACGCAATTTCTGACGCGCGCGCTTAATCACCTCTTTCGGCACACCCGCCAGCGCGGCGACGGCCAGGCCATAGCTCTTGCTTGCCGCGCCGTCCTGCACCGTGTGCATAAAGGCGATGGTGTCGCCGTGCTCAAGCGCATCAAGGTGGACGTTAGCCACGCCTTCCATTTTCTCTGGCAGCTGTGTCAGTTCGAAATAGTGCGTCGCGAACAGCGTCAGCGCCTTGATTTTATTCGCCAGACTTTCCGCGCACGCCCAGGCCAGGGACAGGCCGTCATAGGTGGAGGTACCGCGTCCTACTTCGTCCATCAACACCAGACTGTTCTCTGTCGCGTTATGCAGAATGTTGGCGGTTTCGGTCATCTCGACCATAAAGGTAGAGCGACCGCTCGCCAGATCGTCCGCCGCACCCACACGGGTGAAGATACGGTCGACAGGTCCAATCTCAACCTTCTGCGCCGGAACGTAGCTGCCGATGTAGGCGAGCAGCGCGATAAGGGCTGTCTGGCGCATATAGGTACTTTTACCGCCCATATTGGGGCCGGTAATGATCAGCATTCTTCGCTGCGGTGACAGGTTCAACGGGTTGGCAATAAACGGCTCGTTCAGCACCTGCTCAACCACCGGATGGCGACCTTCGGTAATGCGAATGCCGGGCTTGTCAGTAAAGGTTGGACAGGTGTAGTTCAGCGTTTCGGCGCGCTCGGCCAGGTTTACCAGCACATCCAGCTCGGCCAGCGCAGCGGCGCTCATTTGAAGGTCAGCCAGATGCGGCATCAGGATGTCGAACAGCTCGTCATACAGCTGTTTCTCCAGCGCCAGCGCTTTACCTTTCGACGTGAGCACTTTGTCTTCGTACTCTTTCAGCTCGGGAATAATGTAGCGCTCGGCATTTTTCAGCGTCTGGCGGCGAACGTAGTGAATCGGTGCCAGGTGGCTCTGCCCACGACTGATCTGGATATAGTAACCGTGTACGGCGTTGTAGCCGACTTTCAGGGTGTCGAGCCCCAGACGTTCACGCTCGCGGATTTCCAGCTTATCCAGATAATCCGTCGCGCCATCGGCCAGCGCACGCCATTCGTCCAGCTCTTCGTTATAACCCGGAGCAATAACCCCGCCATCCCGCACCAGAACAGGCGGCGCATCAATGATGGCGCGTTCCAGCAGTTCGCGAAGCTCGGTAAATTCGCCCATGGTTTCGCGCAGCTTTTGCACTGGCGCGCTGTCGATCTCTCCCAGCTGAGCGCGCAGTTCCGGCAACTGCTGGAAAGCGTGACGCATACGGGCGAGATCGCGTGGACGCGCGGTACGCAATGCCAGGCGCGCCAGGATACGCTCAAGATCACCCACCTGACGCAGCACCGGCTGCAATTCGGTGTAACGATCCTGCAATGCGGCAATGGTTTGCTGACGGCCAATCAGCGTTTCGGTGTTGCGGATCGGCATATGCAGCCAGCGTTTGAGCATACGGCTGCCCATGGGGGTAACCGTGCTGTCAAGAACCGACGCCAGCGTATTTTCCATGCCGCCAGCGAGGTTCTGCGTGATCTCCAGGTTGCGGCGCGTGGCGGCATCCATGATGATGCTGTCCTGCTGACGCTCCATGGTAATTGAACGGATATGGGGCAGGGCGGTACGCTGCGTATCCTTCACGTACTGCAACAGGCAGCCTGCGGCACATAGCCCGCGCGGGGCATTTTCCACACCAAAGCCAATCAAATCGCGCGTGCCAAATTGCAGGTTCAGCTGCTGGCGCGCGGTATCAATTTCGAACTCCCACAGTGGACGACGACGCAGGCCGCGGCGACCTTCAATCAGCGCCATCTCGGCGAAATCCTCTGCATAAAGCAGTTCTGCCGGATTGGTGCGCTGTAGTTCAGCCGCCATGGTTTCACGGTCAGCCGGTTCACTCAGGCGAAAACGACCGGAGCTGATATCCAGCGTGGCGTAGCCAAACCCTTTACCGTCCTGCCAGATCGCCGCCAGCAGGTTATCCTGGCGCTCCTGAAGCAGGGCTTCATCGCTGATGGTTCCCGGCGTCACGATGCGTACGACCTTGCGCTCAACGGGGCCTTTCGACGTGGCCGGGTCGCCAATTTGTTCGCAGATAGCGACAGATTCGCCCTGGTTCACCAGCTTCGCCAGATAGTTTTCAACCGCGTGATGCGGGATACCCGCCATCGGGATGGGTTCGCCTGCCGACGCGCCACGTTTCGTCAGAGAAATGTCGAGCAGCTGAGACGCACGTTTCGCATCGTCATAAAAAAGCTCGTAAAAATCGCCCATACGGTAAAACAGCAGAATTTCCGGATGCTGTGCCTTCAGCTTCAGGTACTGCTGCATCATCGGCGTATGCGCGTCGAAATTGTCGATTGTGCTCATGGAGTTATGATATCCATTTCTTTGAAAATATTACGCTTTGAGCGGCTCAATGGCCGATTGTTCCTTCTATTGTCGCATGAAAAAAAGGTGCGGCGCAGAAAAAAGTCACGACTTTACGAGGCATCTTCCGCTATTAATTCAATGATGATTTTTCCGTGCTCGACGCCCACCCGAACCTGCGAGTTGGTGGTAAATCCCGCTTGTTCAAGCCAGTCGCCTTTCAGGCTCAGCGCTGCGTGTACGCTGTAGCGTTTTGGAATTTTCGTTTTACGGTCTTCATGACGTTTTCTGAAGTAACCCACTTTTAAGTGCCGATAGGGTTTGGCGATCGCGATCTGTTGCATAAGCTCTCCGGTGAATACGGTTATTTACACCTGTATAAAATACCAGTAAAACGCAGCGAGGGGAGGGGTAATTCTGGAAGGACGCTTCAGAAAACGGAATGCAATAACTGAAAATGTGCGGATAAAAAGGTATTATAAATGCACTTTATTGTTGAGGACGACGTTATGTCCGGTAAACGTATTTCACGAGAAAAAAAGACGATCGCCAGAATGATCGCCCTGTACGAAAACAGGTGTCCGCACGCCATAAAAGAAGAGGGGCACTATTCGGCGCTTAAGGCTTATGCCGATAAGCGGCTGGATAAATGCGTGTTTGGTGAGGAAAAACCTGCCTGCAAACAGTGCCCGGTGCACTGTTATCAGCCCGCCCGACGGGAAGAGATGAAGCAGGTGATGCGCTGGGCAGGGCCACGTATGTTATGGCGTCATCCGATTCTGACCATCCGACATCTGATCGACGATCGTCGTCCGGTTCCGGAATTACCGGAAAAGTATCGGCCCAAAAAATAACCGGCTCAGCGCCGCAGTGGAAGACAAATCACGCTCAGGGCGACGGTGCGGCGCAGGCAGGCAGACAGAAAAAGAGCACCAAATATCCCTGCGCCAGCGCGGGAGCGATATGTACCCGCTGACGGAATGACGGGTTATTTCAGGCTCTCTTTATCGATTCCCAGACGCTTCATACGCGAGAGCAGGGTGGTACGCTTCAGCCCCAGCCGTTGCGCCGCACCTTTCGGTCCGGCTACCACGCCGTTGGTCTCCTTCAGCACTCGCATAATGAGCTGATATTCATCTTCTCCCTCTTTCGCAAGCTCGCTTGCGGCCACGGTCGTTTCAGAGAGAGTAACCTCTGGCAGGGAGAGCTGGAGCACGTTCCCGCGCGTCAGCAGGACCGCGCGCTCAATGACGTTTTCCAGCTCGCGCACGTTCCCCGGCCACTCCATCGCCGAAAGGGTGCGTAGCGTTTCGGCAGGAATACTGTCGATATTTCGCCCCATCCGGCGGGCAATCTTCGCGGTAAAGGCTTTCACCAGCAGCGGAATATCTTCCGGGCGTTCGCGCAGCGGCGGCAGGCAGATCGGGAAGACGTTCAGACGATAGTAAAGATCGCTGCGAAACTCGCGGTCGGCGACCATTTTTTTCAGATCGCGGTTGGTGGCGGCAATCAGACGCACGTCGGTCTGGATCAGCTTGTTGCTGCCGAGACGCTCGAACTCCTGCTCCTGCAAAACGCGCAGCAGCTTAGGCTGAAGCTCCAGCGGCATATCGCCCACTTCGTCGAGGAACAACGAGCTTTTATCCGCCAGTTCAAAACGGCCCAGCCGCTGGCTGCTGGCGCCGGTAAACGCGCCGCGCTCGTGGCCGAACAGGTCGCTTTCCAGTAAGCCCGCAGGCATCGCCGCGCAGTTCATCTTCACCATCCGGCGGCTGTTGCGGTTGCTCAGGTTGTGGATCGCCCGGGCAATCAGCTCTTTCCCTGTGCCGGTTTCACCGAGGATCAGCACCGTGCTGTCGCTCTGCGCCACCATCTCCACCTGCTTGAGGATGTTGTACATGGCATCGCTGCGTCCGATGATTTCGCCAAACTCGCTGTCCACATTGTTGAGCTGCTCGGTCAGCGCCAGGTTTTCGTCCACCAGCCGTTCTTTCAGACGGTGGATCTCCTGATAGGCGAGGGCGTTATCCAGCGCAATGGAGATACGTTCGGCGATCTGGCGCAGCAGCTTCAGGTTGGCGGTGGTAAATACGGCTTCATCGCACTGCGCCAGTTTAAGCACGCCGAGCATGGTGTTGCCGGACATCAGCGGCAGCAGGCACAGGGTCTGGATCTTGTTGCCCCAGGTGTTAAACAGCATCCGCTCGTAGGGCGCTACCGGATCCTGCTCGCTGAGGTTTAACAGCAGGATCTCTTTGCTTTTAAATACCCGTTCAGACAGGGTTCCCGCTTCGTCCACTTCGCTTTGCTCGTGCGCCGGGTTAGCTTCGTCGAGGTAGTGGGTGGAGTAGATGTTCAGCTTGCCCTTACGGTTGCCGCGCAGCGCAATGCTGATAGCATCGATCCTGAAATAGTGATGGATCTCTTTGGCGACTTCGCTCACCAGTTCGTCCATATCGAGACGCGACAGCACGGCATTGGTGATGGCGACCAGAATGCGGAAATTATCGCGCTCGCGGCTCAACAGGTCGTAATCCACGTTATTGGTGACGCGGCTTTGGATCTGCTCTGCCACGACGGCCACAATCTGCGTGAAGGTATGCAACCGCTCGTACTCCGCCTCGGTCCAGGGCTGGTCGTTATTACGGATAAACTCGCAGCCGCCAAAAATTTGCCCTTCCACCGCCAGCGGCAGCATGCTGTAGTGGCCGAACGGGTGGTAAAGGTTGCTCTCTGCCAGCTTCGGCCAGGCCTGGCGAAACTGGTCAAAATTGCAGTGCAGCGCTTCCGGGCGGGAGAGAATACGTCGCACCGGACCGTGGGCCAGAAACGTTTCATCTTCATATTCGAAGATTTTGCCATTATCACGCGTTGAGAAATAGCTCGCGCGGTGGGTTGCGCTATGCCAGAGCACAATGGCGGCGCTGTCCGCCAGCGCTGATTGCCTGACCAGCCGCGTCAGGGCATCGCTCAGCGCGCCGAGGTCGGGCTGTTGTAAAAGTGTGCGCGTGATGTCAAACAGGCCCTGCTGTCCAAGATCGCTCATCGGTGTATACGGCATTATTGCTTTCCAATAGAAACTGGCAAAAAAGAGACATTCAGCGCTGACCGCTTTTGGCGCGGTCTAGCAAATTCGGGGTAACGGTTCAGCGTGCGGCAGATCCAGCGTGCGCTTCACGCCGTAAAGCCCGGTCAGGCGCACCCCTTTGCGCTCAACCACGTCGCCGATGATGGCCGCGTCTTTCCCTAAGGGATGTGCGCGCAGTTGTTCAAGTACGGCTTCCGCCACCGTACGTTCCACGCCGATCACCAGCTTGCCTTCGTTGGCAAAGTTAAGCGGGTCTAGCCCTAATAGCTCGCACAGCCCGCGTACAGCAGGCTTAACGGGCAGGCCGCGCTCGGTCAGTTCAATTCCACAGCCGCTGCTTGCGGCAAATTCGTGTACGACGGCGTTCACGCCGCCTCGCGTGGCGTCGCGCAGGGCTTTTACACCCGGCATGTCGCGCAGCGTCTGGATCAGCGGCGTGAGTACCGCGCAGTCACTGTGCAGCTCGCCATCCAGCCCTAAGCCTTCGCGCAGGTTGAGGATGGTTGCCCCGTGGCAGCCCAGCGTGCCGCTGACAATCAGCACGTCGCCTGCACAAAGCTGCTGCGCGCCCCAGTGAATGTTGGCGGGGATCGCCCCCATTCCGGCGGTGTTAATGAAGAGCTTATCTGCCGCGCCGCGCTGCACCACCTTGGTATCCCCGGTCACGATGGCGATCCCCGCCTCGCGGGCGGTGTGCGCCATGCTGTTGACCACCGCCGTGAGCGTCTCCATGGGTAACCCTTCTTCGAGGATAAACCCGCAGGAGAGGTAGCGGGGGATCGCGCCGCTGACGGCCACGTCGTTTGCCGTGCCGCAGACGGCGAGCTTGCCGATATCGCCGCCCGGGAAGAACAGCGGGTCAATCACGTAGCTGTCGGTAGAGAACGCCAGCCTGTCGCCGTGGGCGGTCAGGGCCGCGAGGTCAATACGCGCCTGATCTTCCTGCTCGGCGAGCCAGGGGTTGTTAAAGGCTTCCATGAACAGCCTGTTAATCAACTGCTGCATCGCCTGTCCACCGCTTCCGTGCGCCATTTCCACCGTGTTCATGCTTCACACTCCTGGTTGCGATAGTGATACCACGCGGCGCATGCCCCTTCGGAAGAGACCATCAGCGCGCCAAACGCGGTTTGCGGGTTACAGGCGTTGCCAAATAACGGGCAGTGATGAGGTTTGCATTTGCCGGTGAGTACGTCGCCACAGCGGGCGCGGGGATCGTCGCACACCTTCTGCGGCTGCGGGCGGAAATGCGCTTCGGCGTCGAAGGCGCGATACGCGGGCGTCAGGTGTACGCCGGATTCGGCAATCAGCCCCAGTCCGCGCCACTCGCTGTCGCCTTCGACGCTAAACACGTCGGCTATCGCCTGCTGTGCCCGTCTGTTACCTGCATCGGGCACCACGCGGCGATACTGATTTTCCACCACACTCAGGGCCGCTATTTTCTGCTCAACCAGCATGGTCACGCCTTGCAGTAGATCAAGTGGCTCGAAACCAGCCACCACTAACGGACGATTGTACTGTTCAGCGATAAAACCGTAGGCTTCTGTGCCGATCACCATGCTGACGTGTCCTGGTGCCAGGAAGGCGTCGATGCCGTTGTCCGGCGCTTCAAGCAGGCTACGCAGCGTGGGAATAAGCGTGATGTGCTGGCAGAAAAAGTAAAAGTTAGTGACGTTGCGGGCTTTCGCCTGCTGGAGAGTGATAGCGGTGGCGGGCATGGTGGTTTCAAAACCCAGCCCGAAAAAGACCACCTTACGCTCAGGATTAGCCATCGCCAGCGTCAGGGCATCCATCGGTGAGTAGACGATTCGCACGTCCGCGCCGCGCGCCTTCGCCTGGAGCAGCGAGCCATTTTTTCCCGGTACGCGCATGGCGTCGCCAAAGGTGCAAAAAATCACACCGGGGCGGCTGGCGATGTCGAGACAGCTGTCGATGCGCCCCATCGGCAGCACGCACACCGGGCAGCCGGGGCCGTGGATAAATTCGATGTTCTCCGGCAGCAGCTGGTCGAGGCCAAATTTGAAGATGGCGTGGGTGTGTCCGCCGCACACCTCCATGATCCGCAGCGGTTTTTCTTTCGTGTAGTCCAGCAGGGACGCGCGGGTTTTCAGGCGATCGATAAGCTGCAACACCTGCTCAGGCGCGCGATATTCATCAACGTAACGCATGTGTTATCGTTCCTCACCATACAGCAGGGCACCCACGTCCGGCTCAACGTCGAACATATTCTGTAGCGCGTCCAGCGTGTCGCGTGCTTCTTCCTCATTAATCACGCTCATGGCAAACCCCACGTGGACCAGCACCCACTGGCCGAGACGCGATGCGCCGGTCTCATCGTGGCTGCCAACCAGCGTCAGATCGACATCGCGCAGGATGCCGCAGACCTCCACTTTGGCCTGATTGCCGTCGATCGAATGAATTTGTCCGGGGACGCCTATGCACATCGTTCGCTCTCCAGCCAGTTCAGCCAGGCATCCATCCCGTCGCCGTGCGTGGCGGAAACCAGCAGGATCTCAATGTCCGGGTTCACTTCCCGGGCGTAAGCCAGGCACTTATCCACGTCGAAATTCAGGTACGGCAGCAGGTCGACTTTGTTCAGCAGCATGAGGGAGGCGGCGGCAAACATATGTGGATACTTCAGCGGCTTGTCTTCCCCTTCGGTCACGGAGAGCACCGCCACTTTATGCCGCTCGCCGAGGTCGAAGCTTGCCGGGCAGACCAGGTTGCCGACGTTTTCAATAAACAGGATGCCGTTATCCGCCAGCGGCAGGCGCGGGGCGGCGTCGGCAATCATCTGCGCATCCAGGTGGCAGCCCTTGCCGGTGTTGACCTGAATCGCGGGCGTACCGGTTTCGCGGATGCGCGCCGCGTCGTTTACCGTTTGCTGATCGCCTTCGATAACGGCGCAGGAGACACGTTTATTCAGTCGTTTGAGGGTTTCGGTCAGCAGGGTGGTTTTACCGGAGCCGGGGCTGGAGACCAGGTTCAGTACCAGCTGTTGACGGGCGGCAAAGCGGGCGCGATTGCGGGCGGCGAGCTGGTTATTTTTGTCCAGCACATTGATCTCCACCTCCAGCATCTCGCGCTGGCTGATGCCCGGCGCGTGGGTGCCCGCTTCGCCGTGGCCGTAATGCAGGTCGCCCGCGTCTGAACGTTGTGGCGCAAAGGTGATGCCGGTCAATGCCGCCGCGGGACGCGGGGCAGGAGAAAAGGGCGCGGAGCGAAACGCGGAGTGGGGGCGGTGTTCATCCCCTTCTATATACAGGTTGCCTTCAGCGCAACCGCAGGTACTACACATACATTACTCCTTCTCGATTTCGAGGCGTTGGATCTGCATACCGTCATCCGCCACGATGCGCAGCCCGCTGCTCTGGCACTGCGGACAGCGCTGTACCTTCGATGACAGCAGCGTGACGTACTGCTGACACTGCTCGCACCAGCACTCCGCCTGCTGCTCCTCGATATGCAGTGCGCAACCCTCCGCCAGCGTGCCGCGGCACACCAGCTCAAAACAGAAGGTGAGGGCGCCGGTCTCGACGCAGGAAAACGCCCCGACCTTCAGCCAGACGCCGGTCACGCGCTTCGCATGGTTCTGCACAGCCTGCTGTTCGATAAGTTCCAGTGCCCGCTGGCAGAGGGTGATTTCGTGCATGACGCCTCCTTAATGAATTGCCCCTTTAATGCAATAACAGTGCCAGCTTGATTTGCGTTACGGCGTGACGATGTCAACGCTGTCGAAATGACACGTCGACACCGCGGCGGTGACAGTGCGCATCTCTTTAAAATCCATTTAAATCAATAAATTAAAAACTGGCACGAAATCTGCTTAACAGCCGCTAACTCCATTAACCGGATACCTTTTATGACTATTTGGGAAATTAGCGAAAAAGCGGATTACATCGCGCAACGTCATCAGCAGCTTCAGGATCAGTGGCACCTCTACTGCAACTCTCTGATTCAGGGGATCACCCTGTCAAAAGCCCGTCTGCACCATGCCATGAGCTGCGCGGCGCAGGGGGATATGCGCTTTGTGTTGTTTGGACACTTCACGATTTTTGTCACCCTGGCGGAGAGCTTCAACAGCCACACCATTGAGTATTACGTTGAGACAAAAGAAGGTGAAAAACAGTGTATTGCGAAAGCTCAACTGATGGCCGACGGCATGGTGGACGGTCACGTCAGCACCCGCGATCGCCAGCAGGTGCTGGAGCACTATCTGGAGAAAATCGCGCCGGTTTATAACGGCCTCTACGCTGCCGTTGAGCACGATCAGCCGATCAATCTGAAACAGCTGATCGACGGAAAATCCTCCGCGAACGTGGCCTGAAGAGCGAGTGTCGAGAAGTGTCGATAAGACAGTTTTTTTCGTCAAAAATGACCATCACCAGAGGATGACCCGGTGAACCGTTTTGTAATTGCTGACTCGACGGTCTGTATTGGCTGTCGAACCTGTGAGGCGGCGTGCTCGGAAACACACCGCCTGCACGGGCTACAGTCCATGCCGCGCCTGCGCGTCATGCGTAATGAGAAAGAGTCTGCCCCGCAGCTCTGTCACCACTGTGAAGACGCGCCATGCGCGGGCGTCTGTCCCGTCAATGCCATCACCCGCGTTGACGGCGCGGTACAGCTGAACGAAAGCCTGTGCGTGAGCTGCAAGCTGTGCGGCATCGCCTGTCCGTTTGGTGCCATTGAGTTTTCCGGCAGCCGTCCGCTGCATATTCCGGCGAATGCCAACACCCCGAAAGCGCCGCCTGCGCCGCCGGCACCGGCACGCGTGAGCACGCTGCTGGACTGGGTGCCGGGCATTCGCGCCGTCGCGGTGAAGTGCGACCTGTGCAGCTTCGATGAACAAGGTCCGGCCTGCGTGCGCACCTGTCCGACCAAAGCGTTAATTCTGGTTAATATTCGCGACATCGCCCGCACCAGCAAACGCAAGCGCGAGCTGACCATCAATACTGACGTCGGCGATCTTTCGCTGCTGCGGGCGCTTAACGAGGGGGCGAAATGAACGCGATAGTTATGATGACCAGCGGCGTGGCCTGGTTTGCCGCCGCCGCTGTCCTGGCGCTGCTCCTCTCCTTCCATAAAACGCTGAGCGGCTGGATCGCCGGTATCGGCGGAGCGGTCGGCAGCCTGATGACGCTGGCGGCGGGCGGCGTTGTCCTGATCGACGGCCAATCCGTCGACACCCTCATCCCGCTGATCCACCACGCCGTTGAGCTTACGCCGCTAAATGCCATCTGGCTGGTCACCTTTGGTCTGTGTGGGCTGTTTATCAGCCTGTTTAATATCGACTGGCACCGCCATCAGCACACCAACGCCAACGGCCTGCTGGTTAACCTGTTGATGGCCGCCGCGGTCTGCACTGTTGTCGCCAGCAACCTCGGCGCGCTGGTGGTGATGGCTGAAATCATGGCCCTGTGCGGCGTGTTCCTGACCGGATGCAGCGCCTCCGGCAAGCTGTGGTTTGCGCTCGGACGACTCGGCACGCTGCTGCTGGCGCTGGCCTGCTGGCTGGTGTGGCAGCGTTTCGGCACGCTGGACTTTGCCGTGCTTAACGGCCAGCCGCTGGGGAATGACGTCTGGCTGTTGGGCGTAGTCGGTTTTGGCCTGCTGGCCGGGATTATCCCGCTGCACGGCTGGGTGCCGCAGGCGCATGCCAATGCCTCGGCCCCGGCTGCCGCGCTGTTCTCCACCGTGGTGATGAAGGTCGGTCTGTTCGGCATCCTGACGATAACCCTGACGGGCGGCCAGCCGCCGCTGTGGTGGGGCGTGGCGCTGCTGATTGCGGGGATGATCACCGCATTTGTCGGCGGGCTGTACGCCCTGATGGAGCATAACATCCAGCGCCTGCTGGCGTACCACACCCTGGAGAATATCGGCATCATCCTGCTCGGCATGGGCGCGGGCGTCAGCGGGCTGGCGCTCAACCAGCCGGCGCTGATTGCCGCCGGGTTTATTGGCGGTCTGTATCACCTTATCAACCACAGCCTGTTTAAAAGCACCCTGTTCCTCGGGGCGGGCAGCGTCTGGTTCCGCACCGGGCACCGCGATATTGAAAAGCTCGGCGGGATTGGCAAAAAAATGCCCGTCATTTCGCTGGCGATGCTGGTCGGGCTGATGGCGATGGCCGCGCTTCCGCCGCTGAACGGCTTTGCCGGGGAGTGGGTGATCTATCAATCCTTCTTCGCGCTCGGCCAGAGCGACGCGTTTATCGCGCGGCTGCTCGGCCCGCTGCTGGCGGTTGGGCTGGCGATTACCGGGGCGCTGGCGGTGATGTGTATGGCGAAGGTTTACGGCGTCACCTTCCTGGGCGCGCCGCGCACCCGCGAAGCGGAAAACGCCTGTTGCGCCCCGGTGCTGATGGCCACCAGCGTGGTCGCGCTGGCGCTGTGCTGTATCGCAGGTGGGGTTGCCGCGCCGTGGCTGCTGCCGCTTCTGGGCCACGCCATTCCGCTGCCGCTGGCTACGGCGCATACCGTCGTGTCCCAGCCGATGATGGCGCTGCTGCTGATTGCCGCGCCGCTCCTGCCGTTCGTGCTGATGCTGTTCTTCAGACGCGACCGTCTCGCCTCCCGCTCGCGCGACGCGGCGTGGGCCTGCGGCTACGAACACGAGCAGTCGATGGTCATCACCGCCCACGGTTTCGCCATGCCGGTGAAGGAGAACTTCGCCGCCGTGCTGAAGCTGCGCCACTGGCTGAACCCGGTGGGCTGGGTGCCGGGCTGGCAGAGTGCCGCCGTGCCCGTGCTGTTCCGCCGCCTGGCGCTGATCGAGCTGGCGGTGCTGGTGGTGATTGTCATTTCACGAGGAGCCTGACATGAGTTTGTTACTGGCAATTCTTCAGGCGCTGGTGCTGTTTGCCGCCGCGCCGCTGCTGTCGGGCATCACGCGCGTGGCGCGCGCCCGGCTACACAACCGTCGCGGGCCTGGCGTGCTCCAGGAGTACCGCGATCTCTTCAAGCTGCTCTCCCGTCAGAGCGTCGCGCCGGATGCCGCAGGTTGGGTGTTCCGCCTGACGCCGTTCGTGATGGTCGGCGTGATGCTGACCATCGCCACCGCGCTGCCGGTAGTGACGGTGGGCTCGCCGCTGCCCGTGCTTGGCGATCTGATTACGCTGATCTACCTCTTCGCCATCGCGCGTTTCTTCTTTGCGATTGCGGGCCTGGACACCGGCAGCCCGTTTACGGGTATCGGCGCCAGTCGTGAGGCGATGCTCGGCGTGCTGGTTGAGCCAATTCTGCTGCTGGGGCTGTGGGTCGCCGCGCAGGTTGCTGGCTCGACCCACATCAGTTTCATCACCGACACCGTTTACCACTGGCCGGTTTCACGTTCGCTCCCGCTGGTGCTGGCGCTCTGCGCCTGCGCGTTCGCCACCTTTATCGAGATGGGCAAGCTGCCGTTCGATCTCGCGGAAGCGGAGCAGGAATTGCAGGAGGGGCCACTCACCGAGTACAGCGGCTACGGCTTTGCGGTGCTGAAGTGGGGCATCAGCCTCAAGCAGCTGGTGGTGTTGCAGATGTTCGTCGGCGTTTTCTTCCCGTGGGGGCAGATGACGCACTTCTCTGCGGGCGGCCTGCTGCTGGCCGTTGTGGTGGCTGCGCTCAAGCTGCTTATCGGCGTGCTGGTGATTGCCCTATTTGAAAACAGCATGGCGCGCCTGCGTTTTGTCGAAACGTCACGCATTACCTGGGCTGGTTTTGGTTTTGCATTTTTAGCGTTCGTCTCATTGCTGGTGGCGTGATTAAAGAGAGTGTTTATGTCTGAAGAAAAGAAAGGTCAGCAGTATCTCGCCGCGTTGCATCAGGCTTTCCCGGGCGTGGTGCTGGAGGAGTCCTGGCAAACCAAAGACCAGGTAACCGTCACCATTAAGGTGAACTATCTGCCGGAAGTGGTGGAGTTTCTCTACTACCAGCAGGGCGGCTGGCTGTCGGTGCTGTTCGGCAACGACGAGCGTCAGCTGTGCGGCAACTATGCGGTGTACTACGTGATGTCGATGGAGCAGGGCGAGAAGTGCTGGCTCACCGTGCGCGTCGAAGTTGACCCGAACAAGCCGGAGTACCCGTCCGTCACGCCGCGCGTACCCGCCGCCGTCTGGGGCGAGCGCGAAGTGCGCGACATGTACGGCCTGGTGCCGGTTGGTCTGCCTGACGAGCGTCGTCTGGTGCTGCCGGACGACTGGCCGGATGAACTCTATCCGCTGCGCAAGGACAGCATGGACTACCGCCAGCGTCCGGCCCCGACAACCGACAGCGAAACCTACGAGTTCATCAACGAGCTGGGCAGCAAGAAGAATAATGTGGTGCCGATCGGCCCGCTGCACGTCACCTCCGACGAACCGGGCCACTTCCGCCTGTTCGTCGACGGCGAAAACATTATCGACGCCGACTACCGCCTGTTCTACGTCCACCGCGGCATGGAGAAGCTGGCGGAGACCCGCATGGGCTACAACGAAGTCACGTTTCTTTCTGACCGCGTGTGCGGCATCTGCGGCTTTGCCCACAGCACCGCCTACACCACCTCGGTGGAGAACGGCATGGGGATCGTGGTGCCGGAACGCGCGCAGATGATCCGCGCCATTCTGCTGGAGGTGGAACGCCTGCACTCACACCTGCTGAACCTCGGCCTGGCCTGCCACTTCGTCGGCTTTGACTCCGGGTTTATGCAGTTCTTCCGCGTGCGTGAGGCATCAATGAAGATGGCGGAGATCCTCACCGGGGCGCGTAAAACCTACGGCCTGAACCTGATCGGCGGGATCCGCCGCAACCTGCTGAAAGACGACATGATCCAGACCCGCCAGCTGGCGCAGCAGATGCGCCGCGACGTGCAGGAGCTGGTGGACATGCTGCTCAGCACGCCAAACATCGAGCAGCGCACCGTCGGGATTGGTCGTCTTGACCCTGAAATCGCCCGCGACTTCAGCAACGTCGGCCCGATGGTGCGCGCCAGCGGCCACGCCCGCGACACCCGCGCCGATCACCCGTTCGTCGGCTACGGCCTGCTGCCGATGACCGTGCACAGCGAGCAGGGCTGCGACGTCATCTCCCGCCTGAAGGTGCGCATCAACGAGGTGTTTACCGCGCTGAACATGATCGACTACGGCCTTGATAACCTGCCGGGCGGCCCGCTGATGGTGGAAGGCTTCACCTACATTCCAAACCGCTTTGCCCTCGGATTCGCCGAAGCGCCGCGCGGGGATGACATTCACTGGAGCATGACCGGCGACAACCAGAAGCTCTACCGCTGGCGCTGCCGTGCGGCGACCTACGCCAACTGGCCAACCCTGCGCTACATGCTGCGCGGTAACACCGTCTCTGACGCGCCGCTGATCATCGGCAGCCTCGATCCGTGCTACTCCTGCACCGACCGCATGACCGTCGTGGACGTGCGCAAGAAGAAAAGCCAGGTGGTGCCCTACAAAGAGCTTGAGCGCTACAGCATCGAGCGTAAGAACTCGCCGCTGAAATAAGGACTCGTCATGTTTACCTTTATCAAAAAAGTGATCAAAACCGGCGCGCAGACCAGCAGTTATCCGCTGGAGCCGATGCCAGTGGATAAAAACTTTCGCGGCAAGCCGGAGCACAACCCGCAGCAGTGCATCGGCTGCGCGGCCTGCGTCAACGCCTGCCCGTCGAATGCCTTAACGGTGGAAACGGACCTGAAAACCGGCGAGCTGGCCTGGCAATTTAACCTCGGGCGCTGCATCTTCTGCGGCCGCTGCGAGGAGGTCTGCCCGACGGTAGCCATTCGCCTGTCTCAGGAGTACGAGCTGGCGGTGTGGAAAAAAGAGGATTTCCTCCAGCAGTCGCGCTTTGCGCTGTGCAACTGCCGCGTCTGCAAGCGTCCGTTCGCCGTGCAAAAAGAGATCGACTACGCCATCGCGCTGCTGAAGCACAACGGCGACGTGCGTGCGGAGCATCACCGTGAAAGCTTCGAAACCTGCCCGGAGTGCAAACGTCAGAAATGCCTGCTGCCGTCTGACCGCATCGATTTAACCCGTCATATGAGAGAGGCCAGCTGATGGAAAACTTACTCGGCCCGCGCGACGCTAACGGCATTCCGGTACCGCTGACGGTGGAGGAGTCCATCGCCAGCATGAAGGCGTCGCTGCTGAAAAAAATCAAACGCTCGGCCTACGTCTATCGCGTGGACTGCGGCGGCTGCAACGGCTGTGAGATCGAAATCTTCGCCACCCTGTCGCCGCTGTTTGACGCCGAACGCTTCGGCATCAAAGTGGTGCCGTCCCCGCGCCACGCGGATATCCTGCTGTTCACCGGCGCGGTCACCCGCGCGATGCGCTCGCCTGCGCTGCGCGCCTGGCAGTCTGCGCCGGATCCGAAAATCTGCATCTCCTACGGCGCCTGCGGCAACAGCGGCGGCATCTTCCACGATCTTTACTGCGTCTGGGGCGGCACCGACAAAATCGTGCCGGTGGACGTCTACATTCCGGGCTGCCCGCCGACGCCCGCCGCCACGCTGTACGGTTTTGCCATGGCGCTCGGCCTGCTGGAGCAGAAGATCCACGCCCGCGAGCCGGGCGAGCTGGACAACCAGCCAGCCACTCTCCTGCACCCGGATATGGTGCAGCCGCTGCGGGTGAAGATCGACCGCACGGCGCGCAGGCTGGCGGGGTACCGCTATGGCCGTCAGATTGCCGACGATTATCTGCGCCTGCTGAGCCAGGGCGACCATCAGGTGGCGCGCTGGCTGGAGGCCGAGAACGATCCGCGTCTCAATGAGATCGTGGCAAACCTGAACAGTATTGTGGATGAGGCGCGTATCCGATGAGTGAAACGGTGGTGTTCAGCCAGCTGAGCCGTAAGTTTATTGATGAGAACGATGCCACGCCGGATGCGGCGCAGCAGGTGGTCTATTACAGCCTGGCGATTGGGCACCACCTCGGGGTGATCGACTGCCTGGAGGCGGCGCTAAGCTGCCCGTGGCCCGAGTACCTGGCGTGGATCGCCACGCTGGAGGAGGGCAGCGTGGCGCGGCGCAAAATGGAGGGCGTGCCGAAGTACGGCGAGATCGTTATAGACGCCAACCATATCACGATGCTCGCCAACGCCTTTGACGCGGCGCTGAGCGTACAAACCCCGGCGCAGCAGGCGTGGAGCAAAACGCTGCTCTGCATGCTGCACGATATTCATCAGGAGAGCGCCATCTACCTGATGGTGAGGAGATTACGTGACTGACGTTTTACTGTGTGTCGGCAACAGCATGATGGGCGACGACGGCGCGGGCCCGCTGCTGGCGGAGATGTGCGCCGCGAACCCGCCGGGCAACTGGGTGGTGATTGACGGCGGCAGCGCGCCGGAAAACGACGTGGTGGCCATTCGCGAGCTGCGCCCGGACAGGTTGTTAATCGTCGATGCCACCGATATGGGGCTCAACCCCGGCGAGATCCGCCTGATTGACCCGGACGACATCGCCGAGATGTTTATGATGACCACCCACAACATGCCGCTGAACTACCTGGTGGATCAGATTAAAGACGACGTGGGTGAGGTGCTGTTTCTGGGCATTCAGCCGGACATCGTCGGGTTTTATTATCCGATGACGCCGCCGGTGAAAGAGGCGGTGGACGTGGTGTATTCACGGCTTGCCGGGTGGGTTGGGGACGGGGGTTTTCAGCCCCTCACCCCGGCCCTCTCCCCAGAGGGGAGAGGGTGAAAACCGCATCGAGCAGTTTGTAGGCCGGGTAAGGCAACGCCGCCACCCGGCAAAACAGGCTACGCCAGATCCGCCCCGTTACTCGCAATCACCTTCTTATACCACCAGAACGATTTCTTGCGCTTGCGGTCCAGCGTGCCGTTCCCGGCGTCGTCGCGGTCGACGTAGACAAACCCGTAGCGCTTACTCATCTCCCCGGTTGAGGCCGAGACCAGGTCAATGCAGCCCCAGGTGGTGTAGCCCATCAGCGGGACGCCGTCCTCAATCGCGTCACCCATCGCACGGATATGCTCGCGCAGGTAGCTGATGCGGTAGTCGTCGTTGATCTCGCCGTTTTCATCAATGACGTCCTTCGCCCCGAGGCCGTTTTCCACCAGGAACAGCGGCTTCTGGTAGCGGTCATACATCATGTTCATGGTGATGCGCAGCCCGAGCGGGTCGATGCCCCAGCCCCACTCGCTCACCTGAATATGCGGGTTGCGCAGGGACTTCACGATGTTCGCCGCGCTGGTGTTGCCCGCGTTCATATCCGCCGACGCGCAGCGCGAGGCGTAATAACTGAACGAGACAAAGTCGACGGTGTTTTTCAGCAGGTCGTCGTCGCCGGGGTCTTTCACAATCACCACCCCTTTCTCGCGGAACACGCGGGCGGAGTAGGCCGGATAGCTGCCGCGCGCCTGCACGTCGATAAAGAACAGGTTCTCGCGATCTTTCTCCAGTGCCATCCACACGTCTTCCGGCTTGCAGGAGTAGGGGTAGAAGTTACCGCCCGCCAGCATGCAGCCGACCTGGTTTTCCGGGTTCACCTCGTGGGCGATTTTGGTCGCCAGCGCGCTCGCCACCAGCTCGTGGTGCGCGGCCTGGTATTTCACCTGGTCTTCGTTTTCCCCTTCCTCAAACACCAGCCCCGCGCCGGAGAACGGGCTGTGCAGCATAATGTTGATTTCGTTGAAGGTCAGCCAGTATTTCACCAGCCCGTTAAACGCCTCGAAGCAGGTGCGGGCGTAGCGGGCGAAGAAATCCACCATCTTACGGTTGCGCCAGGAGCCGTACTCCGTCACCAGGTGCATCGGCACGTCGAAATGGCAGAGCGTCACCAGCGGCTCGATGTTGTACTTTTTGCACTCCTCGAACACCGCGCGGTAGAAGGCAATGCCCTCCTGATTTGGCAACGGTTCGTCGCCATTCGGGTAGAGGCGGCTCCAGGCAATCGAGGTGCGGAACACCGTAAAGCCCATCTCCGCCATCAGGGCAATGTCTTCTTTGTAACGATGGTAAAAATCAATCGCCTCGTGGCTCGGGTAAAATTCGTCGTCACGCAACGAAAACCGTTTTTCCTTGCCGACTTTTACCGCCAGACGGTTTGCGCCGTGGGGGATCATATCGACCGTCGTCAGTCCTTTGCCGCCTTCACGGTAAGCACCTTCACTCTGGTTGGCGGCAAGCGCGCCGCCCCATAAAAATCCTTGTGGAAAAACAGACATTCTTACCTCGCTTTCAGTTTATGCTTCTGCTGCTTTGTTCTGTACCGGTGCGGTTTGCAGGGCGCGTGCTTTTTCGGCTTCGTCTTCTACCGGGATATCTTCAAACCCTAACAGCAGGGTCAGCACGAACGACAGCACCACCGCCAGACCCATCACGCCAAACACCCAGACGATGGTCATCGGGTTGGCCGGGTCGAAGAACTGCACGCTGGTGAACAGCCCCGGCGCCGCCATGGAGTGGCTGGCAAGACCGGCCATGCCCGCTACCGCGCCGCAGATAAAGCCGCTGATCAGGCTCGCAATCAGCGGACGCTTCAGGCGTACCGCCACGCCGTACAGCGCCGGTTCAGAGATCCCCGCCATGATGGCGGAGGCCGCAGCCGCCAGCGCCGTCTGGCGCAGCTCCGGGTTTTTGGTTTTCCACGCCACTGCCAGCGATGAACCGCCGAGCGACAGGTTGGCGCCGATTTCCGACGGCATCACCATCCCTTCTTTGCCCGTTTCGGCAATGGTCTGGATGATGGTCGGCGTAAACACGCGGTGCATCCCGGTCATCACCAGCAGCGGCCACAGCGCGCCCATAATGGCAACGGAGAGCCAGCCCAGATAGCCGTGAATGGTGTAGACCAGCGCGGAGATGGCGCTACCGATCCAGATCCCGAGCGGGCCAATCAGCACGATGGCGAGCGGGGCGGCAATCAACACGATCAGCATCGGCTTGAGGAAGTTTTTGGTCACCGCCGGGGTGATGCGATCCACCCAGCGTTCGATATACGACAGGCACCAGGTCATCACCAGGGCCGGGATAACGGTATAGGTGTATTTCACCGCCGTCACCGGAATTAAGGCAAATTCTACATGCTCGCCCTGCGCCGCTTTCGCCATCAGCTCGATAAAGCTCGGGTGAACCAGTACGCCCGCAATGGCTATCGCCAGGGACATGTTGGTTTTGAACTTCACCGCTGCGGAAGCCGCCACCATCAGCGGCAGGAAGAAGAACGCGCCGTCGCCGATAACGGTCAGGATCGTCAGCGTCGGGTCACCTTTGCCCAGCACGCCGGTCATCTCAAGGATCATCGCCAGCAGCTTGACCATCGACCCGCCGATGATCGCCGGGATCAGCGGAGACATGGTGCCGATCAGC
Source organism: Enterobacter sp. 301B (assembly GCF_003850715.1). Taxonomy (NCBI): domain Bacteria; kingdom Pseudomonadati; phylum Pseudomonadota; class Gammaproteobacteria; order Enterobacterales; family Enterobacteriaceae; genus Enterobacter; species Enterobacter sp. 301B. The sequence continues at coordinate 158,394 of NZ_PQTC01000009.1, forward strand.
GCGTCGAGGATCCCGGCGCCAATCCGGCGCAGCGTAAGCTTCTGTGGACCTTCCGCTACGGCAGGTTGCAGGTTGGCGGGCAGCAGGCTCACCACTTCACGGTATGCCTGGGATACGGTGTTGCCGATGATCACCTGGCACTGGTTGTCGTTGCGCACCACGCCGAGCACGCCGCTGATGCTTTTCAGACGCGCGGCGTCGGTAAGGCTTTCGTCTTTCAGAACGAAGCGCAGGCGCGTCATGCAGTGGGTGACGGCGACGATGTTCTCTTTACCGCCCAGCGCGCTAACCACGTCATTTGCCAGCGCAGCGTAATTTTTTGCCATCGGATGTGATCCTGTTATCGTTGTGAGAAGTGTAGGAAACCGGTTTCACATAATCATCATGAGTTTCTTTTAATGAAACAAGACCACTTTTTATGCATTTTTTCGTTTCGTGATGACGATCACTCGTGGCCGTAAAAAGCGTGATAACGCCGCTGCGACAATTTTTCTGCGGTGAAGTACACTGCGGCTCATCGGTTTTGAATGGAATAACACTATGACCACGATGCTGGAAGTGGCGAAGCGGGCAGGCGTGTCGAAAGCGACGGTCTCCCGGGTGCTGTCGGGGAACGGTTACGTCAGCCAGGAGACGAAAGACCGCGTGTTTCAGGCCATCGAAGAGAGCGGGTATCGCCCCAATCTGCTGGCGCGAAACCTGGCGACCAAACGCACCCAGACCCTGGGGCTGGTGGTGACAAACACCCTGTACCATGGGGTCTACTTTAGCGAGCTGCTGTTTAACGCCGCGCGGATGACGGAAGAGAAGGGGCGTCAGCTGATCCTGGCGGACGGCAAGCACAGCGCCGAAGAGGAGCGCGAGGCGATCCAGTACCTGCTCGACATGCGCTGCGACGCGGTGATCATCTACCCGCGTTTTCTGAGCGTGGAAGCGCTGGACGAAATTATTGAGAAATGCGAGCAGCCGGTTATGGTGCTCAACCGCCGTTTGCGGAAAAACAGCAGCCACAGCGTCTGGTCCGATCATAAAGCGTCGTGTCAGGACGCAGTATCGCAGTTGATCGCGAAAGGCCACCGGGAGATTGCGTTTATCACCGGTTCGCTGGATTCCCCCACCGGGGTGGAGCGTCTTTCCGGCTACAAGGACGCGCTGGCGCAACACGGCATTGCCCTGCGTGACGCGCTGATCGCCGAAGGGAAGTGGAGCCCGGCCAGCGGCGCGGCGGCGGTCTCTCAGCTGCTCACCCGCGGCGAAACGTTTACCGCGCTGGTGGCGAGTAACGACGATATGGCGATTGGTGCCATCAGGCAGTTGCACGAGAGCGGCGTCGCCACGCCGGGCGCGGTGTCCGTCATCGGCTTTGACGACGTGGCAATCGCGCCCTATATCGTGCCGTCCCTCTCCAGCGTGCGTATTCCGGTAACGGAGATGATCCAGGAGACCATCAGCCGCCTGATCTTCATGCTCGACGGCGGTGAGTTTAAGCCTCAGCAAACTTTTTCCGGCGAGCTTATCCTGCGCGGCTCCGTCATTGACGGCCCGCATCGCTGACGTCGACATCTGTCATCGTCACAAATGACGATGACAGATCCTCTTCTTTTTTATTTATCTTCAAAATCAATGCATTAAATATTGGCACGGTTTATGAATAGCTTCGCGCATAACAGTTATGCCGGAGAAGCAGATGAACCGTTTTATTATGGCCGATGCCAGCAAATGCATTGGTTGCCGTACCTGTGAAGTGGCGTGCGTGGTTTCCCATCAGGCGGAGCAGGATTGCGCCTCCCTGACCCCCGATACCTTCCTGCCGCGCATCCACGTCATTAAAGGCGTGAATATTTCCACTGCCGCTATCTGTCGCCAGTGCGAAGACGCGCCGTGCGCCAACGTCTGTCCGAACGGGGCGATTAAGCGCGAGAAAGGCTTCGTGCATGTGATGCAGGAGCGCTGCATCGGGTGCAAAACCTGTGTGGTGGCGTGTCCGTATGGCGCGATGGAGGTGGTCGTTCGCCCGGTGGTGCGCAACAGCGGTATCGGGCTCAGCGTGCGCGCGGAGAAAGCCGAAGCCAATAAATGTGACCTCTGCTACCACCGCGACGCCGGTCCGGCGTGTATGGAAGCCTGTCCGACGCATGCGCTGGTCTGCGTCGATCGCGATAAGCTCGAACAGATGAGTGCCGAAAAACGCCGCCGTGCGGCGTTCGACACCTCGTCATCGCTGCTGTTTTAAGCTGCAATGCGCGTTAACGGCGTACAGCTTCGGGTGCGCGGCAAGGTGCAGGGGGTAGGATTTCGTCCCTTCGTCTGGCAGCTTGCACACCAGCTGGGGCTGGCGGGCGACGTGTGCAACGACGGAGAGGGTGTCCTGGTGCGTCTCGCGGGTAGTGGGGGTGACTTTACCGCGAGACTGCGCCAGGACTGCCCACCGCTGGCGCGCATCGATCGCGTTGAAACGCAGCCGTACAGCTGGAATACGCTGCCGGATGAGTTTGTCATCCGCCACAGCGAGAGCGGGGCGATGGATACGCAAATCGTCCCGGATGCCGCCACCTGTCCCGCGTGCCTGGCGGAGATGCGCGATCCGCGCGAGCGCCGTTATCGCTACCCGTTTATCAACTGCACCCACTGCGGGCCGCGGTTTACCATTATCCGCGCCATGCCCTATGACCGCCCGGCCACGTCAATGGCGCCATTCCCGCTCTGTGTGCCCTGTGAAACGGAGTACCGCAACCCGGCTGACCGGCGTTTTCACGCCCAGCCGGTGGCCTGCCCGGACTGCGGGCCGCAGCTGGAGTGGCAAGCCGGGGATGCTGCCACCACCCGCGAATCGGCGTTAAGCGCGGCGGTGGAGAGATTGAAAAACGGCGGGATTGTGGCGGTCAAAGGGCTGGGCGGATTTCACCTGGTCTGCGACGCGCTTAACCCACAGGCGATTCGGAAATTGCGGGCACGCAAGCAGCGCCCGACCAAGCCGCTGGCGGTGATGATCCCGCATGCGAACGATCTGCCGGAGGCCATCCAGACGCTGTTAGGTTCACCCGCTGCGCCGATTGTGCTGACGCCAAAAGCCTGCCTTCCTGCGTTTCCTGAGGAGATTGCGCCGGGGCTGAATACAATTGGCGTGATGTTGCCTGCGAACCCGCTCCAGCATTTGCTGATGTTGGACTGCCAGCGCCCGCTGGTGATGACCTCCGGCAACCTCAGCGGCCATCCACCCGCCATAAGCAACCAGCAGGCGCTGGAAGAACTCAGTGACATCGCTGACGGCTTCCTGCTGCACAACCGCGACATCCTGCAACGGATGGATGATTCAGTAATGGATCGGGACGGTGCGATGCTGCGTCGCGCACGCGGTTTTGTGCCGGATGCCATCACATTGCCCGCCGGATTCCGCGACATCTCGCCCATGTTATGCACCGGCGCGGAGATGAAAAATACCTTCTGCCTGGTACGTGGCAACCAGGCGGTGCCGAGCCAGCATTTTGGCGATCTGAGCGACGAGGGCGTAGAGGCGCAGTGGCGCAGTGCGCTCTCGACGATGCAGGACATCTACGCCTTCCAGCCAGAGCGCGTGGTGTGCGATGCCCATCCGGGATATCACGCCCGACAGTGGGCCCGGGCGCAGGCGCTGCCCGTTGAGACCGTGCTGCATCATCATGCGCATGCAGCAGCGTGTCTGGCGGAGAATGGCTGGCCGCTCGACGGCGGGGATGTTATTGCCCTGACGCTGGATGGGATCGGTATGGGTGAGAATGGCGCGCTGTGGGGCGGCGAGTGCCTGCGGGTGAACTATCGCGACTGCGAACCGCTGGGCGGTCTGCCAGCCGTTGCGCTGCCGGGGGGCGATCTGGCGGCAAAACAGCCGTGGCGCAATTTGCTCGCCCACTGTCTGGCGTTCGTACCTGACTGGCAGCAGTACCCGGAAACAGAGGCGGTACAGCGTCAAAACTGGCCGCTGCTGGCAACGGCAGTGTCGCGCGGGATCAATGCGCCGCGGGCCTCCTCCTGTGGTCGTCTGTTCGACGCCGTGGCCTGTGCGCTGGGCATTGAAACGCAACGCTATGAGGGCGAAGCCGCGTGCCGGCTGGAGGCGCTGGCCGAACGCTGTGCAGGGGTTGATCATCCGGTGACGCTCAAGACGGATAACCTTGCGCTGTTCTGGCAGCAGTGGCTGGCCTGGCGGGCGGAGCCCGGCGAGCGCGCCTGGGCCTTTCACGATGCGCTGGCAAAAGGGCTGAGCGAACTGGCGGCAACGCATGCGCGCCGACGGTCGCTCTCTACGGTGTGCTTCAGCGGAGGTGTCCTTCACAACCGCCTGCTACGCGCGCGCTTTCGTCATTACCTTTCTGATTTCACGCTTCTTTTTCCTTCGCGCCTGCCCGCAGGCGACGGAGCGATCTCCTTCGGGCAGGCGGTGGTTGCTGCCGCCCGATCATGTTCACAAAGGATTTAAAATGTTACGACTTTTACGCAATGAACCTCGTGCAGCGTGCCTGCTGCTGGCTCTGGTGATGGCTAACCTGCTGGCTTGGGGGCTGGCGTGGCACACCTTTAGCGGCAGTACGGCGCTGATGGCGGCCAGCCTGCTGGCCTGGTGTTACGGACTGCGGCATGCGGTGGATGCCGACCATATCGCCGCGATTGATACCGTGACGCGTAAGATGATGCAGCAGGGCAAGCGCCCATCCGGCGTGGGGGCATGGTTTTCCCTCGGACACTCCACCATCGTGGTGCTGGCCTCCATTGCCATCGCCGCCACCGCCACGGCGTTTCAGAAAAATATGGAATGGTTCCACGAAACCGGCAGCCTGATTGGCACCGCCGTCTCCGCCACCTTCCTGCTGGCGATGGCGCTGGTGAATATGGTGATCCTGCGCGGCGTCTGGCGCAGTTTTCAGGCACTGAAACACGGCAGGCCCGTGCAGGGCGACATCACGCTGCCTGCCCAGGGTGGCGTCATGAACTGGCTGTTCGGCAAAACCTTCCGCCTCGTCAATAAAAGCTGGCAGATGTATCTGGTGGGCTTCCTGTTTGGCCTCGGCTTTGACACTGCCACCGAAATCGGCGTGCTGGGGATCTCCGCCGCCAGCGCCTCCAGCGGGATGTCGGTGTGGTCGATCATGATCTTCCCGGCGCTCTTCGCCAGCGGCATGGCGCTGGTGGATACGCTCGATAACCTGCTGATGGTGGGCGCCTATGGCTGGGCGTTTAACAAGCCACAGCGCAAGCTCTACTACAACATGACCATCACCGGCACTTCGGTGGTGGTGGCGCTGTTTATCGGCGGGCTGGAAGCGCTGGGTCTGCTGATGGACAAGTTCGCCCTCAGCGGCGGCGTGTGGGATCTGATTGGCGCGGTGAACGATAACCTGGGCGACGCCGGGTTTGTGGTGGTCGGGCTGTTTGTCGCCTGCTGGCTGATCTCAATGGCGAACTACCGCTGGCGCGGTTATGACGCGCTGGTGGTGCGGTCCTGAACCACGCAGCCCTGTTTTTGCCCGGCGGCGCTACGCTTGCGCGGGCCTACAAGGTTTGCCGTTATGGTGTTAAGTAGGCCGGGTAAGCGGAGCGCCACCCGGCATGACGAGGGTTAAGCAGGTAACGATTTCAGCAGCGCGAAGGCCTCCTTCATTCTGTCTTCGCTGACCACAAAGGCGCGCATCTGACCGACAGTATCGGTGCCGCGAGCTACCATGCCCTGAGCCGAAAGGGCAATCTCCCAGTTCAGATCCTGACGCTGCGTTTCACCTGCGAGATGCAGCGGTAGTTCCGGCGTTTTTACCTTCACCAGCATGGCGGGTAATTTCACCGGGGCGTTGCCGCCGAGCAGGTTTTTCGCCAGGAACATGGCGCTCAACTGAATCGGTTGCAGGAACGGCAGCACCTGGCCGTTAATTTCCGCGCAGTCGCCCAGGGCATAAATGTCCGGCTGGGTGGTTTGCAGGTAGCTGTCTACCTTCACGCCGCGATTGATCTCTGCGCCTGCGCGGTGCGCCAGCGCGGTTTCCGGGCGCAGCCCCGTCGCCGCAATAACCACATCCACTTCCACCCTGCGGGTGCGGTCGAGCGTCGCACAAATGCCGGTTTCGGTTTTACTCAGGCTCTGCAACTGCGATTTCAGCAGCAGATGCACGCCCATGTCGGTCAGACGATGCTGTAAGCGACTGCTTACTTCTGCCGGCATCAGCGCTGACAGAATGCTGGCCGCGTGGTCAACCAGGGTGACGGATTTTCCCGCCCGGCAGAAGTCCATCGCCAGCTCGGTGCCAATCAGCCCGCCGCCGACAATCATCACCCGTGTGGCGTCGCGTAACAGGGTCTCGCTGGCCTGATACTCCTGCTGACTGTTGAGCGTGACCATCAGCTCGCGGCCCTCAACCGGCGGCACAAACGCGGATGCCCCCGTCGCCAGCACCAGCTTGTCGTACTGCCAGGTTTTATCTTTCGCGTTCACCACGTGGGCGTCGGCGTCGATATCGGTGACCCAGGTGTACGGAAACAGACGCAGATTAAATTGTTCTGCAAACTCCCCCGCCGTCTGGCGGGTGAGATCGTCGGCGCGCTGATTTTGGCTAATGACGTGGCTTAAATCAGGCTTGTTGTACTCATCCATGCTGTCGGCGGCGATCACCGTCAACGGCACGTTAGCATCCTGTTTGCGGATATTTTTCACCAGCTGGCGGGCGGCAAAGCCCGAGCCGATAATGACGATGCCGTGGCTCATTTTGCCTCCGTTGCCAGTTCATCAAAGACGTCTTTTCCGAGGGAACATTCCGGGCAGAGGAAGTTGTCCGGCACCTCGCTCCACGGTGTACCCGGCGCGACATCCTGCAACGGCTCGCCCAGCTCAGGATCGTAAATCCACTGGCAGACGCTGCACTGCATGCAGGGGCCGAGGTCGGCAGCGGCAGGAGCGGCTTCTGCTACGGCTTCCGGCGCAGCAGCCGCGGCGGGTGCGGTTTCCGGCAGCGGCGCAAGCGCCCACTGGCGGGCAATGTCGCGACCGTGCTGGCGACAGATTTCCAGCGCGTCGAGATCCGGACGCCATTTCGCCTTCAGGCTCAGGGACATCTCAAAACCGGCATCCTGTAAACGGGTGGAGAGACGGTCTACCGCGCCGCCGCTCCAGCCGTGTGAACCAAAGGCGCTGGCGCGTTTGTTACGGAAGCGCAGGCCGGTCATCTCTTCCACCAGTCCGGCAATTTTCGGCATCATCACGTTATTCATGGTGGAGGTACCCACCAGCACGCCTTTGGAGCGGAAGACGTTGGTCAATACCTCATTCTTATCGCTGCGCGCCACGTTGAAGATTTTCACTGCCACGTTCGGGTCCACTTCGTTGATGCCCTGGGCAATGGCGTCCGCCATCATGCGGGTGTTGTTGGACATGGTGTCGTAGAAGATGGTGATGCGGTCTTCCTGATAGTCCGCCGCCCACTTCAGGTACAGCTCGACGATCTGGGTTGGATTTTCACGCCATACCACGCCGTGGGAGGTGGCAATCATATCCACCGGCAGGTTGAAGCCGAGGATCTCGGTGATTTTTGGCGTGACCAGACGGCTGAACGGCGTCAGGATGTTGGCGTAGTAGCGCTGGCACTGTTCGAACAGCTCGGTCTGATCCACTTCGTCGTTGAACAGACGTTCGTCGCAGTAGTGCTGGCCGAAGGCGTCGTTGCTGAACAGCACCGCGTCACCGGTCATGTAGGTCATCATGCTGTCCGGCCAGTGCAGCATTGGGGTTTCCACGAAGATCAGCTGTTTGCCGTTGCCGATATCCAGCGTGTCGCCGGTTTTTACAGTGTGGAAGTTCCACTCTGGATGGTGGTGGTGGCCGTTGATGGAGTCAATGGCGTTGGTGGTGCAGTAGATCGGGGTATCCGGAATGTGGGACATCAGCTCGGTCAGCGCCCCGGCGTGATCCTCTTCCGCGTGGTTGATGATGATGTAGTCGATGTCATTCAAATCGATTTCGCTGCGCAGGTTCTGCACGAACTCGCGGCTGAATTTGTGATCGACGGTATCGATCAGGACGTTTTTACCTTCGCGAATGAGGTAGCTGTTGTAGCTGCTGCCGCGCAGCGTTTTGTATTCCGTCCCGTGAAAATCACGTACTTCCCAGTCACGTTGACCCACCCAATGAATGTTATTTTTAACCAGAATAGACATAGCAACCTCAACTTAATACGGCGTTTTCAAATAAGATGACTGTCATATATCAAGTTGCGTGCCAGTTTTTTAACTTATTGAAAATAATGTATTTGTGTTTTGATTCTCCCTAATGGGTAGTCATTTTGACTATCTTAAAAATTGTCAATATGACACTATGTGTTGTCAAAATGACAGTGAGGCAGAGATGAGCTTTTCCGTAGATGTGCTGGCGAAGATCGCCATAGAACTGCAAACCGGTATTGGTCATCAGGACCGCTTTCAACGGCTGATCTCCACGTTGCGCCACGTGCTGGATTGCGATGCCTCGGCGCTGCTGCGTTACGAAGGGCGGCAGTTTATTCCGCTGGCTATCGACGGTCTGGCGAAGGACGTACTCGGGCGGCGCTTTACCCTGGAGGGCCACCCGCGTCTGGAAACCATCGCCCGTGCGGGTGATGTGGTGCGTTTCCCGGCAGACAGCGATCTGCCCGATCCGTACGACGGCCTGATCCCCGGCCAGGAAAGCCTGAAGGTTCACGCCTGTATCGGCCTGCCGCTGTTTGCCGGGCAGAACCTGATTGGCGCGTTAACCCTCGACGGCATGTCGCCGGATCAGTTCGATACCTTCAGCGACGAAGAGCTACGGCTGATTGCCGCGCTGGCGGCCGGGGCGCTGAACAACGCCCTGCTGATAGAACAGCTGGAGAGCCAGAATATTCTTCCGGGTAGCCCGACGGCGTTTGAGCAGGTGGCGCACACCGAAATGATTGGCCTTTCGCCGGGCATGGCGCAGCTTAAAAAAGAGATTGAGATTGTCGCCGCGTCTGATTTGAACGTGCTGATCTTCGGGGAGACCGGCACCGGTAAAGAGCTGGTGGCAAAAGCAATCCACGAAGCCTCGCCCCGTGCGGTGAACCCGCTGGTGTATCTCAACTGCGCGGCGCTGCCGGAAAGCGTGGCGGAAAGCGAGCTGTTCGGACACGTCAAAGGGGCCTTTACCGGGGCGATCAGCAACCGCAGCGGCAAGTTCGAAATGGCTGATAACGGCACGCTGTTCCTCGATGAAATTGGCGAACTCTCCCTTTCGCTCCAGGCCAAACTGCTGCGGGTGTTGCAGTATGGCGATATTCAACGCGTGGGTGACGATCGCAGCTTACGCGTGGATGTGCGCGTGCTGGCGGCGACGAACCGCGATCTGCGCGAAGAGGTGCTGGCGGGCAATTTCCGCGCCGATCTGTTCCACCGTCTGAGCGTGTTCCCGCTCACGGTGCCGCCGCTGCGCGAGCGGGGCGATGATGTGGTGCTGCTGGCGGGCTTTTTCTGCGAACAGTGTCGGCTCAAAATGGGGCTTTCCCGCGTGGTGCTAAGCCCCGGCGCGAGGACGCACCTGCTGAGCTACGGCTGGCCGGGTAACGTGCGTGAACTGGAACATGCGATTCACCGCGCGGTGGTGCTGGCGCGGGCTACGCGTTCGGGGGATGAAGTGGTTATCCATGCGCGCCATTTCGCGCTGCATGAGGAAACGACGCCGTCCGTGAAGCCAGTGATACCTGAGAGCGTGAACGAAAACCTGCGCGAGGCGACGGATGCGTTCCAGCGTCAGATGATCACCCGCGCCCTGGAGCAGAATAACCGCAGCTGGGCGGCATGCGCGCGGGCGCTGGAGATGGACGTCGCCAACCTTCACAGGCTGGCGAAACGTCTGGGGCTTAAGGGTTAAATAATCCCCGCCTGGTAGAAGTCTTGCAGGTTGATCGCGCCGCACAGCCTGCCGTGCTCGTCCACCACCGGCGCGGCGGTGATTTTGCGCTTCATCAGCACCTCTTTGGCTTCAATGGCGCGGCTGTCGGCATTCAGCGTCAGCCCGCCCCGGGTCATTGCTTCGGATACCCGCGCCTCCAGCTTGCCGCCGCCCACCAGCCAGCGGCGCAGGTCGCCGTCGGTGAAGACGCCCTTCACCTGGCGGTCGTTGTCGCATACCGCAACCAGCCCCAGCCCGGTGCGGCTCAGCTCCAGCATGGCGTCCATCACGCTGGTGTCGAGTTTGACCTGAGGAATGGCATCGTCCGTGCGCATCAGATGGTGAACCTTGTTGAGCAGACGTGCCCCAAGCGCGCCAGCAGGATGGGAACGGGCGAAATCCTCTTCGTTAAAGCCGCGGGCCTGCATAACCGCCATCGCCAGCGCGTCGCCCATCATCAGCGTGTTGACGGTGCTGGAGGTCGGTGCCAGGTGCATCGGGCAGGCTTCGCGCTCAACGGAAATATCCAGCGTTGCTTTCGCGGCCAGCGCCAGCGGCGAACGGGATTTGCCGGTCATCGCTAACAGGGCCACCGATTTTTCTTGCAGGCGAGGGATGATGAGATCCAGCTCTTTGGCTGAACCGGAGTAGGAGATGAACAGCATCACGTCGCGGCTTTCGATCATCCCCAGATCGCCATGCAGCGCTTCGGCAGGATGCACGAAGAACGCCGGTGTGCCGGTGCTGGCAAGCGTCGCGGCAATCTTCTTGCCGATATGACCGGATTTACCGATACCCGCCACGATCACTTTGCCCTCGCAGTGGATAATGGTGTTGGCTGCACGAACAAAATCCTCACCCAGACGCTCCGGCAGGCGGCTGGCTTCCTGTAGCTCCAGCAGCAGAGTCTGGCGGCCTGCGTTTAACAGAAAATCACTCATTTTTCTCTCCGGTTACGATCACGTCGATGCCCTTCGCTTCCAGCGCTTTTTTAAATGCCGGATCGATACCTGCGTCGGTAATCAGCTTATCGACGCTTTCAAGGCTACAGACAATGTTGGGGCTTTTACGGCCAAACTTCGACGAGTCCGCCATCAAAATCACTTCCCGCGCGGCGTTGCACATCGCTTTGCTGACGCTGAACACCTCGTTGAAGGTGGTCACGCCCGCGTTGAGGTCGATGCCGTCCGTGCCCATAAACAGCTTATCGAAGCTGAAGTGGTCGAAGGCATTCTCCGCCAGCTGCCCGTGAAACGACGCGGATTTTTTACGGAAGGTGCCACCGGGCATCAGGATGGTCTGCTCGCTGTCGAACTCTGACAGGGCATTGACGATGTGCAGGCTGTTGGTCATCACGGTGATGTTATTAAAGCGGCTGAGCAGCGGGATCATCTGTAGGACGGTACTGCCAGCGTCGAGGATGATGGAATCGCCGTCCTGGATAAATTTGACCGCGGCTTCGGCAATCAGCGCTTTCTGGTGCGTATTAATCAGCGTCTTGTGATCGATAGGCGGGTCGGCTTCGTCTTTATTGAGCACCACGCCGCCGTAGGTACGAATGACGGCGCCGGAGTTTTCGAGCAACACCAGGTCCTTGCGTATTGTCGTGCCGGTGGTGTCAAAGTAGTGGGCCAGATCTTCTACCGAGCACTTTCCCTGCTTTTGCAGATGCTCAAGTATGGCCGCCTGCCGCTGACGTGGTTTCATAGGCGCTTCGTTCCTTACGTTGCGAAATGATAATTCCGCAAGTTTATAACTTTCACAACGAAATTATCCATGTTTCAGATTAAGCGCTAATGATAGTGCATTCTGACAGAGTGAATCATGGGGGAAGATCACATCAGGTTGTAATTCATGCAGCAAAATGCCGTTGATCGCCTGGATTTTCACCGGGCGGGCAAAGACGGTCATGCCGCGCATGATGAGGGAATCGCAGACCTTATTGTTTTCATCCAGCGCAACAGCGACGACAACCCGCGGTTTGAAGCGTCCGCCGGAACGCCCGACGCCCACACGGCCTTTCTGGCACAGGGCGTCAAAGGCGCGGTTAAACTGATGGATTTGCCAGCCGCCAAACGCCATCTGGCACAGCCAGGCGAGGGCGGCGAAGGTGATTAATGCGGTTACCATATCGGCTCCTTAATTGCCGGGTGGCGGCTGCGCCTTACCCGGCCTACGGGGGTTGTAGCCCCGGTAAGTGCAGCGCCACCGGGGATTAAACTCAGAACATCACCTGCCCACCGGTGACGTTAATCGACTGCCCGGTGCAGTACGAGGCTTTCGGGCTGGCGTAAAACAGCAGCATGTTCAGCACGTCCTGATAATCACACCCGCGCTTGAGCGGCACTTTGTCGATGTAGTACTGCTCCACTTCTTCAGCTTTGATGCCGAGCTTGGAGGCGTACTGCGGCAGCAGGGACTGGAACATCGGCGATTTCAACAGGTTACCCAGCATCAGCGAGTGAACGGTGATGCCGTATTCGGCCAGATCCAGCGCCAGAGACTGCGTCAGCCCCACGCCGCCAAACTTCGCCGCGCTGTAGCCGGAGTTGTGCTTGCTGCCCACTTTCCCGGATTTCGAGTTGATCTGAATGATGCGCCCCTGAATACCATCGCGGATCATCAGCCGGGAAAACTCACGGGCGCAGAGGAAATAGCCCACCAGATTCACCTGCAACGAGCGGTCAAAATCCCCCAGTTCGAAATCGCTGATAAAGGCCGCTTTCGCGATCCCCGCGCTGTAGACCAGCAGGTCGATACGCCCAAATATCTCATCTACGCCGCGGGCCAGCGCCACCACGCTCTGCTCGCTGGTGGCGTCGGCACCAAATCCGTACGCCATCCCTTCGCCAAACTCGGTGTTGATGGCGTCCGCCACGCGGGCGGCTTTTTCACTCTGAATGTCCACAACCGCCACGCGGTAACCCTCTGCGGCAAGCCCACGGCAGAGGAACTCGCCTAAGGTTTGTCCCCCACCAATGACAACGGCAACCTGACTCATGTGTTTCTCCTTAATTACGCAACAAATTTTAACGTACAGCCTGGTGTGACAGCCTGCGGAACCGGCCCCTCAACGTGAACCGTGCCGGGATACTCCGCCTGCGGCTGCCCGTCAAAACGCAGGGTGATGTGCCCCAGCTCGCGCAGGTTTTGTTCTGCGACGTCGCCGACGGCGGTCACGGCATAGCGCGCCTCGCCCAGCTCAAGCTGGCTCCCGGCCTTCAGCTCGCCGTTTAGCTCGCCGTGGCAGTGGATAAAGCAAAACTCTTCGATATCCGCAGGCGCCCCTTCGCGGAAGGTGATCAGCATCTGGTCGCTCAGCGCATCGGCTGCGCTCTGGCCGATGCGGGTAATGGTGGTCTGGTAAATCACGGTCATGGCAGGAACCTCTTATTGATAAATAAAGCCGGAGACAAACCAGGCAATCAGCACCGTTGGCGCGCCCGTCAGGAAGCGGCTCACCAGCACGGAGGGGACGCCCACGCGCACGGTGTCCTGACGTGCTTCGGCCAGCGACAGCCCGACGGGGATGAAGTCGCACGCCGCCTGAGCGTTAATGGCGAAAAGGGCTGGCAGAGCGAGGTGCGGGGGAATGTTGCCCAGACCAATCTGTACGCCAATCAGCACGCCGATGACCTGGGCAATCACCGCGCCCGGGCCGAGAAACGGCGACAGCAGCGGGAAGGAGCAGATCAGCGCCAGCGTCACCAGGCCGAGCGGGTGGCTGGCGAGCGGGGCGAGGCCGTGGGCAATCCAGTCGCCGAGGCCGGAGGCCATGATGATACCGATCAGCGCCGAGACGAACGCCATAAACGGCAGAATGGTTTTCAGCACCGTGTCGATGGTGTCGCGCCCGGACTGGAACAGCACCGCCACGGCGGACCCCATCCCCATCCCGACCTTCGCCAGCAGGCCATCGCTCTGCTCGGTGATTTTTTTGCTGGTGTCGTACTCGCGCGCGGCCGCTTTTTGCGGCGCGGATGTGCCATTCACCAGCGTGATGTTGTCCTCCTTCACCCCAGAGACATAAATATCCTCAAGGATGTACTGCGCCAGCGGGCCGGATTTCCCGGTGGAGTGAATATTTACCGTCGGAATGCGGCGCTTCGGATAGATGCCGCAGCGCAGCGTGCCGCCGCAGTCGATCACCGCCACGCCGATTTCCGCTTCCGGCGGTTCGCCTTCCTTGAAGCCGTCGACCGCTTCCCAGCCCGTCAGCTCGTGCAGCCTGTCGACGATCGCCGGGCGCGTGCCTGCGGTGATGTACACAATCTTTTTGCCTTCGGTGGCGTCGAACTCCAGCGGGCCGCCCCAGCCGCCCGTGCCTTTCTCAATGCGGATCCGGTTCATGCTGTAGCTCCTGAAAGATGGACTTTCTGTTCAAGCTGGATGCCCATTTTTTTCTCAAAAATGGCGGTGGTGAGATCCGTCACCCAGCCGCGGAAGAAGTTGGTGACCAGACCGACCAGCAGGTAGCTCACCGCCAGCGGGCCGAGCGGCAGGCCAAGCGTGGTAAGGCCGCTGGCGATCCCGAGATAAACGAACAGCTCGCCGGGGTTGATGTGCGGGAACAGGCCGTTCATGGAATGGCAGCTGTAGGAGGCGGCGGCGTAATAGCTCGGCTTGTACTTCTCTGGCATAAAGCGGCCGAGGCTTAAGGTCATCGGGTTGCAGAACACAAAGGTGCCGATGAAGGGCAGGATCAGGTAGCGGGACAGCGGGTTTCCGGCGCAGCGCTGGGCGAAGCGTTCAATACGCTGCTGGCCGATAAAGTTAATCAGCGCGTTCATGATTACCAGCAGGCTGATCAGCAGGGGCAGGATCCCGGTCACCATGCCGGTGAATACCTCGCCGCCTTTCTGAAAAAGCCCGATGAACCACTCGGCGCCGTGGGTGATGGTTTCTATCATTCTTCTCTCCTGTAGGGCGTTTGTTTTTGTCTGTTCGGGGCTAATAATAATCAAATTGAAAGCTTTTAAAGTGTTAATTAGATCTCACAATGAAAGAAAAATGGATTAATTTGAAAGATAATTGGTGGGGCGAATGATTTTCGATGGAAAAAAGCGCGGATTTGCGTTGGGGAGGTGTGTACCGCTTCCTTGAGGTGTTGCGGATGCTTTACCATACTGGGTTCTTACCGAACTCGTTAAATGGATGCCACATGTTCAAGCGTCGTTATGCAGCGCTGTTACCTGCGCTTATTCTCCTGTCCGCCTGTAGTAGCAAACCCAGGACTGAAGCTGTTCAACAAACGGCGGGCGCGCCTTCCGGCGGGTTCCTGCTTGAGCCGCAGCACAATATGATGCAGATGGGCGGCGACTTCGCGAATAACCCTGCGGCCGAACAGTTCATCGATAAAATGGTGAGCAAGCACGGTTTTGATCGCCAGCAGCTGCATGCCATTTTGTCTCAGGCGAAGCGTCTGGACTACGTGCTGCGCCTGATGGACAGGCAGGCGCCGACGGCCCAGGTGCCGACCGGGCCAAACGGGGCGTGGCTGCGCTATCGCAAACAGTTTATTACCCCGGACAACGTGCAAAATGGCGTGGTGTTCTGGAATCAGTATGAAGACGCCCTGAATCGTGCGTGGCAGGTCTATGGCGTGCCGCCGGAGATCATCGTCGGTATTATTGGGGTCGAGACTCGCTGGGGACGCATTATGGGTAAAACCCGCATCCTCGATGCGCTGGCGACGCTCTCCTTCAACTACCCGCGCCGCGCCGAGTATTTCTCCTCTGAACTGGAAACCTTCCTGCTGATGGCGCGAGACGAACAGGACGATCCGTTAGATCTGAAAGGGTCGTTCGCCGGTGCGATGGGCTACGGCCAGTTTATGCCGTCCTCCTATAAGCAGTACGCGGTAGATTTTAACGGGGATGGTCACATCAACCTGTGGGATCCCGAAGACGCCATTGGCAGCGTGGCCAACTACTTCAAAGCGCACGGCTGGACGCCGGGCGGCCAGGTGGCGGTGCAGGCAAACGGCGAGGCGTTTGGTCTGGAAAACGGATTTAAAACCAAATACAGCGTGGCGCAGCTGGCAGCGGCAGGCTTAACGCCGTCGCAGCCGCTGGGCAATGTTGACCAGGTGAGCCTGCTGCGCCTGGATGTCGGAACCGGTTATCAGTACTGGTTCGGACTGCCGAACTTCTACACCATTACCCGCTACAACCACAGCACGCACTATGCGATGGCGGTGTGGCAGCTGGGGCTGGCGGTGTCTCAGGCGCGTGTGCCGGCAGCGTCACCGTTTAGCCAGTAAGTTACCCCGACGGGTAAGCCGGGTAAGGCAACGCCGCCACCCGGCATGGCTGCCCGCACGGTGCGGCCTGATGCCCTCACCCTGACCCTCTCCCACGGGAGAGGGAAGTTTGCAGAAACATTTCGCCACATTCTCATTTCACTCCCGCCGTTTACATCTCAATCGCCTTTCATTATTGTTATGTTATAACATTATTGAATTGAGATATCCATGTCCCTGTTTTCTCTCTCATCCTCGCTTCGGCTGCTGCTGGCGCTGGTGCTCATTCTGTTTCTCGGCCTGGCCGTGCGCTGGGCGGTGGCGTTGCCATGATCGTGATGAACGACCTGGTGGCGGGTTACGATCGCCAGCCCGTTACGCGCGCACTGTCCGGCGTGATTGAACGCGGGAGCATGACCGCCATCGTCGGGGCCAACGGCTGCGGCAAATCCACGCTGCTGAAAACGCTCGCTGGCTTTCTTCCGCCCGTCAGCGGTACGTTTCGCTGGCAGGGGAGACGTCCGGTGGTGGGCTGGCTGGCGCAGCGTCACGCCCTGGAGGCGCAATTTCCTCTGACCGTGCAGGACGTGGTGAGCATGGGCTGCTGGCCAGCAATCTCGCTATTTGCCAGTTTTCGTCGGGATACCCGCATGCGCATTGCCGGCGCGCTTGAGCGCGTGGGGCTGGCGTCCATGGCGTTCTCTACCATAGATGAACTTTCCGGCGGCCAGTTTCAGCGCATGCTGTTTGCCCGCGTTTTGGTGCAGCAGGCGCCGCTGGTGATGCTGGATGAGCCTTTCACCGGCGTCGATGAAGCGACCTGCAACGTGCTGATGGATCTGATGCTGGAGATGTATATGCAGGGGCAGACCCTGCTGGCGGTACTGCACGACAGCGAACGCGTCTCGCGCCACTTCCCACAAACGCTGCGGCTGGATGCTGATACGCCGCACTGGAAAACCGAGCGGGTGAGGGTGGCATGATCTGGCATCTCTTCTTCCAGCCGTTTATTGAGTACGGCTTTATGCGGCGCGCGCTGGTGGTTTGCCTGGCGCTCTCCGTCAGCACCACTGCGCTGGGGGTATTCCTTCAGCTGCGTCGGATGAGCCTGATGGGGGACGCCCTTTCTCATGCCATTTTGCCGGGTGTCGCGGTGGGCTATCTGCTCAGCGGTATGTCGCTTCTGGCAATGACTGTCGGCGGGTTTATTGCCGGGATCGCCGTTGCGCTGGTGGCCGGGCTGGTCAGCCGCCGCACGCCCCTTAAAGAGGATGCCAGCTTCGCGGGGTTTTACCTGGGTTCCCTGGCGCTGGGCGTCACGCTGGTGTCGCTGCGCGGTTCAAATGTCGATCTGCTTCATCTTCTGTTTGGCTCCATTCTCGCCGTGGATAGCGCGTCAGCCCTGTTCGTGACGGGCGTTTGCATGTTCACGCTCCTCACGCTGGCGATGTTTTATCGTGGGCTGGTCAGCGAAGCGTTCGATACCGCGTGGTTGCAGGTGAACGCGCGCTGGCTGCCCGGGATGTTACACGGTCTGTTTCTGGCGCTGCTGGTGCTCAACCTGGTGGCCGGTTTTCAGGTGCTCGGCACGTTGATGGCCGTCGGGCTGATGATGTTACCCGCCGTGGCGGCACGCTGCTGGGTGCGCACCCTGCCAGGGTTACTTCTGATGGCGGGTATCAGCGGTATTTTTTGCGCGTGGCTGGGCTTAAGCCTTTCCTGGGCAGTGAGTCTGCCCGCCGGGCCCTCCATTGTGCTGACCGCCAGCGCATTGTTCTTTATTTCCGTTTTATTTGGCACGCGCAGCAGGCTGGCGGATAGCCTGCGGGCGCTTTTTTAACGCAAGGGGAAACGATGAAACGTACAGGGTTAGCCGTGGCGCTCGCGCTCGGCATGATGACGCACGGCGTAATGGCGAAAACGCTTAATGTGGTGACCAGCTTTTCCATCCTGGGAGACATCACGCAGCAGGTTGGCGGCGATCGTGTGAAGGTGACGACGCTGGTGGGGCCGGACGGTGATCCCCATACTTTCGAACCCTCGCCCAAAGACAGCGCGGCGCTGAGTAAAGCCGACGTGGTGGTGGTCAATGGGCTGGGGCTGGAAGGCTGGCTCGATCGTCTGGTGAAAGCCTCCGGATTCAAAGGCCAGCTGGTGGTTGCTTCGGACGGCGTGAAAACGCACACTCTGGAAGAGGACGGTAAAACCGTGACCGATCCGCACGCGTGGAACAGCGCGGCGAACGGCGCGCTGTATGCGCAAAATATTCTCTCAGGGCTGGTGAAGGCCGATCCTGAAGATACGGCGGCGCTTGAAGCTACCGGTAAACCCTATATTGCGCATCTCTCTCAGCTGGACGGTTGGGCTAAAAAGCGTTTCAGCGACATCCCACAGGCGAAGCGCAAAGTGCTGACCAGCCACGACGCTTTCGGCTATTTCAGCCGCGCCTACGGCGTGACGTTTATGGCGCCGCAGGGGCTGTCGTCTGAGAGTGAAGCCAGCGCGGCGCAGGTAGCGGAGATCATCAATCAGATTAAAGCTGACGGTGTGAAAACCTGGTTTATGGAAAACCAGCTTGATCCGCGCCTGGTGAAGCAGATTGCGACCGCCACGGGCGCCCAGCCGGGCGGTGAACTTTACCCGGAAGCGCTGTCCGCGAAGGGCGGCGTGGCGGACACCTACGTCAAGGCGTTTCGCCACAATGTGGATACCCTCGCTAACAGCATGAAATAAGCGTCTCTCTGGCCGATGCGCCCGCATCGGCTTTTTTCTGAAGCCCCCTCGTAAAACCCGACGCGCATCCCCATATTTGATGAGAAAGTGCTATCTTGTGCTGCATGTTTTTCTAAGGCCTGGAGCGAGAATGACTGACCATGAATTGATGCAGCTAAGCGAAGTGGTGGGGCTGGCGCTGAAACAGCGCGGCGCGACTCTCACGACCGCAGAATCCTGCACCGGCGGCTGGGTGGCGAAAGCAATTACCGATATTGCTGGCAGTTCCGCCTGGTTTGAACGCGGCTTTGTGACCTACAGTAACGAGGCTAAAGCGCAGATGATTGGCGTGCGTGAAGCCACGCTTGAGCAGCATGGCGCGGTCAGCGAGCCGGTGGTGATCGAAATGGCGATTGGCGCGCTGAAAGAGGCGCGCGCAGATTACGCTATCTCCATCAGCGGTATCGCGGGGCCGGACGGCGGCAGCGACGTGAAGCCTGTCGGCACCGTCTGGTTTGGCTTTGCCACCTCAAAAGGTGAAGGGATCACCCGCCGGGAATGCTTCAGCGGCGATCGCGAAAGCGTGCGTCGTCAGGCAACGGAATACGCGTTAAAAACGCTCTGGCAACAATTTCTACAAAATACTTGATACTGTATGATTATACAGTATAATTGCCTCAACAGAACAGAAGTCCATGGTGAAGCGCAGTTGCTTCTCCCGGCATGACAGGAGTAATAATGGCTATCGACGAAAACAAACAGAAAGCGTTGGCGGCAGCACTGGGCCAGATCGAAAAGCAATTCGGTAAAGGCTCCATCATGCGCCTGGGTGAAGACCGTTCCATGGACGTGGAAACTATCTCCACTGGTTCGCTTTCTCTTGATATCGCACTGGGCGCTGGCGGTTTGCCGATGGGCCGTATCGTAGAAATCTACGGTCCGGAATCCTCGGGTAAAACCACCCTGACGTTGCAGGTTGTTGCGGCGGCACAGCGCGAAGGTAAAACCTGTGCGTTTATCGATGCCGAGCACGCGCTGGACCCGGTCTATGCCCGTAAACTGGGCGTTGATATCGACAACCTGCTGTGCTCACAGCCGGACACCGGCGAGCAGGCCCTGGAAATTTGTGACGCGCTGGCGCGCTCAGGTGCGGTTGACGTGATCATCGTCGACTCCGTTGCGGCGCTGACGCCAAAAGCGGAAATTGAAGGTGAAATCGGTGACTCTCACATGGGCCTCGCGGCACGTATGATGAGCCAGGCGATGCGTAAGCTGGCGGGTAACCTGAAGCAGTCCAATACGCTGCTGATCTTCATCAACCAGATCCGTATGAAAATTGGTGTAATGTTCGGTAACCCGGAAACCACCACCGGCGGTAACGCTCTGAAATTCTACGCTTCTGTCCGTCTGGATATCCGCCGTATCGGCGCGGTGAAAGAGGGGGATAACGTCGTCGGTAGCGAAACCCGCGTGAAGGTTGTGAAGAACAAAATCGCAGCACCGTTCAAACAGGCTGAATTCCAGATCCTCTACGGCGAAGGTATCAACTTCCTCGGCGAGCTGGTTGACCTGGGCGTGAAAGAGAAGCTGATTGAAAAAGCGGGCGCATGGTACAGCTACAACGGTGACAAGATTGGTCAGGGTAAAGCGAATGCTATCTCCTGGCTGAAAGAGAACCCGGCGGCGGCGAAAGAGATTGAGAAGAAGGTGCGTGAACTCCTGCTGAGCAACCAGGACTCTAAACCTGATTTCGTGGTCGACGGCGCGGATGCTGAAGAAACCAACGAAGACTTTTAATCCTCTCGGATAAAAATGAAGGGCTGCTGATGCGGCCCTTTTTGCATTTCTGAATCGACAGGTTTTTTATGAGTGAACCGACATCACGCCGACCAGCCTACTCACGCTTGCTGGATCGGGCCGTGCGTATTCTTGCCGTGCGTGACCATAGCGAACAGGAGCTGCGGCGGAAACTGTCAGCGCCCGTCATGAGCAAAAACGGTCCGGAAGACATTGATGCCACCGCGGAAGATTATGACCGCGTGGTTGCCTGGTGCTACGAGCATCACTATCTGGATGACGGCCGTTTTGCCGCTCGCTTTCTTGCCAGCCGTGGTCGTAAAGGCTATGGGCCAGCGCGTATCCGCCAGGAGCTGAACCAGAAAGGTGTAGCCCGTGAATCGATTGAAAAAGCCATGCGCGAAAGTGAAATCGACTGGTGCGAACTGGCGCGTGAGCAGGCGGTACGAAAGTACGGTGAGCCGCTGCCGCGTGAATTTTCAGAAAAAGTTAAAATCCAGCGCTTTTTGCTCTACCGCGGCTTCCTGATGGAAGATATTCAGGATATCTGGCGTAATTTTACCGATTGAACGCATGCGGGATTTTACTTCCCACTAAAGAAAACTTATCTTATTCCCACTTTTTCCAGTAGCTGGTCCGTCCAACTGTTTACAGATACAGATCTGCTGCGACATTTCGTTAGCTTGATTTCAGGATAATTATGAGCAAGAGCACCGCTGAGATCCGTCAGGCGTTTCTCGATTTTTTCCATAGTAAGGGACACCAGGTTGTTGCCAGCAGCTCCCTGGTACCGAACAATGACCCGACTCTGCTGTTTACCAACGCCGGGATGAACCAGTTCAAGGATGTGTTCCTTGGTCTCGACAAGCGTAATTATTCCCGCGCCACAACCTCACAGCGTTGCGTGCGTGCGGGCGGTAAACACAACGATCTGGAAAACGTCGGTTACACCGCGCGCCACCACACTTTCTTCGAAATGCTGGGTAACTTCAGCTTCGGCGACTACTTCAAACACGACGCCATTCAATATGCGTGGGAACTGCTGACCGGTGAAAACTGGTTTAATCTGCCGAAAGAGCGTCTGTGGGTGACCGTGTATGAGACCGATGACGAAGCGTTCGACATCTGGGAAAAAGAAGTGGGTATCCCTCGCGAACGTATCATCCGTATCGGTGACAACAAAGGCGCGCCTTACGCGTCTGATAACTTCTGGCAGATGGGTGACACCGGCCCTTGCGGTCCGTGCACCGAGATCTTCTACGATCATGGTGACCACATCTGGGGCGGCCCTCCGGGAAGCGCGGAAGAAGATGGCGATCGCTACATTGAGATCTGGAACATCGTCTTCATGCAGTTCAACCGTCAGGCCGACGGCACCATGGAGCCGCTGCCAAAACCGTCCGTAGATACCGGTATGGGTCTTGAGCGTATCGCGGCCGTTCTGCAACACGTTAACTCCAACTATGAGATTGACTTGTTCAGCACCCTGATCAAAGCCGTTGCCGAAGTGACGGGCGCAACCGATCTGAACAACAAATCACTGCGCGTTATCGCAGACCATATTCGTTCCTGTGCGTTCCTGATTGCTGACGGCGTTATCCCGTCGAATGAAAACCGTGGCTATGTGCTGCGTCGTATCATTCGTCGTGCGATCCGTCATGGCAACATGCTGGGCGCGAAGGACACCTTCTTCTATAAACTCGTTGGTCCACTGATTGGCGTGATGGGTTCTGCCGGTGACGAGCTGAAACGCCAGCAGGCGCAGGTTGAACAGGTTCTGAAAACCGAAGAAGAGCAGTTTGCCCGTACGCTGGAGCGCGGACTGGCGCTGCTGGACGACGAGCTGGCGAAACTCAAGGGCGACACGCTGGATGGCGAAACCGCTTTCCGCCTGTACGACACCTACGGCTTCCCGGTTGACCTGACGGCGGACGTTTGCCGCGAGCGCAACATCAAAGTTGACGAAGCAGGCTTTGAAGCCGCAATGGAAGAGCAGCGTCGTCGTGCGCGTGAATCCAGCGGTTTTGGCGCGGACTACAACGCGATGATTCGCGTTGATAGCGCGTCTGAATTTAAAGGCTACGAAGAGCTGGCTCTGACCAGCAACGTGACCGCGCTGTTTGTTGACGGTAAAGCCGTAGACAGCATTAGCGCAGGTCAGGAAGCGGTTGTTATCCTGGATAAAACACCGTTCTATGCGGAATCCGGCGGCCAGGTTGGCGATAAAGGCGAACTGAAAGGCAATGGCTTCAGCTTCAGCGTAAGCGATACCCAGAAATACGGTCAGGCAATTGGTCACCAGGGCAAACTGGTTTCCGGTTCTCTGAAAGTGGGCGAGGGCGTTCAGGCCAACGTTGACGAAGCTCGCCGCGCGCGCATCCGTCTGAACCACTCGGCAACCCACCTGATGCACGCAGCCCTGCGCGAAGTGCTGGGTACGCACGTTGCACAGAAAGGTTCTCTGGTTAACGACAAAGTGCTGCGTTTCGACTTCTCGCATTTTGAAGCGATGAAGCCGTCTGAAATTCGTGCGGTGGAAGACCTGGTGAATGCCCAGATCCGCCGCAACCTGCCAATCGAAACCCACATCATGGATCTTGAGGCAGCGAAGAAGAAAGGTGCGATGGCGCTGTTTGGCGAGAAATATGACGACCGCGTTCGCGTGCTGAGCATGGGCGACTTCTCTACCGAACTGTGTGGCGGTACTCACGCATCCCGCACCGGTGACATCGGCTTGTTCCGCATCGTTTCCGAGTCGGGTACGGCGGCAGGCGTGCGTCGTATTGAGGCGGTGACCGGGGAAGGTGCAATTGCCAGCCTGCATGCGCAGAGCGACCAGCTGCACGAGATCGCGCAGCTGCTGAAAGGCGATAGCCAGAACCTGGGCGAGAAAGTGCGTGTCGCGCTGGATCGTACCCGTCAGTTGGAAAAAGAACTCCAGCAGCTGAAAGAACAGGCTGCGGCGCAGGAGAGCGCAAACCTCTCCAGCAAAGCGGTAGACATTAAGGGCGTCAAACTGCTGGTCAGCGACCTGGCGGGCGTTGAGCCTAAGATGCTGCGTACCATGGTCGACGATCTGAAGAACCAGCTTGGTTCGACGGTTATCGTGCTGGCAACGGTCGCAGAGGGTAAGGTTTCTCTGATTGCGGGCGTCTCTAAGGATGTGACGGATCGTGTCAAAGCAGGGGAACTGATTGGCATGGTCGCCCAGCAGGTGGGTGGCAAAGGTGGCGGTCGTCCGGACATGGCGCAAGCCGGTGGTACGGATGCGGCGGCACTTCCCGCGGCATTAGCCAGCGTTGAAAGCTGGGTAAGCGCGAAACTGTAATAACTACAAAGCACAAGCAGACGCCATAGCGGTAACGTTATGGCGTCTTGCTCACTGCGCTATCGATAACGATAAAGTCAGGTTGAGTTTGTGTATATCGGCTAAACTTACGTTTAACAGAATGTGATGCCGTGACTGCTTACACTTTACGTGTTTGTCATCGCTTACTTTTTGGCGTTATATGATGGATAATGCCGGGATACAAGAGACCCGACTCTTTTAATCTTTCAAGGAGCAAAGAATGCTGATTCTGACTCGTCGAGTTGGTGAGACCCTCATGATTGGGGATGAGGTCACCGTGACAGTTTTAGGGGTAAAGGGTAACCAGGTACGTATTGGTGTTAACGCTCCTAAAGAAGTATATGTCCACCGTGAAGAGATCTACCAGCGTATCCAGGCTGAAAAATCCCAGCAGTCCAGTTACTGATATTGTCGCGTCTCGCTGTCGGGCGAGACGCAACCCTCCCGCTATTTTTCCTGCATAAAGTTACCGTTCTATTTCAAACGCTTCGTTTTTGACCACTCTCATAATCTTATCTCATCCAAATGACGCGCTTCTCTCAACACAATTCTGTGAAGATGCCTGCAAAATCCGCTTATAAAACACTCTCTTTGCGGCTTTTACATGCGAATTGCGTGCGAATTGTGCAAACGAAAAAAGCATGTGGAAAATTGTTTGACTTATAAGTCCCAGAAAGTAATATATGCGCCACGCAGCGACGAGAAGCTCTTAACGAGTTGCTCGAAGCACTCGAAAGAGGCGTTGTGTGGTGAGGTGGCCGAGAGGCTGAAGGCGCTCCCCTGCTAAGGGAGTATGCGGTCAAAAGCTGCATCCGGGGTTCGAATCCCCGCCTCACCGCCATTTTGCATCCGTAGCTCAGCTGGATAGAGTACTCGGCTACGAACCGAGCGGTCGGAGGTTCGAATCCTCCCGGATGCACCATCTATTACTTCATATTGCTTTCGAAGTGATATGAATATCGAGCAGTATAGTAGTAAATCCCGATGCATCCGTAGCTCAGCTGGATAGAGTACTCGGCTACGAACCGAGCGGTCGGAGGTTCGAATCCTCCCGGATGCACCATCTATTACTTCATATTGCTTTCGAAGTGATATGAATATCGAGCAGTACAGTAGTAAATCCCGATGCATCCGTAGCTCAGCTGGATAGAGTACTCGGCTACGAACCGAGCGGTCGGAGGTTCGAATCCTCCCGGATGCACCATCTCTTCTTGTGATCCCCTTCGATGTTTAGTTCTTAATCACTCTCATTGTTATCACTTCGCAATCAGCGACAAAAATCCCCTTTTACGATAAAGTAATGCTTTGTTAATCGTTTAGCGAGAGCACGATGTACGCACAGTATGACGGTTTGATCTTCGACATGGACGGCACCCTCCTGGATACCGAACCCACGCATCGTCAGGCCTGGACCGAAGTCCTGGGCCGTTACGGTATGCGCTTCGATTTACAGGCGATGATTGCCCTCAACGGATCGCCCACCTGGCGTATCGCACAGGCCGTGATTGAGCTGAATCAGGCCGATCTCGACCCGCACCAGCTCGCGCGTGAAAAAACCGACGCGGTAAAAGCCATACTGTTAGACACCGTGCAGCCTTTACCACTCATTGACGTCGTCAAGGAGTGGCACGGGCGTCGTCCTATGTCTGTCGGTACGGGCAGCGAGAGCGCGATTGCTGAAGCGCTACTCAAACACCTTGGCCTGCGCCACTATTTTTCTGCCGTCGTTGCCGCCGATCATGTTAAACATCACAAACCCGCACCGGATACCTTCCTGCGCTGTGCAGAATTAATGGGTGTACCACCTGCAAAATGCGTGGTGTTTGAAGATGCTGATTTTGGCATTCAGGCCGCGCGTGATGCCGGAATGGCGGCGGTGGACGTTCGCTTACTGTGAGTGACGCGCTGTCACTCGCTTCATTATTCGCCAGCAGTTTTTTAAGCTCCACCCTCTTACCGGGGAGTTCGGAAGTGGTGCTGGTGGCGATGCTGTTGTCCGGCGTGAGTCAGCCCTGGTTGCTGGTCTTAATAGCAACAATGGGTAATAGCCTTGGAGGGCTGACTAACGTTATTCTTGGACGTTTCTTTCCGCTACGCGAAAAATCTCGCTGGCAGGAAAAGGCAGTGGGCTGGCTAAAACGCTATGGCGCTGCCACGCTGTTATTAAGCTGGATGCCTGTAATAGGCGATTTACTGTGTCTGCTGGCGGGATGGATGCGCATCTCCTGGGGACCGGTGCTCTTTTTTTTGTGCCTTGGCAAGGCGTTACGCTATGTTTTACTGGCATGGGTAACACTACAGGGTATGACGTGGTGGCACTAATTGGTGGAATGAATTCGCGACCTTCAATCGTCAACCATTACAATTATGCTGAGTGACAATTTTTTGACAGGCGGGAGGTCAAATTGATCCCGGACGTATCACAGGCGCTGGCCTGGCTGGAAAATCACCCTCAGGCACTGAAGGGGATTCAGCGTGGGCTTGAGCGCGAAACGCTGCGCGTAAATGCGGATGGTAGCTTAGCGACTACGGAACACCCGAAGGCGTTAGGCTCGGCGCTGACACATAAATGGATCACAACCGATTTCGCCGAAGCGCTGCTGGAGTTCATTACGCCAGTAGACGGTGATATTGATCATATGCTGACGATCATGCGCGACGTGCATCGCTTCACCGCCCGCAACCTCGGCGACGAGCGTATGTGGCCGCTCAGCATGCCGTGCTATATCGAGCAGGGGCAGGAGATTGAGCTGGCTCAGTACGGCACCTCGAATATTGGACGGCTGAAAACGCTGTATCGCGAAGGACTGAAAAATCGCTACGGCGCACTGATGCAGACGATCTCTGGCGTGCACTACAATTTCTCTCTGCCGATGGCGTTCTGGCAGGCGAAGTGCGGTGAAACGGATAAAGAAGCGATCTCCGCGGGCTACTTCCGCCTGATCCGCAACTACTACCGTTTTGGCTGGGTTATTCCGTATCTGTTCGGCGCGTCCCCGGCTATCTGTTCATCGTTCCTGCAAGGGAAACCGACCACGCTGCCGTTCGAGAAGACCGAGTGTGGCATGTACTATCTGCCGTACGCGACCTCGCTGCGCCTGAGCGACCTTGGCTATACCAATAAATCGCAAAGCAATCTCGGAATTACGTTTAACGATCTGCACGAATATGTGGCAGGCCTGAAGCGGGCGATAAAAACCCCGTCGGAAGAGTACGAAAAAATCGGCCTCGAAAAAGACGGCAAGCGCCTGCAAATTAACACCAACGTATTGCAGATTGAAAATGAACTGTATGCGCCGATTCGTCCGAAGCGCGTGACGCGCAGCGGTGAAACGCCGTCTGATGCGCTACAGCGCGGCGGGATCGAATACATTGAAGTGCGCTCGCTGGATATTAACCCGTTCTCACCGATTGGCGTTGACGAGCAGCAGGTTCGCTTCCTTGACCTGTTTATGGTCTGGTGCGTACTGGCGGATGCGCCGGAAATGAGTTCCGACGAACTGCTGTGTACTCGTGCCAACTGGAATCGCGTGATTCTGGAAGGGCGCAAGCCGGGTCTGACGTTAGGTATTGGCTGTGAAACGGCCCAGTTCCCACTGTCTAAGGTAGGGAAGGATCTGTTCCATGACCTGAAGCGCGTAGCCCAGACGCTGGATAGCGTGTACGGCGGCGAAGCTTACCAGAAGGTCTGCGACGAACTGATTGAAAGCTTTGATAACCCGGAACTGACATTCTCAGCACGTATTCTGCGTTCTATGATTGAACAGGGAATTGGTGGCACAGGGCGTTCACTCTCAGCGGAGTACCGTGAGATGCTGATGCAGGAGCCGTTAGAGATCCTGAGCGAAGCGGATTTTGTGGCAGAGCGCGATGCGTCCGTTGTGCGTCAGAAAGAGGTCGAAGGGGCGGATACGGAATCGTTTGAGGCGTTTCTGGCGAAGCAGGCCTGAACCAAAAGAAAAAGGCCACATCGCTGTGGCCAAAATATACATCTCTGAATTCAGGGATGATGATAACAAATGCGCGTCTTTCATATACTCAGA
This sequence comes from Enterobacter sp. 301B, assembly GCF_003850715.1. Classification (NCBI taxonomy): domain Bacteria; kingdom Pseudomonadati; phylum Pseudomonadota; class Gammaproteobacteria; order Enterobacterales; family Enterobacteriaceae; genus Enterobacter; species Enterobacter sp. 301B. Next base: position 186,431 of record NZ_PQTC01000009.1, read on the forward strand.
CGCGCATTCTGTAGAAGAGTTCAGTTTATTTTAAAAAAAATCACTATCGGAGGTGACGTATGCCGTTATTAGATAGCTTTACTGTCGACCATACCCGTATGGAAGCACCAGCAGTCCGCGTGGCGAAGACCATGAACACGCCGCACGGCGACACGATCACCGTTTTCGACCTGCGCTTCTGCGTGCCGAATAAAGAAGTGATGCCAGAGAAAGGCATTCACACGCTGGAACACCTTTTCGCCGGATTCATGCGCGACCACCTGAACGGCAACGGCGTGGAGATCATCGATATCTCTCCGATGGGCTGCCGCACCGGTTTCTACATGAGCCTGATTGGTCAGCCTGAAGAGAAACGCGTCGCGGATGCGTGGAAAGCGGCCATGGAAGACGTGCTGAAGGTGAAAGAGCAGAACCAGATCCCAGAGCTGAACGTTTACCAGTGCGGCACTTACCAGATGCACTCTCTGGAAGAAGCTCAGGAGATTGCCCGCCATATCATCGAACGTGATGTTCGTGTAAACAGCAACGACGAGCTGGCCCTGCCAAAAGAAAAACTTCAGGAACTGCACATTTAGTATTGTGCATGTGGATGCCCGGTGGCGCTTCTGTATGACCGGATACATAGGTAACAGATCAGACCGGGAACATAGGTAACACTTTTCAGTCTATCCGGAGCACACTCTGGGTTTTTCGGTCGTAGTACGCAAGCGTTATTCCATTAAAGATGATGGCC